>LJNT01000029.1 GCA_001314685.1 Rhodobacteraceae bacterium HLUCCA09
TTGAAGTCAGCAAACTCCACCTCGACCATACACCTCGATGGCCACCCAGGATCACACCGTTGACGGCACTCAAATTACACCAGCTCCTTGGACGCTACCAAAATTGCTCCAAAGGTCGGCTTCGTCCGGATTCCCGGGCATTGCCAAGGAAATGTCACCCCGCCTTATTCAGCGGCGGGGCTCCTGAAGGCTGACGTGGCGCGGATTTCGTAGTAGAATCAAACTGCTAAACGAAACTCTGCTCCGAGCACCGCGCTACGCCATGGGTGAAACACTACCTCTGTTCACGACGTCCTTCAACCGCGGTTTGTCCGTCGAGAGCCGTCCCGAGCGCCTCACCGGCGACGCCGGGGCGGTGCTTCTGCGAGAGATCCTGGAGCGCTCCGGGATCGTGCCATGGCTGGTGGGGCGGCTTGCCGATCCGCGGCGAGCCGACTTTGTCACCTATCGGCTCGACGCGCTCTTGCGCACGGTGCTCGTGTTGTTCGGACAGGGCTGGCGCGACCAGGACGACGCCGATGCACTGCGCTTCGATCCGGCGCTCCGGCTGGCGGCGGCGGGCGAGCGCGGGACGACGCCGCTCAAGGACGGCCACGTGGTGCGCTCAGACCTCAGAAAGTGGCCGGCTTCAAATCGGAATGGTGGCCGGCTTCGTTCCGGAATGACTGGCCGGCTTCAAATCGGAATCGGTAGCCGGATTAAATCGGAATCCGCATCGAAAGCCCTTGTACCTTGGTTTTCGGTGCTGTCCCGTTGGGGAACCAGCCGCTCATAATTTCCTGGTTGCAGGTTCGAGTCCTGCTTGCACCGCTACGATTTGAACGAAGAATTTTTTCTTTCCTCGTTTTGCAGAGACTTGCGGATTGGCACAGGAGGGATGTCCCGCTCGTTGTTGAACTTGAAGCGAGCGGCTTTGCCAGACTGAACGTTATGCTGCCCTCGATGGCCCGCGGCGAGGTCGTCATGGATTGCGGCAGGTGCTTGGGACCCGGGCGCGGACGGGTGGTCGACCGCACGCGGCCGGCAGGCGGGTAAGGGGTGACTGCGGACAGCGTCGCAAGCTTCCCTGGCCCGTGGCCTACGGTAAGGCCAGCAGCCGCTCTGCGCGTTCCGCAGCGCGACGTCCCGACCCTGCGGCAGCCTCCATGTTGGGGAACTCGAGATAGTCGCCCGCCAGCAGAAAGGGCCCTTCAACCGCATCCAGCGCGGGCTGCAGGCGGGCTCGCCCAGGTGTTGCGAAGGGCGCGCCTGTTTGCCACTTCGCGATCTCCACATGCCGAACACGACCGCGCGTCTCCGGGAAACGCATCTCGAGATCCTCGAGCCATCGCGAGACGAGGGTCGGTTCGTCCTCGGCGATCGAGCGAGCGGCCCCGAGCGCGCCCCTGAAGAGCATAACCGAATGCCCGTTCGGCTCGTGCCGCATCGCATCATGGTTAAATAGAACCGAAAAGGCGAGGTCCGGCGTGGCGATGGCGTAGGTGTCCTTCCAGGAAACGTGGTCCATGGGGTCGAGGGCAATGCTCATCGTCAGGTACGCCCCGTACCGTATTCGCTCCAGAGCCGAAAGGGCGGCGGGGGGCAGGCCCGCGGCGATGGCCCGCGTTACGTGAGCGGGAGTCGCCAAAATGCACGTGCGCGCGTCGATCGCGTGCTCGCCTGCCGGCCCCTCGACCGTCAGCGTCACCACAGGATCGGTCTCGGACCGCGTCAGGCGGGCTTGAACGACCCGGTGTCCCGGCTTCACGATCGGCCCGAGCCGGTTTGCGAGCGCGATCGGCAGCATGCTCGTTCCGCCGACGAGGTTGGTTCCCGGAGCCGTCCGAGCCCAGACGTTGGCGAAGGATCTCAGACCATGACCGGCCGACATTTCGGACGGATCAGCGCCGTTCCGCTCGGTCAGCGCGCGAAAGAGCAGGTTCACACGCTCCGGCAATGGGCCGACTGCATCCGCCAGCGTTCGCTCGTCCTCGAACGCCAGCTGGCGCGCGCG
The DNA here is from genome assembly GCA_001314685.1 of Rhodobacteraceae bacterium HLUCCA09. Taxonomy (GTDB): domain Bacteria; phylum Pseudomonadota; class Alphaproteobacteria; order Rhodobacterales; family Rhodobacteraceae; genus HLUCCA09. The sequence continues at coordinate 1,994 of LJNT01000029.1, forward strand.
GACGTCGTCCGCGCTCTCGCCCTCGCGCATCCGGCCGCCGGCGACGCTTCGACGCGCACCGAGCCGAAGCTTTGCGCCCATCCGGATGAAGGCCAGCCGCTCGGTAAAGGTGAGCCGCATCGCAAACGGAAGCAGCGGCGTCGGCAGATGCAGGTGTCGACGGCCACGATATTCGAGGCCGAATAGATTGGGGGGGAGACGACGGGTTTCAAGGCCCATCTCCGCGACGAGATCGCCAACGGTGCTGCCGGCGCCGGGCACCATATGCGCGCCCAGGTTCAGGGGGATGCCGGCCCAGCCGATCGAGTACAATCTGCCCCCTGGTCGAGCGTCCGCCTCGAGCAAGATGCAGCGACGATTTCGAAGCCGCCACGCCGCGGCGAGGCCAGCGATGCCGCCGCCGACGATCGCGACGTCGTAGGTGTCTTCGGGGCGCGGTGTCGCGGGGACCATGGCTCACCTTCGGATTTGATTTCCAGGACCGGCGTCCTCATTCAGTCGATGCTCGCCTCGCCAGCGTTTCGCCTAACGGACACTCGCCCGCTTCACTATGGGCGCGCAGGAGGTCGAGCCGGCGCTGAGCCTCTTTTCGGAGTATCGTGATGAAGGACAGGGATAGGCGCGAGGGCATACGCTTCTTCGGGAGTATCGCCGAAAGCTCCAGCCTCACGGTTGGCTGGAACGGCCGTACCTCAAGGTCGGAGTAGCGCCCGCTCGTGACCGTCAGCTCGTCGAGAAGCGCCGAGCCCCAGCCTTCCTGAACGAGCCGCGCGGCAACGTTGAGGAAGCGCACCTCGACGGTTGGCGCGTACGGCGTTGCCGCCTTGGCGAACGCCTCCGCGATCAGGACGCCGATCCCGTTGCTCGTCTGGGGCGCAATGAGCTTCTGATCGACGAGGTCGGGCGGGGTGACGAAGGGGAGCGCGGCGAGGGCGCTGTCGGATTGGCACACGCACACGGTCCTCATCTGAGCGATCGGCACGAGGTTCAGCGCATGTCGATTGTGCGCCTCCATGCCGAAGCCGACGTCGGCGAGGCCCGTTTCCGCGGCGTCAAGAACGCTGGCGAGGGGCCGTGTATCGAGCGAGAGGTGCACGGAGGGATGTTCCTCGAGAAAGCGCATCATCGCTCCCGGAAGAATCGACTCGGAAAGCTCGGCGGTAGCCGCGATCCGAATCCGGCCGATGCGGCCGGCCCTAAGATCGTTCGCGCGTTGGTTGAGAGCCTGCTGATGCATGAACAGCGGCTCCGCCTCATCGAGAAGGATTTTGCCCTCCTCGGTCGGAACCAGCCTGTTGCCGGCGCGCTCGAACAGCCGGAAGCCGAGTTGGGACTCGATGTGCTTGATCGCGTTGCTCACCGCCGGCTGCGACATCGAAAGTTCCTGCGCCGCCGCGACCGTGGTGCGAAAGCGCATGACGGCACTGAAGATCTCGAGCTGCCTCAGATTCATTCGGTCTCACCTCGGCGACGCGACCGGCTGCCGGCCGTCATGCGGAGCCAGCCTCAGCCGCCTGAAATTGAACACGTACGGCTCGAACGGGTCGAAGCCCTTGATGGCACGAAATTCCGGCGTCGCATAGGCTTCCGGCCCCGACACCTCGTAGACGGTCACGTGTTTTAGGCCGCCTTCGAGGCAGGTCCGCCGATGAGCCGACAGCCAGCCGAGGCAGGCGAGGATCGCCGGTATGTGGACCTCGTCGTACCAGCGATCGAAGTCGCTCTCGACGTCCTCGGCCACGTCGACGAGGACGATGTGCAGGTGGGACATGTCGTCAACCCCGCTCCGCCGGCATGCCGGCCGCCGCCAAGGCTCGACGCAGCTGGCCGATCTCCTCGTCCCCGAGCCTCTCGATCGGGCACCGCGAGGTAGGCGCGTCGAGACGTCCCAGGAGAACGAGGCAAGTCTTCAGCCGCAGGGTGGCGAGGTGGCCTGGTGCGGCATAGACCGTGTGCGCCAGTTCGTAGAGCCGCTCGTGAACACGGCGCGCCCCGGCCATGTCCCCGGCCAAGACGGCCCTGTCCAAGGCGACGATCATCTCCGGCACCACGGCGGCGAGGCTGACGAGGCTGCCCTCGCTCCCGATGGCAAAGCACGTGAAGAGGTGCTCGTCCCCCGACGCCATGACGCCGACGTCAGGCCGCAGGCGCCCGACGAGCCGTCGCGTCGCCTCGTAGGCGGCAGTCTCCCAGCTGCCCTCCTTGATACCAACCACGCTATCGATCTCGAGAAGGCCGGCGAGCGTGCGTGCGCCGAAGGCGGTGCGCCCGGAATTGACGGAGCCCTGGAAGAGGAAGACTGGCAGCCCCGAGGCCTTAGCAACGGCGCGGTGGTGCTCCTGGATCAGGCGGTCGTCGGCGCCCAGTGCCCACGAGAAGGGTGGAAACACCATCACCGCATCGGCGCCGGCGCGCGCCGCGTCCGCGGCCATCCGCGCGGCGACGTCGGTGCGCTCGGCATTGACGCCCGCGATCACGCGGCTCGGGCCCGACACCTCTCTGGCAATTTCAACGACCGCGACGAGCTCGTCCTCGTCGAGCGCGAAGTTCTCGCCGGCATGCCCGTTCACTAGCAGGCCGGCCATCCCCTCGGCATGGACGACCGTCTTGAGGTGTTGCCCGAGGCTCTTCTCGTCCAGCTTTCCGTCCGCGTGCATCGGGCAGATCGTCGAGGCGTACACGCCGCCATAAGAATGTTTTCGTGGGTTCGAGGTCATGACGCTTTCACTCCTAGCGGTCGGACGTCAGGCCCGAAGGCCGCTCGCGCGGACGACGTCGCGTACCGCCGTTTCGGTTTCTGGGGTCGCTGGAACGAGAGGCAGGCGCGGCGCAGCGTTCTCGATGACGCCGAGGGCGCACAGGCCGATCTTGATCCGCGTGTGCATGGAGATCGTCGGCGCGGGTCCGTAGATCGCGCGCACGATTGGGTGCAGCCTGTCGCTCGCCCGGCGCATGGCGGCGAGATCTGCGGCCTCCGCGGCCTTCCAGAGGTCCGCCAGCCAGTGCGGCGCGAGGCTCGCGAGGCCCGACAGGATGCCGTCACCGCCCACGGCGAGCTGAGCCAGAAACCAGTCGAAGTTCGACGGCAGCACCGCGACGTCGGGGCAGGAGGCCTTCAGTGCACGAAAGTTCTGCTCGTAGGCGAGCATCGCGTTGCTGCCCTCCTTGATCGCGATCACACGATCGAGCGAACCGATCGCCACGAGCGTCTGCGTCGCGTAGCCGAAGCCGGAGACGAGCGGGTATTGGAATACGGAGGCGGGGAGGTCGACCGCCCGCGTCACCGCCTCGACATAGGCCGCGGGAGCGGAGGTCGCCGCCGCTCCCCCGCCAAGCGCGGCAGGCGGAAAGATCACGTAGCAATCCGCCCCGGCCGCCTGTGCTGCGCGGGCTTGGGCGATCGCGTCCTCGACGCCGTGCGGGATCACGCCGGCGAGGAGCGGCTTGCCGCTCCCTATCGCGCGGCGCGCCCGGTGGATCACGGCCGAGCGCTCGTCCTCGGACAGGGAAGCCGCCTCGCCCGCATGGCCGTTGACGAAGACGGCCGCCACGTCGTCGGGACGCGCGCAGTAGTCCAGGACACGGTCGAAGCCCGCCCAGTCGATTGCGCCGGCGGCGTCGAATGGCAGCACGGTCGCGACCGTGAGGCCGCGCAGGTCGGTGGCTTTGATCATGCGTCTCTCCTAGGTTCCTTCGGCCGCGGGTATTTCAGCGTCGCGCGCGCCTTGAGTACCTCGAGGCCCGCCTCGTTCGTGGCGGACGCCTCCCACGTCAGTGTCCGCGTCGCCTCGTCCTTCTCGGCGATCCAGACCGCGATAGTGATCGTGTCCCCGTAGAACACCGGGCCGGTGAACCAGAAGCGATCCTCGATCGAAACGCCGAGCACGCCGGCAAGCTCGGCGGTGAGCACGCTCGTGCACAGGCCCGCGACCATGACGCCCGGCGCGAGGCGCCGGCCGAAGCGCGTCGCCTGCGCGTAACGCTCGTCGATGTGCACGGGGCCGAAGTCGCCGGTCGCCGCGATGTAGAGCGCGCCGTCGGCCTCGGTCACCGTCTTCGAGACGCTGGCGCGATCGCCGACCGACAAGGCGCTGAAGGGGATGACGTCGTACATGCTTCAGCCCTCGCCGGCGGGCGCGAGCTCCGCCCGCCCGCTCGCGGCGGGAACGCCGTCGGCCTGCACGTCGAGCGCGAAGACGAGGATCTCTCCACGGGTCTCGACGAGGGTCGCCTCGACCTCGAGCGTGACGCCGACCGGCAGCGCCCGTTCGAACGCGATCTCGAAGCGTGCTATGCGATAGCCGGGCCCCGCGACGCGCGCGAGGCAGGTCGAGACGAGAGACGCTCCGGCGAGCTCGAAGACCGCCATGTCGGGAAGGCCCGCGCGCTCGGCCTTCCTGCGGTCCACGTAGAGGCCGCCGAGATTGCCGCTGATGCCGGTGAACAGGGCCTGCTCGGCCACCGTCATCGTCTTGTGGAACCGTTCCGAGTCGCCGATTCGCGGCGTGTATTCAGGCTTCTTCATGTCGCTCCCGCCGTCGTTCGCGCCCTCTTCAGAGGGTCAGCCCATTTTTGATCACGCTGCGCGCGATCAACATGCGATGAATTTCGGAGGTGCCGTCGTAGATCCGCGTCACCCGCGCGTCGCGATAGATGCGCTCGAGCGGCAGGTCCTTGGTAAAGCCGTAGCCGCCGAAGACCTGGATGCCGCTGTCGGCGACGCGCCCCAGCATCTCTGAGGCGAAGACCTTGATCATCGAGACCTTCTCGCGGGGATCGAGGCCGAGATCGATGTCGCGCGCGCAGTCGAGCACCATGCTGCGGGTCGCGTAGATGTCGATCGCGGCGTCGGCGATCATCTTCTGCACCATCTGGAAGTCGCCGATCGGGGCGCCGAACTGCCGGCGTTCGGCCGCGTGCCGGCGCATCAGTTCGAGCACGCGCCGGCCCATGCCCGCGCAGCGCGCGCCGATGTGGCACAGGCGGATTGCCGAGACGCTCTGCATGATCAGCTTGAAACCCGAGCCGATCTCGCCGAGGACGGCCTCCTCCGGGATGCGGCAATCGTCGAAGACGAGTTCGGCGTGCCCGTAGCCGCGGTGGCCCATCATGGCCTGCTTGCGCGAGACCCTGAAGCCCGGCGTGTCTTTGTCGACGAGGAAGAGGGTGATGCCGCCGCGCGCGCGTGTCTCGGGGTCGGTCAGCGCCATCACGATGAGGTAGTCGGCGACGTCCCCGTCGCTGATGAAGTGCTTGGTACCGTTGAGCACCCAGCGCCCATTCTCCAGGCGCGCCGTCGTCGAGATCGCGGCTGCGTCCGAGCCGGCCCCCGGTTCGGTGATGGCCATTGCGCAGATCTTGTCGCCTTGCACCGTCGGCAGGAGATAGCGCTCGCGCTGCGCCGGGGTGCAGGCCATCAGCATCGGGTAGACCTGCCCGAAGATGCGCCGGATAAGGGCGTCCGACGTCTGACCAAGCTGCTCCTCGACGAGGCACATGTCGAACGTGCTGAGGCCTCCGCCGCCGACCTCGCTCGGCATGTTGAGGGCGAAGAGGCCCAGCCCGAGCGCCTCGCGCTTGACGGCACGCAGCGCGTCCTCCGGCACAACGCCGCGCTCCTCGACCTCGGCCTCGAGCGGCTGCACCTTCTCTCGCACGAACCGCGAGACGGTTTCTATCACCATGCGGATCTCGTCCGACGTCATCGTCTCGCTCATCTCTCCAGCTCCTGGCTTGAGTCGTGTGACGGCGCAGGCGGGGGTGCGGGCGCGGCCACGACGCCGGCGTCGATCAGGGCGTCGATCTCGTCGCGGGGAACGCCCGCCTCCTCCAGCACGGCGCGGGAATCGCAGCCTGGGCTCAGCGGCATGCGCCGCGCCGCCGGAGCCTCGCCGTCGTAGCGCAGGGGGTGGGACACGAGCCGCGCTCTGGTCTCGCCGACGGGGTAGTCCACGAACACCCCGAGATGCCGGGCCTGAGGGTCTTCGGCCAGCTCGTCGTAGGACTGGACGCGCTCGTACCAGACGCCGTGGCGATCGAAGGCGGCGGCGACCTCGCGCCAGGCGCGCGGCAGCAACGCCTGCGCGACCGCGGCGGCGTAGCGCTCGCGCTCGGCGTAGCGATCGATGTCGACGAGCGCACGCAGGGCGTCGCTGTCCAGCGCCTCGGCGAGCCGCGCCGGGTCGTTCATCGACAGGACGATCGCGCAGTCGCGCAGCCGGTAGCGGCCGTAGGGCGCGTGGTGGTACCAGCTGCCGACGTTCTCGCCCCGCGTCATCGGGTCGCCGTCGACACCGCGGGCGAAGTACTTCGTCAGCGCCTCCGCCTGAAGGTCGATGCCGGCCTGGAACAGGCTAGCCTCCACCCGCGTCCCCTCGCCGGTCTGGAGCCTGCGCACGAAGGCCGCGAGGACGCCCATCGCCAAGAGCGCGGCGCCGTGCTGGTCGACGACCGCGGCGCCGACGATCGTCGGGCCTGCATCCGCCGATCCTGTCGCGGCGACGAGGCCGGAACGCGCCTGCATCAAGAGGTCCTGGCCCGGCCGGTTGGCGTCCGGCCCGTCCGGCCCGAGCCCCGTCGCCGAGGCGTAGACGATGCTCGGCCGGCGCGCGCGGACGGCCTCCCAGCCGTAGCCGAGCCTGTCGAGGACGCCCGGCCGGAAATTCTCCACGATCACATCCGCGCCGTCGATCAGCCGGTCCATCACCGGCCGGGAGCGAGGGTCCTTGAGGTCGATCGCGAGGCTGCGCTTGTTGCGGTTGGCGCTGAGCATGAAGGCGCTCACGCCGTCGACCCAGGAGTCGCCGCCCGACCAATGTCGCTCGAAGGCGCCGCGGATCGGCTCGATCTTGACGACGTCCGCGCCCATGTCGGCGAGATACTGCGTCGCGGCCGGTCCCTGGAGATAGTGGCAGAAGCTGAGCACCCGCATCGAGAGCTTCATGGCGCGGCGCTCCCGTCGGCGCAGCCGACGACCCCGCGCGCCGCGAGGTCTTCGATCTGCGGATCGGACAACCCGATCTCGGCAAGCACGTCGCGCGTCTGTGCGCCGAGAAGCTGCGGCACCAGCCGCACAGTCGGGGCTGCGCCGTCGTAGCGCACGGGATGGCCGACGAGCGTCACAGGAGCGCCCGTCGCGCCGTCGATCACCGGGAAGCTGCCGAGGTGGCGCAGCTGCGGGTTGTCGATGAGTTCGTCGTACGTTTCGACGACAGCGTTCCAGACGCTCTCGGCGTCGAGCCGCGCGGCGGCGGCGTCGGTCGGCAGCGTCCGCAGGCGCTCGGCGACGAGCGCCGTGACCTCCTCGCGCCGCGCAAACGAGTCGCTGTCCGGGACGCCGTCGAGCGCAGGGATACCCAGCGCCCTCCCCAGGGTCGCGGGCGGGGCCATCGAAACGGCGAGGAAGCCGTCCGCGGTCGCGTGCACGCCGTAGCCGCCGGGGCTGAACCAGGTCGCGACCGCTCCCGGCCCGCGGGGGCCGGACTGCGGCGCCCCGTTCAGCCAGGCGGTGATCGACTCGGCCTGCAGGTCAACCGCGGCCTGGAGCAAGCTGACGTCGACGCGCCCGCCACGGCCCGTGCGCTCGCGCCTGAACAGAGCCCCCGCGATGGCCATGGCGCACAGGGCCGCGGCGTGCTGGTCGATCACGACCGAGCCGACCGGGGTGGGCGGCCCGTCGGCGCGGCCGGTATGGGCGGCGAGGCCCGACATGGCCTGGAGCAGGAGGTCCTGCCCGGGCCTTTGCGAGAAGGGTCCGTCCACGCCGAAGCCCGTCACCGCAGCGTAGATCAGGCGCGGATCGTCCGCGAGCAGGCGCTCCGGATCAAGGCCGAGGCGCGCCATCGCGCCCGGCCGGAAGTTCTCCATCACCACATCGGAGCGGGAGACGAGGCTCCGGGCGATCGCCTTGCCCTCGGGGGACTTCACGTCGAGTGCGATGCTGCGCTTGTTGCGCCCGGTTGACAGGTGGTTGACGCTCTGCCCGTCGACGAAATGCCCGGCCACGGCCCAGTTGCGCTGAAAGGCGCCGTCGATGGGCTCGATCGCGACGACGTCGGCTCCCATGTCGGCCAGGAGCTGAGCAGCAGCGGGTCCCGCCAAGAAGTGATTGAAGCTCGCGATCCTGATGCCCTGCAGAGCGTCCATGTGTTCGTACCTCTGTGACTATCGTAACCCGACGAAGATCGGTTCGTCGTGACCGGCGCTATGATGTTTCGAAGTCGGAGAATGTCTCATGTGAATACGTCAGGTGCCTGCGGGCGCCGGCGCGAAGGCGCTGTGGTCTCTTTTGACGATCCGGCCGAAGCCTTGCTCGCCGACGATGGCCCCGTCCTGCATCACGACCTGCCCACGCACGATCGTCATCACCGGCCAGCCGGTGACCGCAAATCCCTCCCAGGGGGTGTAGTCGGCGCCGTGGTGCAGGATCTCCTGGCCGATCGTCTCGCGCCGGCTCGGGTCCCACAGCGCGATGTCGGCGTCGAAGCCGACGCCGATCGAGCCCTTGCGCGGGTAGAGCCCGTACATCTTGGCGTGGTTCGTGGCTGAGAGCTCGACAAACTTCTGCGGCGTGATCCGTCCCTTGCTCACGCCTTCCGAGAACAGGATCGGCAGCCGCGTCTCCACGCCCGGTATGCCGTTGGGCACCCAGCGGAAGGACGTCCTGGCCTTGGGATTGAGCTTGCCCGTGGGCGAATCGTACCGGAACGGGCAGTGATCGGAGGAGAACACCTGGAACACGCCCTGCGTGATGCCCTCCCAGATCGCGGCCTGGCTCTCGGCGTCGCGCGGCGGGGGTGAGCAGACGTATTTCGCGCCCTCCATGTTGAGTCCCTGGAGATCGTCCGCCGTCAGCGTGATGTATTGCGGGCAGGTCTCCGCATAGACCTTCAGGCCGCGCTGCTGCGCCCAGCGGATCTGCTCCATGGCCTCGCGCCCGGAGACGTGGACCACCATCATGGGAACGTCGACGAGCTCGGAATGGCTGATCGCGCGGTGGGTGGCCTCGCGCTCCACGATCTCGGGGCGCGAGACCGCGTGGTAGTAGGGCGCGACCTTGCCCGCGCGCTCGAGGCGCTCGGCCAGGAACTTTATCGTGTCGTAGCCCTCGCAATGCACCATCACGAGCGCGCGCTGCTCGCGGGCGACGGCGAAGACGTCGAGCAGCTGGCGATCGTCGAGCACGAGGTCGTCGTAGGTCATGAAGACCTTGAACGACGTGTACCCGTCCTGCACCAGCGCCGGCAGCTCCTGCCCCAGCACCGCCGGCGTCGGGTCGGAGACGATCAGGTGGAAGGCCGTGTCGATGTAGCACGCGCCCTCGGCCAGCGCGCGGTAGCCCTCCACCGCCGCGCGCAGCGACGTGCCCCGCTCCTGCAGGGCGAAGGGCATGACGAACGTGTTGCCGCCCGCGGCCGCCGACGCCGTCGCCGAGGCGAAGTCGTCGGCCATGACGATGTCAGGCCCCGACGGCTGGGCCACGTGCACGTGGCTGTCGATGCCGCCGGGCAGCACCCACAGCCCGCTCGCGTCGATCTCGCGCGCGGCGCCCTCAACGCTCTGCGCAACGGACACGATGCGCCCGTCGCTGATGCCGATATCGGCGCGGACTATGTCGGCGGCCGTCACCACCGTGCCGCCGCGAATGGCGAGATCGAGCTGTTTCGTCATCATGGCCTCCCGGTCAGGCGAGCTCGAAGGAGATGTCCTGGGCACCCTCCCAGAGGGTGCGGCGCCCGAGCTCCGCGAGCCGGTCGAGCCCGCTTGTGATGGTGATGAAGTGATTGCCGGCCAGCTGGCCCGCCATGCTGGCGAAGCTCACGCGGCCGTAGGCGATGAGGATCTCGGTTTCGCTCACCCCGCCCGGATAGAGGATGATCTCGCCCAGCGCTGGGTAGCTCGTCGCGTTCTCCCAGCCGACGCCGAACTCGGTGTCGCCCAGCGGCACCCAGACGCCCTGACCGCTCCAGCGCACGTGGATCGCCTTGTCGCGGAAGGGCAGCCTCTCGCGGAAGGCCGCGCAGGTCGCGGGCGCCTTGTCGGTCTCGAAGCGCGCCTCGAACGAGATGCCGCCGTAGATGATGTTCAGCTTGTCCATCGGATGTCCTTTCACGGATCGTCGGGCGAGCGCAGGCGCGCGAGGAGATCCCGGCCCGCGTCGAAGAGGAGGTTCACGTCGTTGGCGGCGACCAGCCAATCGGCACCGAGGGCCGGTCCTTGCGCGCGTGCGGTCGCCTCGCTCATGCCCATCGCGCCGAAGCGCAGGCCCCGCCGCAATGCGGCCTCCGCGATCTCGGCGACGGCGGCGGCGAGCTCCGGCGCGCCGAGGCGGTCGAGGAGGCCGAGCGAGGCGGCGAGGTCGTTCATTCCGACGACCAGGCCGTCGACTCCCGCGACCGCCGCGATCTCGTCCACGGCGGCGAGGCCGCGCGCGCTCTCGATCATGACGAGCACCTCCAGCCCGCGCTCGGCGACGTCCATCAGCGCGGCGGCGGGCATTGGGCGAAATCCGGTCGCACCGACCGGGGGCGGCACGGAGCGCGCGCCCCGGGGCGCGAAGCGGACGCGATCGACGACGAACCGGGCCTCGTCGGCGCCTTCGACGTGCGGCACGACGACGGCGGCCGCGCCGAAATCGACGATCCGCGAAAGCAGCTCGGAGCGTGCCACCGGCGCGCGGACGTGGACGGGAAAGCCCGCCTCGCGCCCGGCCACGCACAACGCCGCCGCCTCGCCGAGCGAGAACGCGCCGTGCTCCATGTCGACGAGGAGGAAGTCGAAGCCCACCTGGCGGGCGATCGGAAGTATCTCAATCGAGCGCAGGACGCAGGCGGCGAGCCCGATGCGCATGCTCAGCCCTCCGCCGGATCGGGGCGCGCGACCTTGAAGAGCGCAGCCGGGTTGTCGACAATCATGCGGCGCAGGTCCGCGTCGGCGACCCCGCTCGCCTGAAACATCACGACGAACTCGCGCAGGGCCTCCACGGGGGGCGGCAGGACGACGGCGCCGCTGTCGCTTGACAGCACGACCCGCTCGGCGCCGACGTCCGCGACGATCGCCAGCGCCTTGAAGAAGTCGGCTCGCTTGAAGCGATGCTTCTCCGCGTCGATCATCGTCTGGGGAATGTCGGTGGCGTGGCTGAAGACAAAGAAGGAGTATTCCAGCATGCAGCCGGTATCGACGATCGCGCGCGCCTCGTCGGGTTCCAGGTAGCCGGCCGGCGCGAGCATCCGCGTGCAGCCGCGCCGCGCGGCCGCCCGCGCCACCGCGACTGCCTCGGGGCCGGAGAGATGGCCGAGGTTGAAGACCACGTCCGCCTCGACACACATGTCGATGATCTCGGGTAGCGGGTCTGGCAGCGGACCGGTCTGCGGGATGGTGAGCGTGTCCTCTACATAGGCGGGGCTGCGGCCCTCCGAGCGCGCGACGAAGGCCGTATGGTGGCACGGCAGCGAGACGAAGCGCGCCCCGCCCGCGCCGTATCCCATGCCGAGGGCCGTCCGCACTGCCCGCGGCGTGAGGCCCCCGACATAAGGCTCGAGAATGATCCCGCCGAAGACGTCGACGTTCAGGTGGCCGAGCTCGCGGGCGGCGAGCGCGGCGAGGCCAGACGTGTTCGCGAACACGTCCATGATCCCGAGACCCGACAGGCCGTACCGGGCGGCCGCGCGCACAGCGTCAAAGACGGTCACTGTCCGTCGGTTGATGTGTGGCGCGCAATGGACGTGGCTGTCGACGGCGCCCCGGAGCAGCTCGAGCCCGGGCACATGCGGTCCAGCGGCGCCGGCGTCGTCGATGTCGTTGGCGATCATGAGACGTCCTTTCGCTACGGTCGTGGCGAGGCAATCGAATGCCGGGCTCGAGTCGCCCGGCACCCGCTCGGCATCGGTTATCCCGCGCGCGTCACTCCGACAGCGCCTCGAACAGGGTCCTCTGCGAGGGCGTCTCGAGGAAGCGCTCGTAGAGCGGCATCGAGGCCTCGCGGAAGGGAGCGGTGTCCGGCTCGACGATGGTCACGCCCTTGGCGCGCAGCTCGGCCAGGAGCGGCTGCTCCTGTTCGACCACAAACTCGCGCTGCCACACTGCCGACTCCTCCCCGGCCTCGAGCAGAGCGGTCTGCACGTCCTCGGGCAGGGCCTCGAACTCGGCCTTGTTCATGAAGATGTGGGCCGTCATGTTGATCCAACCAACGAGTGAGAAATGGTCCGCCACCTCGTAGAAGCGCTGCGCGTTGTAGTCAGAGGTCGCGCCCTCGGCGCCATCTACGACGCCGCTCTGGAGTGCGCCGTAGAGCTCGCTGTAGGCCATCGGCGTGGGGTTCGCCCCGTAGGCGCGGAAAGCCTCGACGTGCATCGGCTGCTGCATCGTGCGGATCTTCAGGTTGGCGAGGTCGTCGATCGTGTTGATCTCCTTCTTCGTCATCATGTGGCGGATGCCGGACGAGTAGCTGCCGATCAGCTGGTACCCCGACGCCTCGGCGGCGTCGCGGATCAGTGGCTTGGCCGGGCCCTCGAGAGTTTTGCTCAACGCGCCGATGCTTTCGAACATGAAGGGCATGTCGAGGACGCGCAGGTCCGTGACAACATTGCTGAGCAGGGCATTCGAGGTCATCGCCATCGGGACCGTGCCGAGCAGCACACCTTCGACGAGTTGCGCTTCGTCGCCGATCTGCCCGTTGGGGAAGATCTCGATCGTCGCGCGACCATCGGTCTTCTCCTCCAGGAGGTCGCGCAGCTTCTGCATGCCCATGTCCTGGATCGAGCCGGTCACGTTGGTGTGGCCGGCGCGAATCGTGATCTCCTGGGCCTGGACGGCTTGCGCCGCGAGGAGGGCGGCGATGGAGAGGGCCGCTGTAGCCAGTAAGGTCTTCATGTCTGGGTTCCCCTTGTGTTGGTCTTGGTCGATGGGTTGCGGCCGGTTCGCCCGTTCACGGATAGAAGAGGCGCGGCAGCGTCAGCGCGACGGACGGCACGTAGGCCGTCAGCGCGAGGACGAGGAGCATCGGGACGAGCGGGATCCAGACACGCGTGGAGACCTGCTCCACGGTTCGGCCGGAGACCATCGCCGCGACGTAGAGGCAGATGCCGTAGGGCGGCGTGATGAGGCCCACCGACAGGTTCAGCGTCGCCATGACGCCGAACTGCAGCGGATCGATGCCGTAGCCGACCGCGATCGGCATAAGCACGGGCAGGATGATAAGGATCGCCGAGATGCTCTCCATGAACATGCCCACGAAGAGCAACAGCACGTTCACCAGGAGAAGAAAGACGATGGGCGATTCCGTCACGCTCCTGATCCAGGCGTCCAGCAGCTGCGGCGCGCCCACGCTGGCGATGATCCAGGAGAACAGGCTCGCCGTGCTGACGATTATCATCACGGCCGCCGACAGGCTTATCGCGCGCAGGAAGAGGCGCGGCAGGTCGCCGATCCCGATCTCGCGGTAGACGAACAGCGAGATCAGGATTGTCGCGACGACCGCGATGCAGGCGGCCTCGGTGGCCGTGAACACGCCGCCGATGATCCCGCCCACAACGATGATCGGCAGCGTCAGGCCCGGTACGGCGGCGAGGAAGGCGCGGCCAAGGCGGGGCAGCGAGAACGGCTGGCTGTCCTGGTGGCGCTCGCGATGGCGCCGCGCGTACAGCCAGCAGGTGACGCACAGGGCGAAGGCGATCATGAGCCCCGGAACGACGCCGCCGAGGAACATGGCGCCGATGGAGAGGTTCGACGTGATCGCGACGATCACCATGATGATGCTCGGCGGGATGACCGGCGCGAGCGATCCGCAGGCGGCGATTATCGAGGCGGAGAGGTCCATGTCGTAGCCGCGCTTGCGCATCTCGGGAGACAAGATCGAGCCCACGGCCGCCGTATCCGCCGACCCCGAGCCGGAGATTGCGGCGAGGCCGGTCCCGGTCACGATCGCGACGAGGTAGAGGCTGCCCGTGAGCCAGCCGACCAGCGCCGCGGCTAGGTCGACGAAGCGGCGCGCGATGCCGCCCTCCGCCATGATCACCCCAGCCGTGACGAAGAACGGGATTGCCATCAGGGAGAAGGAGTTCACCCCGCCGTAGACGCGTTGCGCCACGATCGCGAGCGGCACGTCGACGAGGAGGACCACCGCGAGCAGGGCGGCGACGCCCAGCGCGAAAAAGATCGGCATGCCCGAGAGGATCAGCAGCAGGAAGCCTCCGAAAGCGACGCTCATCTCAGTCTCCAACGTTTGGGGCCGCGAGGTCATCGGCTCGCTTCGTGCCTTGTGGCGCGAGGTCGGGAAGTGTGGCGAGCGCGAACTCGAGCAACAGGTAGGACAGGCCGATCGGCAGCGCGGAGTAGGGGATTACCATCGGGAGCTGGAGCGCGGTGGACTTGATGATCATTCCTAGCGAGATGAGGCTGAAGCTGCCGACGACGAGCACCAGCAGGAACCAGGCGCTGAGCAGGAACGAGGCGGACTTGAGCAGCGATCGGGCGACAGGCTGTAACCTGGAGACGAAGAGATCTATCCCGATGTGGTGGCGGTTGCGCATGGCGAGACCGGCGCCGAGCATCACGATCCACGTCTGGACGAAGATCGCCGCCTCCTCCGACCAGGAGATCGAGTAGTTGAATACGTACCGGCCGAGGATCTGGAACATAATCAGGCCGATCATGGCGGCAAGCAACGCAACGAGGATCACGTCGACGAGCTTCCTGACGAGCCGGAGAGCCAGCCGTGCTATCTTCAGGATGCCGCGAAGCGCACGTGCGCGGCGGCTTGAATCATCGTCCAAGCGTGAGTGCGCCGTCATCCGTATTCACCTCCGGACTGTCGTCGCCGCGGATCGGCCATGGTCCCGCGCCAGCGGTCTCCGATGAGCCTAGCACCGCGCACATCCGGAAAAAGTACCTAAATCTATGATTTTGCGGCTGCGAACTATTTCTCTGGGATATAGCCCGAGTTGGCTGCTGCGCACGCCGTCGACCACACTAACTGGAAACGGGCTGAAAGTGGGATATCCAAGCCATCTAGGTGCCGCCCCGCACGGCATGCTCAGCGTCGCCCTTCCGTGATTGAGCAACCTTTTGTCTGGAAATTCTGCTGAGAGCGGGTCATGCATCCTGGCATTCCCACTTGATGTAGGCCTTTGTGTCGGAGGCCCATTTTTCGTCGATCTCGACGAGGACAGCGCTGACGAGGCGCAGCAGCGCGTCTTCGCCGGGGAATACCCTGACCTTGACTGTGCGCCGTTTGAGCTCCTGCTGGATGGACCGCTCCATCGGGTTT
>LJNT01000108.1 GCA_001314685.1 Rhodobacteraceae bacterium HLUCCA09
CCAGCGAGGACAGCCCGAATGACAACCATACCCGCCTTGCCTGCGCCACGGCAGCTTGCCACCGCCTGCAGCGCCAGAAAAAGGGGTAAGGCCGAGTGACCCCCCACGCCGCCTGAGCGCGGCCATCACCCGATGGCGTCCCCGCCCCGGCGGAGGCGCCGCCCGCAAGAGCGACACGCGCGCCCCTCTCCGGCGTCCTGCCCGCTTCTTCTTGCTCCAAGTATCCCGGGGGGTCCGGGGGGCTGGCCCCCCGGTCCTGCCCGCCCAATCGAAGACGAAGGCCCATGATCCCGCCCGCCCTCCGCCGCTACCTGCCGATCCTCGACTGGGGCGCCGTCTATGACCGGCGCACCCTCGAGGCCGACGGCCTCGCCGCCGTGATCGTCACGATCATGCTGATCCCACAGTCGCTGGCCTACGCGCTACTCGCGGGCCTGCCGGCCGAGATGGGGCTCTACGCCTCGATCCTGCCGCTGGTGGGCTACGCCATCTTCGGCACGTCACGGGCGCTCGCCGTGGGCCCCGTCGCCGTCGTCTCGCTGATGACGGCCGCCGCCATCGGCAATCTCGGCCTGACCGACCCGCGTGCCGTGGCGCTCGCCGCGATCACGCTCGCGTTCCTGTCGGGCGCGTTCCTGATGGCGATGGGCTTCCTGCGGCTCGGCTTCGTCGCCAACTTCCTGTCGCACCCGGTGATCGCGGGCTTCATCACGGCCTCGGGCATCCTCATCGCCACGTCCCAGCTCAAGCACATCCTGGGCGTCACGGCGCAGGGCCACACTCTGCCGGAACTCCTCTCGTCGCTCTGGGCGAATCTGCCGGACACCAATTTCTGGGCGCTCGGCATCGGCGTTGCGGCCACCGCGTTCCTGTTCTGGGTGCGCAAGGGGCTGAAGCCGCTGCTGCTCGGCTGGGGCCTCCCGCCGCGGCTCGCCGACATCCTCACCAAGGCCGGCCCCGTGGCGGCCGTCGTCGTCACCACGCTGGTGGCATGGGGCCTCGGCCTCGCCGAGCGGGGCCTGTCCATCGTGGGCGATGTGCCGCGCGGCCTGCCGCCCGCGACGCTGCCCTCGTTCGATCTCGATCTCTGGGGCGCGCTGATCGGCTCGGCGGTCCTGATCTCGATCATCGGCTTCGTCGAATCGGTCTCGGTCGCGCAGACGCTCGCCGCCAAGAAGCGCCAGCGCATCGTCCCCGACCAGGAGCTGATCGGGCTGGGCGCGGCCAACGTCGCCGCCTCGGTCTCGGGCGGCTACCCGGTGACGGGCGGCTTCGCCCGCTCGGTCGTCAATTTCGACGCCGGCGCCGCGACGCCGGCGGCCGGCGCCTTCACCGCCATCGGCATCCTGCTCGCGGCGCTGTTCCTCACGCCGCTGCTCTACTTCCTGCCCACGGCGACGCTCGCCGCGACGATCATCGTCGCCGTCCTGTCGCTGGTCGACTTCTCGATCCTCAAGACGGCCTGGGGCTACTCGAAGGCCGATTTCGCCGCCGTCGCCGCGACGGTCGTCCTCACGCTCGGCCTCGGGGTCGAGGCGGGCGTGTCGGCGGGCGTGGCGCTGTCGATCCTGCTCTACCTCTACAAGACGTCGCGGCCCCACGTGGCCGAGGTGGGGCTCGTGCCCGGCACGCAGCACTTCCGCAACATCCGCCGTCACCGGGTCAAGACCGCGCCGAATCTGCTGACGCTGCGTATCGACGAGTCGCTCTACTTCGCCAACGCCCGCTTCATGGAGGATTACATCCTCGACCGGGTGACGCGCGACGACCAGATCCGCGACGTCGTCCTGCAGTTCTCGGCCGTCAACGAGGTGGATCTGTCCGCGCTCGAGAGTCTCGAGGCGATCGCATCGCGTCTCCACGACATGGGGCTGCGCCTGCACCTGTCGGAGGTGAAGGGCCCGGTGATGGACCGTCTCAAGCGCTCGCATTTCCTCGACCACCTGACGGGAGAGGTCTTTCTCAGCCAGTACGACGCCTGGGCCAGGCTCGCCCGCCCGCCGGAGGGGCCGGGCGGCCTCGCTCGCGCGGCCGAGTAGGCTTCACAAGCGGCAGTGCTTAGGGCAGGAGGCGGGCGTCATGCCCGCCCCGCCCGATTTCCACGTCGCCCGGATGGAGAGTCTGAGCCTCGCCGGCTCGGGCCGCGCCCGCGCGATCCGCGTGCCGGAGGAGCACCGCGCACCCGGCTTCGCGGCGGCCTACGACTTCGACACGCTGTGGTACGACGCGGTTCGGATCGGTGGCGTGGTGCACCTCGTCTGCCCGCGCCTCTACGATCTGCGCCCCCTGCTCGACACGGTCGAGGCCGACGGGCGGCGCCTGCGGGCCCCGCGCGTCCGCCGCTCCCGCCGCCACGAGATCGCGACACTCGCCGCGCCGAAGGGGGCGGATCGGCTGTCGCTCGCCCTGGGCGAGTGGCGGGCGGAATGCGCGATCAGCGACGACTCGGCCGGGCATTTCGCGGGCCTCAACGCCTCGCTCCACATCAGCCGCGACAACCGCCCCGAATGGCTGGCCGACTGGGCGCGCTTCCACATCGCCGAGCACGGACTCGAGGCGATGCTGGTGATGGACAACGCCTCCGACTATCCGCCCGAGGCGATTCTCGAGGTGCTCGCGCCGACCGGGCTCAAGCGCGCGGTGGTGCTCGCCGTCCCACAGCCCTACGGGCCGACGCGGGGCAAGTCGGGCAAGGGGGGCGCAAAGTTCCTGCAGCCGGCGATGCTCAACCTGGCGCGACTGCGCTTCCTGCGCCGCGCCCGTGCCGTGCTGAACGTCGACATCGACGAGCTGGTGTGGTCGCACCGCGGCTCGATCTTCGACGCGGCGGTCAAGAGCCCGCTCGGCCTCGTCTCGTTCGCAGGCGCGTGGCGGCAGCCCCCTCCCCGCACAGCGCCGCCCTTCATCCACGCCCAGCACGTCCACACCCGCACCGGCGAGTGGCCGTGCCCGACGAAATACTGCATCCGCCCCGACGGGCCGCTGCGCTGGGCGGGGTGGGACGTGCACCGCCCCGACACGGCTCTCCCTGTGGGCCTGCGGCCAAGGCGCGACATGGGCTACTGGCACTGCCGCGGCATCACCACCGACTGGAAGGGATATGGCCGGCTCGAGCCCGGCGACATCGGCCCGCGCGATGCCTCGACGGCGGCGATCCTCGAGCGCGCGCTTGGCACCTGCGCGCTTGCCGGCCCGCCGCACAAGTGAGACCGTGCGCGCGAGGGAGGCCCGAATGGACGGTGAGACCAGAACCACGGCCCGGAGCGAGAGCGAGAGCGCGCAGGGCAGCCACGCGCTGCCGCAGGTGAGCGCGCCGCGCAATCCGGGGATGCCGCTCGACCTCGACCTCGTGATGCGCACGCAGGCCAACACCTCGGCCATCGAGCGGCGCTGCGCGGCGCTGCCCGGCCGCCGCTCGATCAAGAAGGACTGGCAGGCGGCGTGGCTTGTCCGCGCGATCCAGTGCATCGATCTCACCACGCTTTCGGGCGACGACACGCCCGGCCGCGTCCGGCGCCTCTGCGCCAAGGCGCGCGCACCGCTTCGCCACGACATCGCGCAGGCGCTCGGGGTGGCGGGCGTGACCACCGGCGCCGTCTGCGTCTACCACGAGATGGTGCCGACGGCGGTCGAGGCGCTGAAGGGATCGGGGATTCCCGTCGCCGCTGTCTCGGCCGGCTTTCCCGCGGGTCTCTCGCCCTACCGGCTGCGCGTGGCCGAGATCGGCGAGAGCGTGGCCGCGGGGGCCGGGGAGATCGACATCGTCATCTCGCGCCGCCACGTGCTGACCGGCGAGTGGCAGGCCCTCCACGACGAGGTGGCCGAGTTCCGCGCCGCCTGCGGGCCCGCCCACGTCAAGGCGATCCTGGCGACGGGCGAGCTGGGCAGCCTGCGCAACGTCGCGCGCGCCAGCCTCGTGTGCATGATGGCCGGCGCCGACTTCATCAAGACCTCGACCGGCAAGGAGGGCGTGAACGCCACGCTGCCGGTGACGCTGGTGATGCTGCGCGCGATCCGTGACTACCACGAGTTGACCGGCGCCCGCATCGGCTACAAGCCCGCCGGCGGCATCTCGACCGCGAAGGACGCGCTGATGTATCTGGCTCTGGTCAAGGAAGAGCTGGGCGACCGCTGGCTCTCGCCCGACCTGTTCCGCTTCGGCGCCTCCTCGCTGCTGGGCGATATCGAGCGGCAGCTCGAACACCACCTGACCGGCGCCTACTCGGTGTCGTGGCACCACCCGATGGCCTGACCCCCGGCGGCCGCGCCCGGCGGCGCGCGCCGGATTGTGGATATTTGAAGCAAGAAGAAGCCCCATGACCGTTCAAGAGATTCTCGAGACGATGGAGTATGGCCCCGCGCCCGAGAGCGCGGAGGCGGCGCTGGCGTGGATCGAGGAGGCGGGCGGCGCCTTCGGCCACTTCGTCGGCGGCGCGTGGACCGAGCCGGGCGAAGGGTTCGACAGCCGCAACCCGGCCACGGGCGACGTGCTGGCCCGTCTGACGCAAGGAACGCAGGCCGACATCGAGGCGGCCGTGGCAACGGCGCGGGCCGCCCAGCCGGCATGGGAGGGGCAGGGGGGGCATGCGCGCGCGCGGGTGCTCTACGCGCTCGCGCGGCTCCTGCAGAAGCACGCGCGCCTCTTCGCGGTGCTCGAGACGCTCGACACCGGCAAGCCGATCCGCGAGGCGCGCGACATCGACGTGCCGCTCGCCATACGCCACTTCCATTATCACGCCGGCATGGCGCAGCTGATGGAGGCAGAGCTGCCCGGCCGCCGCCCGCGCGGCGCCTGCGGCCAGATCCTGCCCTGGAACTTTCCGCTGCTGATGCTGGCGTGGAAGGTCGCGCCGGCGCTGGCCACCGGCAACACGGTGGTGCTGAAGCCGGCCGAATACACCTCGCTCACCGCGCTCCTGTTCGCCCAGGTCTGCCAGGAGGCCGGCGTGCCGCCGGGCGTCGTCAACATCGTCACCGGTGACGGGGCGGTGGGGCGGATGCTGGTGCAGGCGGAGGTGGACAAGGTCGCCTTCACCGGCTCGACCGCCGTGGGCCGCGAGATCCGGCGCGCGACGGCGGGCTCGGGCAAGGCGCTGACGCTCGAGCTGGGAGGCAAGTCGCCCTACATCGTGTTCGACGACGCCGATCTGGATTCGGCCGTCGAGGGGCTGGTCGACGCGATCTGGTTCAACGCCGGGCAGGTCTGCTGCGCGGGCTCGCGCCTGCTGGTGCAGGAAGGGGTGGCGGAGCGGTTCCATCGCAGGCTCAAGGCGCGGATGGACAAGCTGCGCATGGGCGACCCGCTCGACAAGTCGATCGACCTCGGGGCGGTGGTCGATCCCGTCCAGCTCCGGACGATCCGCGCGATGGTCGACGAGGGGGGCGCCGAGGGCGAGGTGTATCACGCTGCCGTGCAAGTGCCCGAGGGCTGCTACTACCCGCCGACGCTGGTCACCGGCCTCGCCCCCTCGTCCCGGCTGATGCAGGAGGAGATCTTCGGCCCCGTCCTGGTCTCGACCACCTTTCGCACGCCGGCCGAGGCGGTGACGCTGGCCAACGACACGCGCTACGGTCTGGCGGCGAGCGTCTGGTCGGAGAACGTGAACCTCGCGCTCGGCGTGGCGCCGAAGCTGGCGGCGGGTGTCGTCTGGGTCAACGGCACCAATTTCTTCGACGCGGCGGCGGGCTTCGGCGGGGTGCGCGAGAGCGGCTTCGGCCGGGAAGGCGGGTGGGAGGGGCTCCACGCTTACCTGCGCGAAGACGCGCCGGAACCGGCACCGATCCCGCGGGCCGTGCCCGCCCCGGGGGCGCCCCAGGCCGCCCCTGGTATCGACCGGACAGCGAAGATGTATGTCGGCGGCAAGCAGGCCCGCCCTGACGGCGGCTATTCCCGCGCGATCTGGGCACCGGACGGGCGGCTGCTCTGCCATGTCGGCGAGGGGAACCGAAAGGACATCCGCAATGCCGTCGAAGCGGCGGGAAAGGCCGCTGCCTGGTCGAGCAGCACGGGGCACAATCGGGCGCAGATCCTCTACTACGTCGCAGAGAACCTCGCCACGCGGGCGGCCGAGTTCGCCCACCGGATCGATGCGATGACCGGAGAGACGGGCGGCGCGGCAGAGGTCGAGGCCGCCATTCGCCGGCTCTTCACCTGGGCCGCCTGGGCCGACAAGCACGACGGCGCCGCCAGGGACGTGCCGATGCGGGGGCTGGCGCTGGCGCTCAACGAGCCCATCGGCGTGATCGGCGCGATCTGCCCGGCCGAGGCGCCGCTCCTGGGCCTGATCACCGCGATGGGGCCGGCCGTGGCCACGGGCAACCGCGTGGTGCTCATCCCGTCCGGGCCGTTCCCGCTCGCGGCGACCGACTTCTACCAGGTTCTCGACACTTCCGATGTGCCGGGCGGGGTGGTCAACATCGTCACCGGCGCCCCCGCCGATCTGGCGCCCGTGCTCGCCGCACACGCGGCGGTGGGCGCGGTCTGGAACTTCGCCGACACCGCGCTGACGCCGGCGATCGAGGAGAAGGCTGCCGAGACGATCAAGCGGACGTGGAGCATGCGCACCGACTGGCACGCGCCTCAGGCCGAGGGGCGGGCTTTTCTGCGCGCGGCGACCGAGGTCAAGACGGTCTGGGTGCCCTACGGAGAATAGGCGCGACCTGCCCATTCGGGCGGGTTGCGGTCGCCCGCGTCTCGGCCGACTCTTTGCTCCCGATTGCGAACGAGAACGAAACTATGGAAATGCACCAGATCCGCTACGTCATCGCGGCGGCGGATCATCTCAACTTTACCCGCGCGGCCGCCTCGTGCGACGTGAGCCAGCCCGCCCTGACCAAGGGCATCAAGGCGCTGGAGCGCGAGCTCGGCTCGCCTCTCTTTCACCGCGAGGGGCGGCGCATCCTCGTCAGCGAGTTCGGTCGCTCGATGCTGCCCCATCTGCGTCAGATCGCGGCCGAGGCCGAGGCGGCACGCCTGCTCGCGCAGAATTTCAGGCTGCTGCAAGACGTTCCGGTGCGGATCGGCGTGCTCGCCTCGATCGGGCATGTCCGCTTCGGCCGGTTTCTGCGCGCTTTCGGCGCCGCACATGAGGGGGTCGAACTCGCCGTGACCGAGGGCAAGGAGGCCGAGTTGCGTCAGGCGCTGCGCGACGACGAGATCGACGTCGCCGTGACCGCCCGCCTCGCCGAGACGGAAGACGCCTTCGCCCTGCTGCCCCTCTACTCCGAGCGCTACGTGGTGATCCTGCCGCCGAACCATCCGCTGGGGGATCGCGACGCACTGTCCCTGTCGGCGCTGGGGGGGGTGGCTTACGTCGACCGGCTCGCCTGCGAGATGCGCACTCTCGTCGCCGAGACGTGCGCCGAGCAAGGGGTAGAACTCTACGCCCGCTTCCGCTCGGAGCGGGAAGAGTGGGTGCAGGCCATGGTGCTCGCGGGGCTCGGCTTCGCCTTCATGCCGGAATACTCGGTGACGCTGCCGGGCCTCGTGCAGCGCCCGCTGGTCGAGCCGTCGCTCAGCCGCGAGATCTGCATCGCCTCGGTGCGCGGCCGCCCGTTCCCGCCGCCGGTGGCCGCGCTGATGCGCACGGCGCGCAGCTTCGCCTGGCCGGGCTGACGCAGGCGCCGCGCCCCGCGCGAGCGGAGCGCCCCTCGCGCCGCTCCCGGGGGGGCGGGCGCTTGCCTTTTCGCCGTGCCGTTCTCAGCCGGGCAGGAGTGACGCAGCGCGATGCGGGACGGCCCGGCGCGCACCGACGGACAATAATGTCGCAGACCCGACGCATCGTTTGGACGGCGCGGGGAATCTCCCTACCTCACCGCTAGCTCCGGCGCGCGACCAGGCCGGGCTTCATGGGTACGAGCACGCCGGCCACCCTGCCGCCACGGCGGGGGCACGTGCGGCGATTGTCTGGCGCCGGCCGGGCGAGGAGAGTCGATGGACACGCTGCTTCTGTCACGCATTCAGTTCGGGGCGAACATCTCGTTCCACATCCTGTTCCCGACGATCACCATCGCGCTCGGCTGGGTGCTCCTGTGGTTCAAGCTGCGCTACAACGCGACGGGCGATTTCAAGTGGATGGAGGCGTATCGCTTCTGGGTGAAGGTCTTCGCCCTGTCCTTCGCGCTCGGCGTCGTCTCGGGTATCACCATGTCGTTCCAGTTCGGCACCAACTGGCCGGGCTTCATGGAGACGGTCGGCAACGTCGCCGGGCCGCTTCTGGCCTACGAGGTGTTGACGGCGTTCTTCCTCGAGGCGGGCTTTCTCGGGATCATGCTGTTCGGTTTCTCCCGCGTGCCGGGCTGGTTGCACACCTTCGCCACCTTCCTCGTGGCCTTCGGAACGACGCTCTCGGCATTCTGGATTCTCGTGCTGAACTCGTGGATGCACACGCCTGCGGGCTTCGAGCTGCGCGACGGGGTCGTGCATGCGACCGACTGGCTCGAGATCATCTTCAACCCGTCGATGCCCTACCGGCTGCTGCACATGCTGCTCGCCTCGGGCCTGACGGTTGCCTTCCTGATCGCCGGGATCTCTGCGCTGCGGCTGCTCTTCGGCGACCGTTCGCGCTCGGTCGCGGCCACGCTGCGCTTCGGCGCGGTGATGGGGGCGGTGCTCATTCCGGTGCAGATCCTCGTGGGCGACATGCACGGGATCAACACGCTGGAGCACCAGCCTGCCAAGGTCGCCGCGATGGAGGGACACTGGGAGCAATACCCCGAGGGAGAGGGCGTTCCGCTGGTGCTCTTCGCGCTGCCCAACGCCGAGACGCGCGACAACGATTACGAGGTGAAGATTCCGCATCTGGGCTCGCTCGTCCTCACCCATAGCTGGGATGGCACGATCCCTGCGCTCGACGAGTTCGTGGCCGAGGATGGCACGGTGACGCACCCGCCGGTCGCGCCCGTCTTCTATTCGTTCCGCATCATGGTGGCGACGGGCATGGCCATGCTGCTGCTGTCCTGGACGGCGGTCGCGCTGATGGCCCGCCGCCGCGGGCCGGAGGGCGCGCGGTGGAGCGTCGAGGCGCTGCCGCGCTGGGTGCTCTACGCCTTCGTGGCGATGGCGCTGTCGGGCTGGGTCGCCGTGCTCGCGGGCTGGTACACGACCGAGATCGGCCGCCAGCCCTGGCTTGTGCACGGCGTGCTGACGACCGCGCAGGCAGTGGCCGAGGTGCCGGCGCCGATGGTGCTGTCGACGCTGATCGCCTATCTCGCCGTCTATGCGGTGCTGACAGGGGCCTACGTTGCCGTGCTGATCTACCTCGCGTGGGCCGCGACGCACGGCAAGCCGCTGCCGACCCGTGGCGGCACGGCCGACCCGGTCGAGCGCGCCGTCGAGACGGCCGCGCGACCCGCCGCGCGGCCCGGCGCCACCACCCCGGCGGAGTGAGCGCGATGGCCGAGATCCTCGCCGACCCGGCACTCTGGCTGCCGCTCACCTTCGCGGGCCTGATGGGCCTGTCGATCCTCATCTACGTGGTGCTCGACGGCTTCGACCTCGGCGTGGGGCTGCTGTTCCCCTTCGCCGACGAGGCCGAGAAGGATCGCATGGTCGCCTCGATCGGCCCCTTCTGGGACGCCAACGAGACCTGGCTGGTCATGGCGGTGGGCCTGCTGCTGGTGGCCTTCCCGGTCGCCCACGGCGCGATCCTGACCGCGCTCTACCTGCCGGTGGCGGTGATGCTGGTGGGGCTGATCCTGCGCGGCGTCGCCTTCGAATTCCGCGTCAAGGCGCCGCTCCGCTACAAGCGCGGGTGGGATTTCGCCTTCTTCCTGGGCTCGGCGCTGACCTCGCTGTCGCAGGGCTTCATGCTGGGCATGTACATCATGGGGCTCGATGCGACCTCCGCCACGCTCGCTTTCTCGGCGGTCACCGCGGTGTTCCTGACGGTGGGCTACAGCTTCATCGGCGCGGCGTGGCTGATCGGCAAGACCGAAGGCGCGCTGCAGGACAAGGCCGTCGAATGGGCGCGGGGCGGCATCTGGGGGCTGCTCCTGGGCATCGGAGCGATCTCGGTCGCCTCGCCGCTGGTCAGCCCGCGCATCTTCGAGCGGTGGTTCTCGTGGCCCGAGATCCTGTGGCTCTCGCCGCTGCCCATCCTGTCGGCGGCACTGTTGCTGGCGCTCTGGGGCGCGCTGCGCCGCCTGCCGTCCGCCGACGACCGGGGCGCCTGGGTGCCGTTTTCCTGCGGGACGGGGCTGTTCGTGCTGGCCTTCTTCGGGATGGCGTATTCGTTCTACCCCTACGTGGTGCCGGAGCAGTTGACGATCTTCGAGGCGGCGAGCGCACCCGAATCGCTTATGATCATCCTCGTCGGCGCGATCGTGGTGATGCCGATGATCGCGGCCTACACGGTGCTGGCCTACGTCGTCTTCCGGGGCAAGGCGACCGACCTGCGCTACGATTGAGGAGGCCGGCCGCGCGCCGGTCGGGCGGGGCGCAGGGGTGGGCGGGTGGGCGGCGCGCGGCCGGCCTCCTCAATCGTAGCGCAGGTCGGTCGCCTTGCCCCGGAAGACGTGGGCGACGTTCGGCCCCGGCCGACGGCAGCGGAGATACCGGTGCCTAGCGCGGTCGAGCCCCGCACCGCCATGGCGGGGCCCTTCGCTTTCCCTTCAGAGCCCGTCGCGCGCGATCAGGCGGGCGAGGTCGCGCACGGCGGCGGCGCGGGCGGCGGCGATACCGGGCAGGCCGCTTTCGGGCGGGATCGGGGCCGAGACGGCGAAATCGGCAGACCGGTCGCGCCCCCGCTCGCTGTCGACCGCGAAATACTGGCCCGAGATGTGAAACCGCCCGTCGGCGCCGGCCACGAAGCGATCCGCCCGGACCTCGACCCGCGCCTCCGACAAGTCGTCGAAGGGCCACGGCTCGGAGGCGACGCGCGCGCCGGTGATCGCCCGGATCTGGCGGGCCAGTTCCAGCGTCATGCCGCGCACCGGGTCGTCGGCCCAGAGCTGCCCCTCCAACGGCACGAGCGCACCCTCTGCCGTCTCGATCCAGATCTCTTCGTCGAGCGCATAGGAGGGCAGCGAGACCTGCCGCACCTCGATGGAGCGCACGCCCACCGCCACCCGCTCGCCCGACGGTGCGAGCGGCGCTGCGAAGCGCTCGGGGGGCGGGCCGCAGGCGGCAAGCGCGGCAAGCGACACGGCGAGCAGAAGGGGGCGCATGAGGATCCGTCCGGTTGGGGCGGGGCCGACCATATCTGCCATGCCGGCAGGAGCAAGCGATCGGCCCCCGGCCTGCCTGGGCGCTCCCCCTAGCGGCAGGTCTCGACGATCGGCTCAACCACGGCGCGCACGTCGTCGTCGGCGAGGCCACGGGTGGCGCCATCAGGGAGGTAGGCGAAGCGCACGCCATCGTGCACGAGGCTGCCCTTGTCGATCCAGCCAGCGGGCGGGCTCGACCAGACGCGCAGCCGCAGCCGCCAGCCCTGCGCGATCGGCGCCGGTTCGGCCATGACGGGGCTGTCTGCAAGCAGGCGCTGCGCACAGGCGAAACTCGCCGTCGCCGCGCCGCCGTGCCCCGCCTCGGGGCCACCCGGCATCCCGAGGGGCGCGCCCGCGGCGGCCGGCGCGAGCCGGGCCGGCGTGGCTGTCGACCCGCCGCCACACCCGGCCAGACCGAGCGTCGCCGCCAGCCCGAGCGCGAGGGGGAGGCTGCCGATCCGTGCTTGCGTCATGCGTCCATCAACGTCTTCTGGCCCCGGTAGCGGCGTTCAGGGCCGCCGCACGCCGATCATCGGCAAAGAGGGTTGAGGAGACATGAAGCGCTGCGGCCTGCCGCCGCCATCGCTCCGCATCTTGCCGCTACGTCGCCCATTTCTCGCCCCGACGCGCCGTTAGCCAACGATCAACCGTGTTCAGTGACCGAGGTAACGATGGACCTGTCTCTTATCCTGCGGAGCGCGCGCGCGCTTCTGGCGCGCAAGCGCCCCGATGCGTCGGCCGACGGCGCGGCGTCTTCACCAGGCGCGGCCCCCCGTACGGGCCGCGCCGCGCTCCTGCCCGAGATCGAGGCGAGCGCCGGGTCGCCGCGCGGGCGTCGCGATACGCTCCACGCGGTGATCTCCGCGACCCGCTTCGGCACGGGGCCGCTGGGTGGACGGCAACTCTCGCCCCGTGCCGAGCGGCGACTCGCCGCCGACCCCTTCGTGCGGCGGCTCGGTTCGCTCGACTGACGTCAGAAGGCCACCTTCACCCCCGGCAGGTCGAGCGCGCCCATGAGGTCGCGCAGCTCCTGCCGGGCGGCGACGCCCGAGAGCGACAGCCGCGCCTCGCCCACGTCGCGCAGGTCGAGCAGCGTCAGCCCGCGCGGGAACAACTCGCGGAAGATCACCCGCTCGGAGAAGCCGGTGGCGATGCGGAAGCCGATTCGCTTCGACAGGCGGGTGAGCGCGTCGCCCACCTTGCGCTTGTTGACCATCTGCGTCTGGCCGAGCCGGTTGCGCGTGACGATCCAGTCGATGGGTTGCAGACCGCCATGCGCCCGCCATTGCCGCGCCTGCCAGACCATCTCGGAATAGACCGAGGGCCCGAGGATCCTGCCGGTTGCGGCGTCGATTCGCCCGAGCAGGTCGAAATCGACGAAACTGTCGTTGAGCGGAGTCACCAGGGTGTCGGCCAGCGTGTGCGCGACCTGCGCGAGCCGGGTATGCGAGCCGGGGCAGTCGATCAGCACGAAATCGTGGCGCGATGCGAGGTCTTCCACCGCCGCATGCAGGCGGGCATCGGCCGGATTGCCCGTCGCGCCCGGCACCTCGTCGGGCAGCTGGCGAAACTCGGGGATGGCCAGCCGCCTGCCTTCGGCCGCGCACCACGCTGCGCGGTTCTCGATGTATCGGCCGAGGCTCTGCTGGCGCAGATCGAGGTCGAGGCAGCCGACCGAATGACCCATCCGTACCAGCGCCGTGGCCACGTGCATGGCCGTGGTCGACTTACCGCTGCCGCCCTTCTCGTTGCCCACCACGATGATGTGCGCCACGCCGACTGCCCCCCCGTCTGCCTCGGCCCGCTTCTAGCCGCTCGCCGCGGCGGGCAGAAGGGCGCGCGTGGCAAGGAACGAAAGCGCGCGGCGCGCGCTGTTTCCGCAAACCGGGACATGAGACGAAAGGGGATGACGATGAGCAGCGGGCTGCAGATCCTTGATCGCAACATCAACGTCACCAACGAGTGGCTCAACGGAATCGCCGTGGTCACCGGCGGGTCGAAACAGCAGGCCTACCATGTGCTGCGCCGCGGGCTGCACGTCTTGCGCGACCGCATGACGGTGGAGGAGGCCGCCCACCTTGCGGCGCAACTGCCGCACTTCGTGCGCGGCGTCTTCTACGAGAGCTATCGCCCCGCCGCGACTCCGACGACGCAGCGCAGCCTCGCGGAATTCCTCGACACGCTGGCCGAGGAGCTACCCGAGGGGATCGAACCGCGCGTCGCGGCCGATGCCCTCTTCACGACGCTCAAGATGCACTGCGATCCGGGCGAACTTGCCCATGTCCGCGATGCGCTTCCCGGCCCCGTGGCCGAGGTGATGGAAGCCGCCTAAGCGCCGCCGCATCCCGGGCAAGCAAAGGGCCGCCCGAAAGGCGGCCCTTTTCGTCTCGCGCAAGCGGGCGGCTCTCAGAAGCCGAGGCCCTCGTATTTCTTCTTGAACTTCGAGACGCGGCCGCCCTGGTCCATCAGGCGGGTCGAGCCGCCCGTCCAGGCCGGGTGCGAGGTGGGGTCGATGTCGAGGGTCATGGTGTCGCCCTCCTTGCCCCAGCACGTCTTCATCTGGACCACGGTGCCGTCGGTCATCTTGACGTCGACGATGTGGTAATCGGGGTGGATGTCCTTCTTCATCGCCGCGCTCCTCAGCCCTGGGTCTGTGCCGCCGCGCCAGCCTTGGGCTTGCGGGGCTTGTAGGTGTTGTCCTCGGCGATGCGGGCCGACTTGCCGCGGCGGGCGCGCAGGTAATAGAGCTTCGCCCGGCGGACCTTGCCGCGGCGCACCACCTGGATGTGCTCGATGTTCGTCGAGTAGAGCGGGAAGACACGCTCCACCCCCTCTCCGAAGCTGATCTTGCGGACGGTGAACGAGGCCGCGATGCCTTCGCCGCCCTTGCGGGCGATGCACACGCCCTCGAAGTTCTGCACACGGGTTCGCGTGCCCTCGGTCACCTTGTAGCCGACGCGCACGGTGTCGCCGGCCTTGAAATCGGGAATGTCCTTGGCCAGAGCGCTGATCTGCTCGGCCTCCAGTTGTGCGATCAGGTCCATCAGACCGATCTCCTCTTTCGCTCGCGGTTCTTCCGCGAAGGTGGGTGCGCCCTCAGAGCTCTCGGTCTCCGCCCGGATCCCCACCTTGCCGTTCAAGGTAAGCCCGCCAGAGGTCAGGGCGTCGTTTCCGTGTCAGCCTTTCGGCCTCGGCCTTGCGCCAACGGGCGATCTCCGCGTGGTGCCCGGACAGGAGAATGTCGGGCACCGCGCGACCCTGCCAGACGGTCGGCCGCGTATACTGGGGATGTTCGAGCAGACCCTCGGAGAACGACTCCTCCTCGATGGACGCCTGATTCCCGAGCACGCGCGGTATAAGCCGCACCGTGGCGTCGATCAAGGCATGCGCTGCGATCTCCCCGCCGGTCATGACGAAATCGCCCAGCGAGACTTCTTCGACCTGCCGTGCCTGCAACACCCGCTCGTCGACCCCCTCGAAGCGGCCGCAGAGCAGGGTCACGCCCTCGCCGTCGGCGAGACGCCGCACGCGGTGCTGGGTCAGCGGCCTGCCTCGTGGAGAGAGATAGATCACCGGCCAGTCGGCGCCGGGGGGCACGCCCTCTCCGGCCGCGGCAAGCGCCGCGTCGACCACGTCGGCCCGCAGCACCATGCCGGCGCCGCCGCCCGCGGGCGTGTCGTCGACGTTGCGATGCTTGCCTTCGCCGAAGCGGCGCAGGTCGAGCGCCTCGAGCCGCCACAGCCCCTCGTCGAGCGCCTTGCCGGTGAGCGAGGCGCCAAGCGGGCCGGGAAAAAGCTGCGGGAACAGGGTGATCACCCGCGCCGTCCAGGCGCCGACGAGGGTGGGCCGGTCGTCCATCAGCTCGCGCGGACGGGCGCTCGGCGCAATGGAGAGGCGGCCATGCGAGCGTCCGGGCGGCGGTGGCGTGTCAGGCATCGGCGCCGCTCTCCGCCTCGAAGGCGAGATCCTCGATCCGATGGGCGAGCGAGATCAGCGCCTCTGCCTCGTCTTCGTGGCTGTCCTCGATCTGGTCGGCGATCTCGATCAGCCGGGCGACGTCCGGCATGTCAGCCCGCGCTTCGGCATCGGCGTCGAGCAGGGACTCCGCAAGGCCGACGAAGTCGGCAAGCGCTGCGGCGTCGGCTGCGGCGACGATGGCCTCGAACGCCTCGGCCGCCTCGCCCGAGCCGGGCCGTCGCATGGCCAGCGAGGCGTCAAGGGCGTGCAGCAGCAGGGCGCGGCGGTCGCGCCGGGGCCGGTCTGGTGCGGCGCGGGAGACGAGCGCGGCAAAGACCCGGTCGGGCGGGCCGGCGCCCGCTACCTCCCGCAGACCGGCGCGCACCGTCTCGGCGCTCGCCGCCTCGGGCAGCGCGTCGAGCGCCCCGAAGGCTGGCCGCAATGACGGATCGACCGTGGCGTTGGGGCGCGCGGGAGCCTCGGCCGGCGACTCCGGCGACGGGGCGGGATCGGCCGTTGCAGCCTCCGCCATGGCGGGGGAGTCGTTGGAGCGGCCGCGTGCGGGGCGCGGCGTGGCGCGCGGATCGGGTCGGGGCTCTGGTCGGGGATCGGGGCGCCGCTCGCCCGACCTCCGCTCGGCCCGCCGCTCCGCCGACCGATGCGTGGCGGCCTTGCGCTCCGCCGTGCGCCGGTCGGCGGCGGTCCGCTCCGTCGCGCGGCGCTCGGCCTCGGCGGCCTCTTCGCGGGTGCGCTCGCCCGCGCGATGGACTTCCCGCAGGGCGGCCTCGGCGCTGCGGGCGGCCTTGTCGGCCAGCCCCGGTGGCCAGACGATCCGCGCGAGCACCAGCGCCCAGGCCCCGGCAAAGAGCCAGCCGAAGAGTTCCACGCTTCCCTCGATGCCCACCAGCGCCCGCAGCGACTGGCCAAGGCCCACGAGCAGCGCCGCGAACGCCGTCGCCGTTACCGCCTGCACGGCGAGGTCGCCCGGCGCGTCGAGCCGCATCGAGGCGGGGCGCATCACCGCGTTGCCGAGAAGGAACAGGCCGGCGAAGCCCAGCATGGCGAGCGAGGCGTGGCCCGACGCCCCCGCCCCCACCGGCATGGCGACGAAGACGAGCATGGCGAAGATCAGGCCCGCGCGGCGCATCAGAACAGCCCCTCGGGGGGGTCGGCCACGATCCGCCCGCCCGCGATGTCGACATTCGGCACCGCCTCGTGCGTGAACGGCAGCAGCACCGTCTGCTTCAGGCCCGGACCGTGGACCTCGAGCAGATCGCCCGCGCCGTGGTCGTGGATTGCGCGGACATGGCCGATGAGGTGGCCCCCAGTGTCGCGCACTTCAAGCCCGATCAGGTCGGCATGGTAGTATTCATCGTCCTCGGGCGGTGGCAGGGCGGTGCGGTCGGCGTAAAGCCGCGTGCCGCGCAGGGCGTCGGCCGCCTCCTTGCTGGCCACGCCCGACAGGCGGGCGGCGAAGCCCGCCTTGACCGGCTGCATCAGCGTCACCTCGAAGCGGCGCGCGCCGTCCTCGGTGGTGAGCGGGCCGTAGGCGGCGATGGCCTCCGGCTCGGCGCAGAAGCTCTTGAGGCGCACCTCGCCGCGCACGCCGAAGGCGCCCGCGATGGCGCCGACGCAGACACGCCCGGTCATGCCGCCGCCTCGCGCCGCGGCGCCACACGGCACGCGACGCACGGCCGCACGGGCCGTGCCCTGCGGCGGTGCGACGCGCTCCTGTGGCGCTGCGGCATGGGCAACCTCCCCGGTTTACGCCTCGGCCGATTCCTCGGCGGGGGCGGACGCCTCGGCGGCCCTGGCCGCGCGCTGCTCGGCGCGCTCCTTGGCCTTCTTGCCCGGCTCGCCCTTCCTGGGGTTGGCGCGCTCGGCCTTCGGCTTGACGCCCGCGGCCTCGAGGAAGCGCGAGATGCGGTCGGTCGGCTGCGCGCCCTGGTCGAGCCAGTACTGCACCCGCTCCATGTTCATCTTCACCCGGTCCTCGCTGTCCTTGGGCAGGAGCGGGTTGTAGGTGCCCAGCTTCTCGATGAAGCGACCGTCGCGGGGCATCCGGCTGTCGGCGGCGACGATCGAGTAATGGGGGCGCTTCTTGCTGCCGCCGCGGGCGAGTCTGATCTTCATGGCCATGCGTTCTCTCCTTCGTTCGATGGCTTTGGCGGCGATGCCGCCGTGGTCTCTCCGGCCCGTCAGGACTGGTGGGCCTCGTGGTGCTTGATGACTTCCTGGATGACGAAGGCCAGGAACTTCTTGGCGAATTCCGGGTCGAGATCGGCGCGCTCCGCCAGATCCTCGAGCCGGGCAATCTGCGCCGCCTCGCGGGCGGGATCCGACGGCGGCAGGTCGTGCGCGGCCTTCAGCCGACCCACCGCCTGGGTGTGCTTGAACCGCTCGCCGAGCGTGTAGACGAGGATCGCATCGAGCCGGTCGATCGACTCGCGGTGCTCCTTGAGCAGCTCCGCCGCGCGGGCGGCCTCGTCGGGGAGAGCGGTCTCAGTCAAGGGCCCATCCTTTCGGCGTGAATTGCGGGTCGGCGTAGTTGGCGATCTCCATCGCGATCCCGTCGGCCAGCTGGGTGTTGCGCAGCTGCGCGGGCGCGGGGTGGCGGTAGACCACGTCGTTGCCGTCCACGGTGCGGGCCTGCGCATCGCGCCTCGCCCCCAGTCGCTCGGCCAGCCGGATCGAGGGCAGGTTGTGCGGGTCGAGATAGCTCACCGCCCCGTCCCAGCCGCGCTCCTCATAGAAGAAGCGGCGCGCGCGGTCGGTGGCCTCGAGCGCATAGCCCTTGCCTGCCACGTCGGGCCAGATGATCCACGCGATCTCGGGCTCGGGCCACATGGCGGGCTGCCAGCCGCCGGCCATGCCGTAGGTCTGGCCCGTGCGCTTGTCGTGAATCACCCACATGCCGAATCCGCGGATCTCCCAGTGGCCGATCTCTGCGGCGTAGAGCATCCACGTCTCGTAGGCGTTGAGCGGCCCGCCCATGAAGCGCGAACGGTAGGAGGCGAAGGTCGCCTTGAAATCGGGGTAGTCCCCCGGCTCCGGCCCGGCGAGGACCAGCCGCTGCGTCTGCAGCACGGGGATGTCGCGATGCCCCATCAGGCAACCTCCCCAGGGCCAGGGTGGCGCCAGACATCCATCGCCCCGAGGCCGGGGTGGTGGAACACGCCTTCGCGCGTCGCCCCCAGCCGCTCGGCCAGCGCCGCCGAGCGCGTGTTCTGCGGGTCGATCAGGCTGACGACCGTGCTCCAGCCCAGCGTCGCGTAGGCGTGGCAGCGCGTCGCGCAGGCCGCCTCGAAGGCGATGCCGCGGCCCTCGGCCTCCTCGAATACCGACCAGGCGATCTCGGGCTCGAGCCAGTCCTCGGGGTAGTAGAGACCGACGACGCCGAGGGGCCGGTCGCTCTCCCTGTCGGCGACCATCCAGCGGCCGTAGCCACGCAGGAGCCAGTGGCCGATCAGCGCCGCCAGTTGCTCGAACGCCTCGGCCCGATTGTAGGGGCCGCCGAGGAAGGTCGCGCGCGGGCCGGTGCGGAAATCGGCGTAGGCCTCGAAATCCGACGCCCTCGGCGCGCGCAGGCGCAGACGCTCCGTCTCGAGCGTGGGGATGCGCAGGATCGTCTCGCTCATGCCGCGCGCCTTGTCGGGGCGGGGTGGCGGTAGACGAGGTCCCCCTCGCTCAGCGGCACCGCCTGCAGGTCGCGCACCGCGCCCAGGCGCTCGGCCAGGGCGACGGAGCGGGCGTTGTCGGGGTCGATGTAGCTGACCGCCGTGTCCCACCCCAGCGCATCGAAGGCATGGGCGCGCGCGGCCCGCGCCGCCTCGAAGGCATAGCCCTTGCCTTCGGCGGCAGTGTCCCACACCGCCCAGCCGATCTCGCGCTCTGGCCAGCCCTCGGGGAACCACGGTCCGGCGTTGCCGAGCGGTGCGTCATGGCCCCTGAGGCAGAACACGAACTCGCCCCAGCCCCGCATCACCCAGTGCCCGACGGTGTTGGCGAAGGCGCGCCACGAGTCACCGGCATTGTAGGGGCCGCCCATGTATTTCGACCGGTCGCTCCGAGCGAAGCCGTCCCACACGGCGAAATCCCCGGCGCGGGGGGCGCGCAGGATGAGCCGCTCGGTTTCGAGCACGGGGGTGTCGGCGAGGTGGGGCATCGGCTCCGGTCGAGGATCAGGCGGCGCGGGGAAGCGGGCGGCGGGGCGCGCGGGGATGGCGGTAGGCGATGGCCCCGGCGCGGTCGGCGAAGGGATCGGCCAGCGCGCCGGTCAGGCTCGCCACGGCGAGCGAGCGGGCGTCGGACGGGCAGAGAAAGCTCGCCGCCTCGCGCCAGCCGAGCGCGCCCGCGGAATGGTCGCAGGCCGCCGTCACGGCCTCGGCCGTCAGCTCCACGGCGTCGTCGGCCTGCCGCCAGACGAGCCAGCCGATCTCTGGTTCCGGCCAGCCCGAAGGCTGCCAGGGGCCAACGAGCCCCATCGGCACGTCTGCGCCCGCAGGGACCACCGCGAACAGGCCGAAGCCGCTCAGGTGCCAATGCGTCATCAGCACGGGGAACTGCCGCCGCGCGGCCGGGCCGGTCAGCGGCGCCGTGGACAGGCAGGCGCCCGAGGCGAGGTGGCGCATCGCGCAGGCGAGGTCGCGCTCGGCCGGCGGGCGGAGAAAGAGACGCCCTGTCTCGATGGTGGTCAGTCTCATCGATGAAATCCTTGTTCCAATGCGGGGCTGCCGGCGATCCGCGACGTGGCAGGCCGTGCCGTCATTTCTTCTTGCCGAACCCCGAGAGGCCGGGGGGAAGCTGCCCGCCCGGCACGCCGCCGCCGAAGCCGCCCATCCCCCTGGGCATCTTGGCTGCCTGCGCCTGCGCGGCCGCCTCGAGCGCGGCCATGTCGGGCTGGCCGCCACCGCCCCCCTTGCCGAACATGCCGCCCATCATCTGCTTGAGCATGCCCTTCTTGCCCATCTTCTTCATCATGTCCGACATCTGCCGGTGCATCTTCAGAAGGCGGTTGAGCTCCTGCACCTCCAGCCCTGCGCCCCTCGCGATGCGCTTCTTGCGGCTGGCCTGCAGGATCTGCGGGTTGGCCCGCTCCTTCTTCGTCATGGAGTTGATCAGCGCGATCTGGCGGCGCAGCATCGAATCGTCGATCCCCGCCTCGGTCATCTGCGCGCCCATTTTCTTCGCGCCGGGCAGCATGCCCATCATGCCTTCCATGCCGCCCATCCTGAGCATCTGGTCGAGCTGCATCTTCAGGTCGTTCATGTTGAACTGACCCTTCTGGAAGCGCTTCATCATGCGCTCGGCCTGCTCGGCCTCGATCGTCTCCTGCGCCTTCTCGACGAGGGAGACGATGTCGCCCATCCCGAGGATGCGGCCGGCGATCCGCTCGGGGTGGAACTCCTCGAGCGCGTCCATCTTCTCGCCGAGGCCGACGAACTTGATCGGCTTGCCGGTGACCGCGCGCATCGACAGCGCCGCGCCGCCGCGCCCGTCGCCGTCCATCCGCGTGAGCACCACGCCCGAGACGCCGATCCTGCCGTCGAACTCGGTGGCGACGTTCACCGCGTCCTGGCCCGTGAGGCCGTCGACCACGAGGAGCGTCTCGCGCGGCTCGGCCACGTCGCGCACGTCGGCCGCCTGCCGGATCAGCTCCTCGTCGATGTGCAGGCGCCCGGCGGTGTCGAGCATGTAGACGTCGTAGCCGCCCAGCGTGGCCTGCTGCCTGGCCCGTTTGGCGATCTGCACCGGCGTTTCGCCCTTGACGATGGGCAGGGTGTCCACCCCTACCTGCGCGCCGAGGATCTGAAGCTGCTCCATCGCCGCGGGACGGTTGGTGTCGAGCGAGGCCATCAGCACCCGCTTGCCGTCGCGCTCGGTCAGCCGCTTGGCCAGCTTGGCGGTCGTCGTCGTCTTGCCCGAGCCCTGCAGGCCCACCATCAGGATCGGTGCGGGCGGGTTGTCGATCTTGAGCGTGCCGATCTCGCCATCGTCGCCCGTCAGGAAGTGCACCAGCTCGTCGTGGACGATCTTGACCACCTGCTGGCCCGGCGTGATCGACTTCGTCACCGCCTGGCCCGTGGCCTTCTCCTGCACCGCCTTGATGAAGTCGCGCGCCACCGGCAACGAGACGTCGGCCTCGAGCAGCGCCACGCGCACCTCGCGCAGCGCCGTCTTGACGTCGTCCTCGGTCAGCGCGCCCTGCTTGGTAAGCCGGTCGAAGACGCCGGACAGGCGTTCGGAGAGATTTTCGAACATGTCGGCCCCTCTGCCTTTTCCTCGTCGCCCCCAGATGGGAGGGTACGCACCAAACCGCAAACGCCCCCACGGGCGCGACGCGCTGGTGGGGGGCGATCCCGCCGCTGGGGCGGGACCGGAAGCGAATGCACTTCCGGAGCGTGCGCAGGCCGTTAGCGCCGCGGTGCGCCCAAGTCAAGCCGCGGTCCACTGGTGGGGCGCGGGCGGCGCAAATGGCTTCGCCGCGGGGGGGCTGGCCAGAAGTCCTCAGGCCCGGCCGCAGATGTCGCGCCACGCGGAAAACGGGTATTGCGCGCCGGCCGCATCGGGCATGGTCTGACCAGCGGATTTCGCCCTTGCCGCCGCCCACGGAGACGCGACCATGTGCCTTGCCTGCGCCGAAGCCGCCGCCAACGGCGCGGCCATCGACATGTGCCTATGCGGCGCGCCGCAGACGCAGGCCGCCTTCGCCCGGATCGAGGCCGACCTGTCCCGCCGCCAGATGCTCGGCGGCACGGCGGCGGTGCTGGGCATGTTCGCGGGCTTCGGGCTCGCCCCCGGCGAGGTGCGGGCGCAGACGCCGGGCCGGCCTCTCCTGCTGACCAACCTGCGCCATTTCGACGGCATGACGCTGGCGATGCAGGAGGGGCGCGATATCCTGATCGAGGGCGACCGCATCGCCGCGCTGCCCGCGGCGGGGCAGGGCCCGGAGGAGGCCGAGCGGATCGACTGCGGCGGCCGCGCCGTGATCCCCGGACTGATCGACGCGCACTGGCATTCCACCCTCGTGGCGGTCACGCAGACGCAGGCAATGGCCGCCGATATCGGCTTCGTCCACCTGATGGCCGGGCGCGAGGCCGGGGCGACGCTGATGCGCGGCTTCACCACCGTGCGCGACACCGGCGGCCCCGCCTTCGGCCTGCAACTGGCCATCGACCGGGGCGTGCTGCCCGGCCCCCGCATCTTTCCCTCGGGCGCGATGATCTCGCAGACCTCGGGCCACGGCGACTTTCGCCTGCTCAACGAATTGCCCCGCGCCGACGGCGATCTCGCCTACGCCGAGCGGGTCGGTGTCGCCGCGCTTGCCGATGGGCGGGCCGAGGTGCTGCGCCGTGCCCGCGAGCAACTGATGAAGGGCGCGAGCCAGGTCAAGATCATGGCCGGCGGCGGCGTCTCGTCGCTCTACGACCCGCTGGACTCGCTCCAGTTTCTCGAGGAGGAGATGCAAGCCGCCGTGCGCGCCGCCGCCGACTGGGGCACCTATGTCTGCGCCCATGTCTACACGGCCCAAGGCATCCAGCGCGCGCTCCGGGCCGGCGTGAAGTCGATCGAGCACGGCCAGCTCGCCGATACCGCGACGATCCGCATGATGCGCGAAGAGGGGGCGTGGTGGTCGATCCAGCCCTTCCTCGCCGACGAGGACGCCAACCCCAAGTCGGACCCCCGCCAGCAGGCCAAGCAGATGGAGGTGGCGCAGGGCACCGTGCGCGCGTTCGAGGAGGGCCGCGCCGAGGGTGTCAACATGGCTTTCGGCACCGATATCCTGATGAACCCCGCCGGCACGCCCAGCCAGGGCCGACAGCTCGCCAAGCTGACCCGCTTCATGCCGTCGCTCGAGGCGCTGCGCATGGCCACCGGCGCGGCGGGCGAGCTGCTGGCGCTGTCGGGCGAGCGCGCGCCCTACGAAGGCCGGCTGGGCGTGATCGAAGAAGGGGCGCCGGCCGACCTGCTGGTCGTCGAGGGCGACCCGGAGGCGGGGCTCGACTGGCTGGACGACCCCGTCGCCAACCTGCCGCTCATCATGAAAGGCGGCGCCCTGGTGAAAGACGCGCTCGCATGATCCGCGCGGCCGCCGCCCTTGCCGTGGCTCTCTGCGCTCCCGCCGTCGCCCCGGCGCAGTCCGCCGACCGTGCCGCGCAGATCACGCCCTACGTCTGGGCCACCGGCATCGGCGGCTCGATCCGGCCCCTCGCGCGCGGGCCCGAACTCGAGTTCGACAGCGCGTTCTCGGAGGTGCTCGAGGATCTCGACGGCGCGTTCTTCGTCTCCGGTCTCGTGCGGCAGGGACGTTTCGTGGCGCTCGGCGATTTCAGCACCTCGTCCAGCTCGCGCGGGGGCAGCCTGCCGCCCGGGCTGCCCGCCGAGGGCGAGGTCACGCAGAGCTCGCTCACGCTCGCCGTCGGCTACCGCGCGCAGGCCAATCCGGCCTGGACGATCGACTTTCTCGCCGGTGCCCGGTTCTGGAGCCTCGATGCGCGCCTCGCCGTGTCGGCCCTCGGCGTTTCGGCCAGCCGCAACGTCAGCTTCGCCGACCCGATACTGGCCGCTCGCACCCGCATCGGTCTTGCCGAAGACTGGTCGCTGATCGCCTATGGTGACGTCGGCGGCTTCGGCGTCGGCTCGGATCAGACGGGGCAGATCATGGCGACGGTCAATTACGCCGCGACCGACCGGCTGGTTCTTTCCGCCGGCTACCGGCAGTTGCGTGTCGACTACCAGGACGAGGGGGCGACGATCGACGCCACGTTCTCCGGCCCGATCTTCGGCGTCACAGTCGCGTTCTGAGGGTCAGGCGCGGATCTCGAATCCGTTGCCGGCAGGCGCGTCGGTCGGCCCGGCTTCGACCTCCGTCACCCTGGCACGGCGCGGCCCCTCGTGCAGCCGCGCGAGCAGATGGTCGACTGCGCCCGTCGGGCCGGCGGCCACGCCCTCGACATCGCCGTCGTCGCGATTGCGCACCCAGCCCGACAGCCCGAGACGCCGCGCCTCGGCCTCGGTCCAGGCGCGGAACGACACGCCCTGCACCCGGCCGGACACGCGGAACGCCACCGATTTCGTCTCCAGCGCCATGCGGGTCAGTCTGGCGGCCCGTGCTGCGTCGCGCAAGACGGCGGATCTCGTCCCTTGATGCGCCCCACGCGCAATTGGGATGAAAATCCTGCTTAATTGTGCGAATTTGCACGTATAGATCATTCGGCAAGGGCAGGGGAGCAGCACATGGCCGTCGATACCTGGGACGAGATCCGCACCGCCTTTCACGTCGCGCGCCTCGGCACCGTGTCGGGCGCGGCCGAGGCGCTCGGTGTTCACCACGCCACGGTGATCCGCCATGTCGATGCGCTCGAGGCGCGGCTCGGCACCAAGCTCTTCCAGCGGCACGCCCGCGGCTACACCCCCACCGAGGCGGGGCAGGATCTGCTGCGCGTCGCGGCCACGACCGAAGACCAGTTCACCCAGCTGATCGGCCGCATCAAGGGGCAGGGGGCCGGCGTGACCGGCGACCTGATCGTCACCTCGCTGCCGATCCTGTCGCCCCGCGTCGCGCCCGCGCTGGTGGAGTTCATGGAGGGGCACCCGGACGTCTCGGTGCGGTTTCTCTCCGACGAGCGGGTCTACCGGCTCGAATACGGCGAAGCGCACGTTGCGATCCGCGCCGGCGCCCGGCCCGAGGAGCCCGACAACGTCGTTCAGCACTTCTTCACGATGGAGATGGCGCTCTACGCGACCGAGGGCTACCTCGACCGGCATGGCCCCGTCACGCCGGGAGAGTGGGCGGGGC
Source organism: Rhodobacteraceae bacterium HLUCCA09 (assembly GCA_001314685.1). GTDB lineage: Bacteria > Pseudomonadota > Alphaproteobacteria > Rhodobacterales > Rhodobacteraceae > HLUCCA09. The sequence goes on from LJNT01000108.1 coordinate 24,962, forward strand.
ACCGCTTCGTCTCGATCCAGTCGGACGGGGCGCGCGCGCCCTTCTACCGCTGGATGCACGAGATGATCCCGGCGTCGCAGATCCGCTACCGTGCCTCGCGTGACCGCACGGTGGTCGACGGGGTGGAGGCAGGCGCCGGTATCGGCTTCATGCCCGTCGGGATGGCGGAGCGACGGCCCGGGATGGTGCAGGTGGCGCCCCCCGATCCGGATTGCGCGGTGCCCGTCTGGCTCGTCACCCATGTCGATCTTCACCGCACGGCCAAGGTGCAGACGCTGGTGAAGTTCCTCAAGGACAAGGCCGGGGAGTGGGGCGGCAAGGGCTGACCCTCACGACGCCTCGCCGTCGTCGGCCGCGTCGGTTCGGGGCAGGAGGCCCCCGCCGACGAGCAGGCGCTCCAGCCCGTCGAGGTCGACCGGCTCGAACTGGCCGAAACCCTGCATCCAGACCGAGGCGGCGTGCAGCGCGTCGGGCTCCAGCCGGCACCAGGTGACCCGATTACTCACGTTACCGAGAAATGGAACAATACTTGGCAATTTAACCTTGGTGGCATCTGGCAAGCAAACGAGTCCTGGGCATTCAAAGCTGGCTATGCCTTTGATGAATCGCCGGTAAACGAAAAATTCGTAACGGCACGCATTCCATCTGAGGATCGTCACTGGCTGACACTGGGCACCCAATGGAAAGATCGTCAGAGTGGCTGGACGGTGGATGCCGCAATCGGCACGCTGATCTTTGCTGATGATGCGAAGGTTAATGATCGCGAGTATTCTCATCAACAGCCGACCGTACCGTCCTCAAATGCCAGCTATGACGCGGAATACGAACTCAGTGCCTGGAGCGCTGCTATCGAGTTCAGCAAGGCTTTCTGATTGATTTGTTGACCTCCCGAGTGGCTGGCCCGGCATGTCCGGGTCAGCCCACTACCTGGCCGCGATAGATGACTTGCGTCTTCCGTGGTCGTGCCCCTTCCCCTCCTTCATTCTGCGTGTCTCTTGATTCATTGTTTGCAATGACCTGGCCGCGGTAGGTTTTTTCCCCGCTATTTTCATGTTCCACTTCGCTGAGCTTCGGCACCCTTTGTTTCAAGGCTTCCCAGGTATGCACCAGATGTTGCGATCGGGTTTTGCCTGCGAACTCGGCCAGATGCTCAGCCAGATGATCTTCGTTCAGGTGAAGTTTTACGCCGAATTCAGACTGAATCAGCCGGCGGCACTGCTGCACCAGTTTCAGGTGGGATGGGTCGAATAACCAGTCGCGTTCATTCGCTACGGAATTCATGAATAGGCCTCGTATCGATGTCACTGCATTGGGCATAAGTGCGCCCAGACAGGAATTAACGAAGCAGAATTCGTGCCGTTGTCGTACAGGCTGAGTTTATGCGGTTATTGGACGCCATAGCGGGGTGCACTGCCCTGTTTCTGTGCCATCTTGCTGAAAATGAACAAAAACAGGGCGATAGCAAGGCCGTTGAAGGGTCAGTGCGCCTGATCCCAGTTGTCACCGGTACCGGCTTCCACCAGTAGCGGCACATCCAGCTTGGCGGCCGCCGACATACGTTTGACCAGGCCATCGCGCACGGTGCTCAGCATGTCTTCGCGCACTTCGATGATCAGTTCGTCGTGCACCTGCATGGTCATGCAGGCATGATCCGCGTGCTCGGTGTGCAGCCAGTGGTCGACATCAATCATCGCTCGTTTGATGATATCGGCCGCGGTGCCTTGCATCGGCGCGTTGATGGCGGTGCGCTCGGCGGCCTGCTGCAGCTGTTTGTTGCGGGCGTTGATCTCCGGCAGGTACAGGCGGCGGCCGAACAGGGTTTCCACATAGCCGTCGTCGTGGGCTTGCTTTCGGATGTTGTCCATGTACTTGAGTACGCCGGGGTAGCGTTCGAAATAGCGGTCGATGTATTCCTGGGCTACTTTGCGCTCCACCCCCAGTTGGCGGGCCAGCCCAAAGGCCGACATGCCATAGATCAGGCCAAAGTTGATGGCCTTGGCGCTGCGGCGCTGGTCGGAGTTGACCTCAATCAGGCTGACCCCGAACACTTCCGCGGCGGTCGCCTTGTGGATGTCTTCGCCGTGCTCAAATGCTTTCAGCAGGCCTTTGTCGCCAGACAGGTGTGCCATGATCCGGAGCTCAATCTGGGAGTAATCCGCAGCCAACAGTTTGTAGCCCTTCGGCGCAATAAACGCCTGACGAATACGACGGCCTTCTGGGGTGCGGATGGGGATGTTCTGCAGGTTGGGCTCGGACGACGACAGGCGGCCTGTCGCGGTGACCGCCTGGTGATACGACGTGTGCACTCGGCCGGTCCGATGATGAATCAGTTCGGGCAGGGTGTCAGTGTAGGTGGATTTGAGCTTGCTCAGACTGCGGTGTTCCACGATCAGCCGGGGCAATTCATGCTCGTGGGCCAGTTCCTGCAGCACCGGTTCGGCGGTGGAGGGCGCACCTTTAGGGGTTTTCTTGATCACTCGCAAGCCGAATTTGTCGTAAAGAATGACCTGCAATTGTTTGGGGGAGCCCAGGTTGAAGGCTTCGCCGGCCACTTCATGGGCCTCTTTTTCCAGCTCTGCCATGCGCTCAGCCAGCTCCTGGCTATGCTGGCGCAAGGTGCTGGCGTTGATCAGGGTGCCTCTCTGCTCCATGCGCGACAGTACAGGCACCAGGGGTAGATCGATTTCCCGGTACACGGATTCCAGCTGTCCGGTTTCCTTCAGTTT
>LJNT01000082.1 GCA_001314685.1 Rhodobacteraceae bacterium HLUCCA09
ATGTCGGGCAAGGACAGCGGCGACGAGATGGCTCGGCGAGCCCTCCGGCCCGGTGGCCACGACCCGCGCGCTACCGAGGCGCACCGGCCCGTCATCTGCAGCGAAGGCATAGAGGACGGATCGCCCCACCACGCCGATCGCCTCGACCGTCTCGCGCACCGCCCCGTCGGGCGTCATCCGGAAATGCGCGGCCGCAGGCACGACGGCCATGCGGGCCTCGCCCGCGGCAAGGGCCGCAAGTGGGCGCGGCGCGGGCGCCAGCGCCACGGCACGGCCCGGCATCGCCGTGCGCACCGCGTCGAGGGCGCGGTTCGCTGGGGCGCTGCCAAGCTCGAGCGGATCTATGGCAATGGCCAGCGGAATCTCCGGCGGCGTCGTGGCGCCGCCCTCGGCAATGCCGAGCCGCGCGAGCGCGATGGCCGCCACGGCGCGCGGCGTGCGGCCCGTGACCTGCACCTGCCGCACCAGTTCGCGCAGCGTCGGCGCGTCGATCGCCCCGGCCAGCGGGGCCAGCGCATCGGACAACGCCGGATGCTGCGACAACGCGGCGGCGCTCGTCAGCGGGGCAGCCTCGTAGGCGGGAAAGAACGGCCTGTCCACGGCCAGCGTCGCGAGGCCGAAATCCAAAACCTGCGGATCGGTGGAGAACCCGATCATCAGGTCGATGCGCTCGTCGACAAGCATCCGGTAGAGGCTCTCGCGCCGCCCGTCCGCGACCACGATCACGTCTTGGAAGTCGAGGCCGAACCGCTCCAGAAAGCCGGTCAGACCATCGCGCGGCCGTTCGGCGAAGCTGCGGCTGACACCGAGGCGGAGCTCGTCCGCGATGGGGGCCAGGTCGCCGACGCTGGCCAGCCACTCGCCTTGCGCCAGGGCCTGACGCGTCACCGGCACGAAGCGCGACTCGAAGCCGAACGGGGCGAGGAACTCGAGGCCGAGCGCGGCGAAGGGCGCTTCCAGGCGGGCGCGCACGGCGTCCGGGTCCGTCTCCGGCGGGGCGTCGAGCAGCGCGAGCGCGGTTCCCGAATATTCCGGGTAGACGTCGACATCGCCTGCGCGCAGAGCCTGGAACACGTCGGCGCTGTCGCCGAGGCCAATCCGACGCTCGACCGACAGCCCGCGTGCCTCGAGCGTCAGGGCCATCATCTCGCCGAGGATCCGGTCCTGCACGGTATCCTTGGAGGCCACGACGACGGGCGCGCGCACGCAGCCCGAAAGCAGCAGCGCGGCGACGAGGCAGAGCGCGACGATCCCCCGCATCAGGCGGCCTCTTGTGCCCGCGTCCGGCCCGTGGGCTCAGTCGCGAGCGCGCGCAGGAAGCCCACGATCTGCAGCACGAGGACGGCCGAGAACGGGATGGCGCCGAGCGTGGCCATCGCGCGCGCCACCTCCACCGAGGTCGACAAGAGCGTCGCGGCGGTTATGACCGCGGCGAGGCTGCCCCAGACGATCTTGGCCGAGGCGGGCGGTTCGAGCCGTCCGTCGGTGGTCATCATCGACAGCACGAACGTGCCGGAATCCGCCGAGGTGACCAGAAAGATGAAGATCAGGGCGAGCGCCACCGCGCTGAGGAGGCCCGACAGCGGGAAGTATCCGAAGAAGGCGAACAGCGCCTCTGAGACATTGTCGGCCACCAGCGCCGTGAGCCCGCCGGGGCCGAAGATCTCGACGTAGATGCCGGCGCCGCCGAACACCGCGAACCACAGGATCGAGAACAGCGTCGGCACGAGGATCACGCCGGCGCAGAATTCGCGGATGGTGCGGCCCTTCGAGATCCGCGCGATGAAGACGCCGACGAACGGCCCCCACGCCAGCCACCAGATCAGGTAGGTCAGCGTCCAATTCGCCGACCACTCGGTCAGCCCCTCGTAGGGGAACAGGCGGAAAGACAGCGTCACGATCTGCGAGACGTAGGCGCCCAGCGTGTCCACCGCGCTTTCGAAGATGAAGGCGGTGGGCCCGACCAGCATGATGAAGAGCATGATCGCCAGCGCGAGCACCATGTTGATGTTGGACAGAAGCTTCATGCCCTTCTCGACGCCGGTGAGCGTCGAGATCATGTAGGCCGCGTAGAGCACGGCCAGGATCGCGAGCGCGACGCCGATCGTCTCGGGGACGTCGATCACGCTCGCCAGGCCCGAGCGCACCTGAAGCGCGCCCATCGCCAGCGAGCCGGCGAGTCCGAAGACCACCGCGACCACGCCGAGCACATCCGCCGCCACCAGCACGCCGCGCTCCGCCCGCCCGCCGATCAGCCCGACGAGCGGGGTGGAGATCAGCGGCTTGCCGCCGCGCCTGTAGGTGAAATACGCGATGATCAGGGCGCAGATGCCGTAGATCGACCAGGCGTGCAGGCCCCAGTGCAGATTGGTGATCACCATCGCGGCGCGGGCGGCCTCGGGCGTGCCGCCCTCCATGCCCGGCGGCGCGGCGAAATGCGTGACCGGCTCGGCCACGCCCCAGAACAGCAGCCCCGCCCCCATGCCCCCGGCGAAGAGCATCGCGATCCAGGAGACGGTGGAAAACTCCGGCCGGTCGTCGTCGGCGCCGAGCCGGATGCGCCCCCACGGCCCCAACGCGAGCACGGCGGCGAAGATCACGAACCCCGAGCAGAGCGCCAGCCACCACCAGCTCGCGCCCACCATGAACCACGCAGTGAGGCCGAGGACGCTGCCTGCCATGGCCTGGGGCGCGACGACACCCCACAGCCCCATGGGCACGCAGATCGCGAGGGCGATCAGGAAGACGGGGGTGATCTGCATTTTGTGCGGCTTTCTTGGCGAAAAGGTGAGGGTGTTGACGCAGCTTCCATGCCGCCGCTCGGGATCCTTGGATCCGACTGTCAGGGGAAAGACGACCGCCCGCGAACCTGGGCAGTCCCGGTGCCCAGACCGAGGCCCGCTGCGGTCAGTGCGGTGCCGGAGGCGAGCAGTTTCTAAAGCAGTGAGCGATCCATTTCGTCTGTCCCGTTTCGCAAGCTCGACGCATGAGAACAGCCGGACATCTGGCGGCCAGGCCCGGCGGCAGCGTTCTCCACGGTGCGCCTTATCGACGTCCCTGCTCGCGCCTGTCCAATGCAGACTTGTGCATCTCCAATGTCGTTTCGGAATGGCGGGCCGGGGCGATCCGAGGACGGGACCGACGGGCGGAACGCCATGGGCCGACGCTGCCAGCCGCCCCGTCGCAGTCGCGCCGTCGCAGTGGCCGTGGCGGTTGTCGGAGGAGGCCCGTTCGCGCCGTTGGCGAGCCGCGCTCAGCCGGCCCGTTGCCGCCCCCGTTCGAAACGCGCGCCGATTCGCTCGCGGACACCCTGAAGCAGCACGTAGAGGACGGGCACGAGGACGATGCCCAGGACCGTCGCCGCGAGCATCCCGCCGAAGACGGGTATGCCTATGGCCTGCTGGCTGGCGGCCCCCGCGCCCGTCGCCACAAGCAGCGGCACGACGCCGAGAAGGAACGACAGCGCCGTCATCATCACCGCCCGGAACCGCTGCTCCGCCGCGGCCAGCGCGGCCTGCCGGATGTCGAGGCCGGCGGCACGCCGCTCCATGGCGAATTCGACGATCAGGATGGCGTTCTTCGCCGCCAGCCCGATCAGCATGATCATCCCGATCTGGGTATACAGGTTCACGTCACGGCCGGCGACGCTCACCGCCACGAGGCCGCCGAACAGCGCGACCGTGACCGAAAGCAGGATCGCCAGGGGCATCGTCCAGCTTTCGTACTGGGCGACGAGGAAGAGGTAGCCGAACGTCACCGCCGCGACGAGCACGAGGATCACCATGTTGCCAGCGGCGAGCTGCTGCTGCGCGGTTCCGGTCCACTCGTAGGCGTAGCCCGGCGGTAGCGCCGTGGCGGCTGCGTCCTCGATCACGGCGATCGCGTCTCCGGTCGAGAATCCGGGCGCAGGCACCGCGGTGATCGTGGCCGCGCGAAACACGTTGTAGCGGTTCAGCACGACGGGGCCGAGCACGGTCTGTGTCCGCACGAGGGTCGACAGGGGCACCATCGCCCCGGCGTCGGACCGGACGTGGAGCGCGCCGATGTCGTCCACGACGTCGCGGAACTCGCCCTCCGCCTGCACCATCACCCGGAAGGTCCGGCCGGCGAGGTTGAAGTCGTTGACATAGATCGAGCCGAGATAGGCCTGCAGGGTCTGGAAGACGTCGTCCACACGGACGCCGAGGGATTTCGCCTTTTCCCGATCGAGCTCCACGAACACCTTCGGCACGTTGGCCCGGAAGCTCGTGTAGGCCTGGGCGAGCTCGGGCCGCTGATTGGCGGCATAGACGAGCGAGCCCAGCGCGGCCGAGAGGTCACGTGCGCTGCCGCCGCCGGCCTGCTGCACTTTCAGTTCGACACCCGCACTCATGCCGAGGCCGGGTATCGGGGGCGGATTGAAGGCGATGACATTCGCCGCGGCCTCGCGGTTCGCGATGTCGAGCACGCGGGCGAGGATGGCATCGGCGCTCTGGCCCGGATCGGGCCGCGCGGTCCAGCCCTCGAGGTTGACGATCACCATCGCACCGTTGGCGCCTGCACCGCCGAGCAGGCTGAAGCCGTTCACGAGCACGGTATCGGCAACGCCTTCGAGCGCCATCAGCTGCGCGTCGAGCCGTTCGGTGACACTCTCGGTGCGCTCCAGAGACGCCGCGTCGGGCAATTGCACGTCGACGAATAGATAGCCGTTGTCCTCGAGCGGCAGGAACCCCCGGGGCAGGCCGCCGAACAGCGCGCCGGAGCCGATTCCGATGCCCAGAAGCAGCGCAAGACCGAGGAGGGGCAGCCGCACCATGCGGCCAACGACGCCGACATACCGGACGCGGGCCGAGTCGATGACCCGTTCGAAGGTGGCCAGAGGCCCCTTCGGCGGGCTCGTCCGGCGGTCGAGGATCATCGCGCACAGCGCCGGAGAGAGGGTGAGCGCGTTGATCGACGAGATGACCACGGCGACCGAGATCGTCACAGCGAACTGCGAGAAGAGCCGCCCGGAGATACCGGGCATGAAGGTGACGGGCACGAACACCGCCAGCAGCACAAGCGTCGTGGCGATGATGGGCGCGGTGACCTCGGCCATGGCCCTGGCCGTCGCCTCGGCGACCGTCAGCGCCGGCTCCTCCGCGAGGATGCGCTCGACATTCTCGACCACGACGATGGCGTCGTCGACCACGATCCCGATCGCGAGCACCAGCGCGAAGAGCGATATCGTGTTGAGCGACATCCCGAACAGCAGCAGGAAGGCGAACGTCCCGATCAGCGAGACCGGGATCGCCACCGCCGGGACCACGGTGGCCCGCACGCTTCCGAGAAAGACGAACACGACCGAGATCACAAGCACGAAGGCCGCGATCAGGGTCGTCACCACATCGTCGAGCGATTGCTCGACGAAATCGGTGCTGTCGAAGGGCACGTCGTAGTCGACGTCCTGCGGGAAGGCGCGCGACAGCCGGGCGAGCTCGGCGCGGACCCCCTCGGCCACCTGCAGCGCGTTCGCGCCAGGCGCCTGGTAGACGGCGAGAACCGTGGCCGGCCGTCCGTCGTATCGCCCCGAGGCATTGTAGTAGTTGGCCCCCAGCTCGACGCGGGCGATGTCGCGAACGCGCACGAGGCTGCCGGCCTCGCCCGTGCGCACGATGATGTCGCCGAAATCTCCGGGCGTGCCCAGCCGCCCTTCTGCGGTGACGGTGTACTGGAATTGCTGTCCTTGCGGGGCGGGCGGCGTGCCGATCTGACCGGCCGAGACGGCGACATTCTGCTCGCGGATCGCCGCGATCACGTCGCCCGGCGTCAGGCCCAGGGCCGCCATGCGCTCGGGGTCGAGCCACATCCGCATGGCGTAGGCCAAGTTGGTGAGCACCTCGGCCTTGCCGACGCCCGGCACACGCGCCAGCGCGTCCTTGAGGTTGATCGAGGCGTAGTTTGACAGAAACACCTCGTCGTAGCTGCCATTCGGCGAGTATAGCGTCGCCACGACGAGCATGTTGGTGGACGATTTGCGCGTCACCACGCCCGTGCGCGTGACCTCCGCCGGCAGTTGGGCCATCGCCTGCGCGACGCGGTTCTGCACGTTGACCGCCGCGATGTCGGGGTCCGTGCCAACCTCGAAGGTGACGTTGAGACTGTAATTGCCGACATCCGTGCTGTCGGATGACATGTAGATCATGCCATCCACGCCGTTCACCTGCGCCTCGATCGGCGCCGCGACGGTGGTCTCCACGGTCTCGGCGTCCGCGCCGGGATAACTGGCCGAGACGCTGACGACGGGCGGCGTGATCTGGGGAAACTGCTCGACCGGGAGCACGGCGTAGGCGATCGCGCCCATCAGGGTGAGCACCGTCGAGATGACGATCGCCATCTTGGGGCGGCGGATGAAGGTGGACGAGAACACGCGCCTATCGCTCCGCCGCACGCCGTCCGTCCAGGACAGCCTCGACCGGGACGCCGGGGCGCACGCGCTGCAGGCCCTCGAGGATGACGCTTTCGCCCTCGCGCAGCCCCTCCTCGACGACGACGGCCGTGCCGGCCTGCCGGCCAAGCGTGACGTGGCGTTGCTCGACATGGCCGGCATCGTCGACGATCAGGACGAAGTCGCCCCGCTGGTCGCGCTGCACCGCAGCCTGGGGCACCAGCAGGCGCGGCACCGGCCGCGGCGCCTGGATACGCACGTTGACGAACGCGCCGTCCAGGATCAGCCCGCGCGCGTTGTCGAATTCCGCCCGCAGCGTGAGGGTGCCGGTTTCCGGATCGACCCGGTTGTCGAGAAAGGCGATGCGGCCGCGTTCCTCCAGCACGGTGCCGTTCGGCAGTTCGAGGGACACGACAGGCGAGGCGCCGCGACCCGTCAGGCCGGCGATATCCGTCTGGACCTGCTGGAGCAGGTCGACGAGCTGTCCTTCGCTCAGGGAGAACGCCACGTAGATTGGCGATTGCTGCACGATCGTGGCCAGCGGTGCGGTGTTGGGCCCGACATAGGCGCCGGGGCTGACACCGATCCGTCCCAGCCGGCCATCGAACGGAGCGGTGATCCCGGTATAGCTCAGGTCCAGGTCCGCCTGCCTGAGGGCCGCGCGCGCCGCAGCCACGCCGGCCTCGGCGGCGGCGACAGCGGCTCGAGCGAGATCCAGCTCCGACTGCGGCGCCGCCTCGCGCGCCACCAGCGCCGTCTTCCGGTCCAGTTCGATCCGGGCGAGGTCCAGATCGGCGGTCGCGCGTGCGAGCTCCGCCTCGGCCGCGGCGCGCGCCGCCTCGTATCTGTCGGCTTCGATCCGGAACAGGGTCTCGCCAGCCTCGACCGCCGCCCCGTCCGCGACCGCGACCTCCCGCACGAAGCCGGTCACGCGCGCGATCAGATCCGACCGGGCGGCCGCCTCGCCCCGCCCGATGAACCGGACCTCCTCGACGAGATCTTCGGTGTAGGCTGCGGCGATCGTGACCCTCGCCGCCGAGGGGACGGCGTCCTGTGCCGGTGCCGACAGCGCCCAGACGAGCAGCATGAAAGTCGCTACGGCCGGACCTGCCAGTCTTCCCGGGTCTCGCATGAGGATCGTCCTTGGGTTCAGCGCGGGAACAGGAAGGTCGTGCCGATGCGGAACCCCACGCCCTCGGGCCCGCCATCGGGGCTGTCCGCCCAGTAGCGCACGCCGCCCTGAAGGCTCACCTTCTGGCCGCCGATGTCGACGAGGCGGGCGACGGTGAAGTTCACCGGGACAGACCAGACCTCGCGCTCCCAGTCGTAGGCGGCCTCGGCACTGGCGGTGAAGGTCACGGCGGCGGGCGACACGTAGGAGAAGAAGGGCTGCACGAAGCTCTGGTTGACGTCGGCGCGATCCTCGTCGCCGCCGACCGACCAGAGATGGTTGAACAGCGCGCCGTAGGTGAAGGGGCCATCCATCCGCAACGCGGCCGCCGTCGGGCCGGCCGTCCACTTTCCGGTGCCGAGCGCGTCGTCGGTCGCCGTGGGCAGGCCGAAGGCGAGGCCCGCCCCCCAGATGAGCCCGCCCCCGGCGCCGGCAGAGGCGGGCGACAGGAAGACGCTCTGCAATATGTCGCCCATCCCGCTCTGCTCGCTGTCCGGCAGAACGTCCTCCTGCCAGATCACCGGAATGATCGTGCGGCTGATCAGGTTCCAGTCGTCGCTGAGCCGCACAGGATAGACCGGCTGGATGTTGAGCGTCGTGCGCCGGCCCTTGTCGTCGGCGCCGAGGCCCTCGTCGAAGTTCAGCTGGACGGGAAGGCTGACGAGGTCGGCGACCGGATTCGTCAGTGTCTGCGCGAGGTCGGCGTCCTGCGCGGCCGCCGCGGCAGGCAGGATTGCGGCGAGCGCTGCAGCCGCAAGGGCACGCGCAGCGTGGGGGGCAGGCATGGGAGCGGTCCTTTCGGAAGGGGCGGGAGTGTCACCACAGGCGGGCGAGGGTCAGCCGGAAGGTCTCGCCCTCGGGCTGGCCCGCCCGGGCGGACACGGTGGTGTCGTAATTTAGAAAGAGCGTGCCGATGGTGCCCACACGCAGGCCGAGGCCGGCGCCGAGGCGCCAGGTGTCGGCGGCGTTGTCCTGGGCGGCGCCGTCGATAACCGTCTCGCCGCCCCGGTCGTAATAGGCGTCGGCCGTGAGCCAGAAATCCGGCGTCAGGTTGCGGCTCGCGTGCAGCTCGATCTGGTAGAGCGGGCGCTGTTCCAGCGTCTCGGCGGCGCCGGGCGCATCGGTGTTGTCGCCGAAGATCCGGGCGGTGGCGTAGGCTTCGAGCCACGTCCAGCCAGCATCCGGGGTGTAACTGTAGTTGATCGTGGGTGCGAGGCTCCAGCGGTTGGAGCCGACATTGACGGACGCGTCCGGGTCGTAGCGGCCGGTGGGCAGCGTCGCGAGCAGATGGACCGAGGCGAAGGTCTCCGGCGTCCAGTCGGCGAAGGCCTCGCGGCTCAGCGCGGGCGCGCCGAACAGGTTGACCTCGGCGACGATCCCGATGTCGCCCGTCCCGGCGGCGCCGGCGCCGAACGGGCCGGCGGCGACGTCGATGTCGGCGTGGGGCAGCACCACTGACAGCCCGCCCGTGCGCCCGCCGACGTCGAGGATGCGCGAGACGATCAGCGACTGCGAGGTGACGTCGGTCGTGACCCCGGAGATGCCGTAGGCCGCACCCCCGGTGACGGGGGCGACGCTGCTGGAGAAGCCGAGATTGTAGAAGGTCACCCAGGTGTTCACGGGCGCGTTCAGGTAATCGCGCGCCTTGCCCGCCAGCGCCGGGACACCGGACAGCAGCAGCGCGCACAGGGCGGCCCCGGATGCCGTGGCAGATAGCCTGGGCAGGATCGGACAGGTCATCGGTCGATCGTCTCCGAAGGTCCGGCGCCGCCCGCGCGGCAGGGCCCGACGAGGAAACGGGCTCCTTCCGAACGATGGAAGCTGGCGGCGCCGGAGAGACCGGACGCCCCGGCGGGGCGCCCGGATCAGGGGATCAGAGCTCGGGCGTCCAGGGGCCGTCCTCGTCCTCGGGCAGGCCGCGAGAGATCGGCGGGCCCATCGAATGGTCGGTGCCGTCGTCGTAGGTTCCCGTGAACATGATCATCTCGCAGAAGCCGGTCGCCACGATCGGCCCGTCCGGCCCGCCTTCGCGGAGCTGGATCACCCCCTCGATGTAGGGACCGGCGAAACCGAGGCCCTCCTGCTCCTCGAGGGTCGGCTCGTACCAGTAGGTGCCGTTCGGCGTCTCGATCCGGCCATACCAGGGGTAAACAATGCCGGACTTCTCCGAGGTCCACATCCGCTCGGGGATGAGCTTGAAGGCCGGGCCGAAGGCGTAGCTGCGCTCGAAGGTCTCGCCGTCCATGTAGAAGTAGCGGTTCACGTTGTAATTGGGGTTCCGGAACTCCTCGCCTTCGTAGTACTGGCGGAAGGTCATCAGGTCTCCGCTCTCCTCGAACCGGAACCAGGCCCAGAAATAGCGATACTGGTACGTGTTGCGGAAGTTGCCCCACTGGTGCTCGAACCAGCCGGTGCCCTCGAAGCGCACCGTGCGGCCGGCCACTTCGAGTTCGCCCGACGAGGCCATGTCGGGTGCGGTATAGTAGAGGGTCAGGCCGTACATCGTTTCCGGGTTCTGGCGCTGCTGCGGATCGACCCCGATGCTTTCCAGACCCCAATAGGCCATCGGCGCATAGCCCGGCGCCTGCGCCTGCGACGTCATCGAGAGGCGGAACGGCTCGTTCCATTCGTCCTTCTCGGTGGTGTAGCCGCCGAACTCCCACGTCTCGGTGGCGTGCGTGTAGGCGGTCGTGAAGCCGCTCTTGCCGTCGTCGATCTCGTAGCGGAAGTTGAAGTCCTCCGCGTCCGGGCCCGAGCCTTCGGTGGTCATCGGGCCGGTGATGTAGAGCAGCGCGGTATGGAACTCGCCGGTGTCGAGGTTGTGGAAGGCGAACAGCACGTTGTGCAGCGGGCGGCCCTCCGCCGCGACCCAGCCCTGGCTGAGCGGCACCCAGAACACCGAGATGCGCTCGCCGGTGTCGAGGTCGCGACCGAGAACAGTGATGTAATGCCACTCGTTGAAGTCGTTGGACTGGTAGAACTCGCTGCCATGCCAGGCATGGTCGCGGGGCAACGAATAGATCGCCTGCCCGCTCGACGTCTCGATGCCGGGGCCTTGCAGCGGGGGTTGCCCGGTCTGCGCGCGCGCGGGCGCCGTCGTGGAGGCCAGCGTGCCGGCGAAGGCCCCCGTGCCGAGGGCGAAGCCCGTGGCAGGGGCGGATTTCAGAAGCGTGCGGCGGGTCAGGCCTTCGGCCCGCGGCGCGCCGCGTTGTGTCTTTGCAGTCATGAGGTATCAATCTCCGGTTGGAACGGACGTGGGTGGCACGTCTCGCGCTTGGCTGCGGGGCGGCATGCGCCACGAGGAACCGGAAACCGGCACGCCGCGCCCTGCAGCGGCTGCCTTTTCCCTTGGCGGGTCCGCTGCTGTCCAATGCAGAGTTCCGACGCTGTGATGCATGTCGTGCATCAGGCGAGGGCGGCCTCGCAGCATGATTTCGCCGGGACGACGCATGGATCGGGAGGCGAGAGACGCGGCAGCCAAATACGCATCCCGGGATGGCGTCACCCGTGACCGGGCCGCGCCCGCGCCCGCGCCGCGATGGAGATGATGGACGGAAGGCGCGGAGCGCGCGGCCCTCCCCGCCTTCGCGTTCAGCGAGCCTCGAGCGCAGGTGTGTCCCCGGCGTTTTCCAGACTCGCCGGCAACTCGCGGGGCGCCGCTCCATCGCCAGCCACATGCACCGTCCGCGTCGGGAAGGCGAAGGTCACGCCGACATCCTTCGCGAGGTCGATGATGTCGCCGACGAGGGCATGGCGTGCCCTCACGAAGGCATCGTGGCTGTAGACGCGGAAATACCCCCAGAGCTCGATGTCGATCGACGACGGCCCGACACCGGTCATCCCCACCCATCCGCTCGTCTGGTCGGCGCGATCCTGCGCCTGGTAGGTTTCGGAAAGGCGCTCCACGAACGCGTCGAGCCTGTCGCGCGGCGTGTCGTAGGTCAGTCCGATCTGCAGAAGGATCTTGCGCTTGCGGCGCTTGTTGAAGTTGAAGATGCCCCGGTCGGTCAGCTGGGCGTTGGGCAGCACCAGAAGCGCGTCGTCGAGCGTGCGCATCCGTGTCGAGCGCGGGCCGACGAGCTCCACGGTGGCCAGCCCGTGATCGGTCTCGATCAGGTCGCCCTGACGGAACGGCCGGTCGGCCATCAGGATCGCGCCGGCCAGCAGGTTCGACACCGTGTCGCGCGCTGCGAAGGCCAGGGCGATGCCGCCCACGCCGAGGCCGGTCAGCACGCCCTCGTAGGGCAGGCCCACGATCTCGGCGAGCGCGACGAGGGCGCCGATGACGATCAGCATCTGCACGATTCCCGTCGCGAGCGAGACGGCGATCTGGTCGACGACGCTCGGCGTTTTCTCGGCGTGGTGGCGGAGGTGGGTTCCGACGAGGCCCACGAGGCGGAACAGGACCAGCGCGATGGCCAGCGAGGTGAAGAACGTGATCGCGAGGCTCGCGCCTTCGAGGGCGGTCTGCGCGAGGCCGAGCCATCCGAAGGCGAAGATCGCAGCGATCCCGGCCACCGCCACCCGCAACGGCCAGTCGAGCCTGCGGATCGTGGCCGGCTCCAGCTCCAGCGACTTCCACCGGTCGAGACCGCGCAGAAGCGCGGTCGCGGCACGCCCCGCGGCCCAGCCGAGGAGAATGGCGGCGATGCCCGCGCCGACCAGCAGCCCCCATTGCCAGACTTCGAGCAGCCCGTAGCGGAGTGTCAGCGCCGGTGCCCTGTCCCGAACCGCCTGGCGCAGCCGGAAGAAGTCGGTCAGCGGCGCGGCGTCGGGGATCCCCTCGGCGGTGTCGAGATCCTGCATCGCCGTGAACAGATCCGGCGCCCCGCGCATCGTGTCGGCCGTGAAGAGCCACGGCCCGGGCTCGCCCTCGGCCGTGGCGGACCGCTCGATCACGATCGCGCCCGCCGGATGACGGTAATACTCGTAGGGCGTGGGCCGCGCGGGGTCGTCGGGGATTTCCTGCCAGATCGGGTATCCGGCCCGGTCGAGCACGCGCTTGAGATAGTCGGCGAGCACGGGCGCCTGGATCTCGTAGAGCTGTGCCGGCAGGTAGGACAGGTCGAGGGCCCCGAGGGCCCGGGCGCGCCCGGGGCCGTCCCAGTCCTTCGTGCCGAGAACGAACCGGCGCAGCGCCCCGCGGGGGCTGTCGGCGCGCGCGGCGCTCGCTTCCTCGATGGAGGCGTGGCCGAGAGCTTGGATGAGGCGGTCGGTATCTGCCTGGATCACGTCCAGCGGCGGCACGACGAGAACCCAGCCCCCGGATGTACGCCGAAAGCGCAGCTCGAACGTCTCGGTCGTGCCCGCGGGCCCGATCCGGAAGGTCGCCGTATCGCCCTCGACCGATCCGGGCGCATTCCTGAGGCGGAAGGTCGACAGGTCGACGAGCGCCCAGAGAAGCCTGCGCCGCACCGTTTCTTCGCGGCTGTCCGATGGCGCGCCCTCGAACGCCGTGAGCCGCTCGACCATCCGCATCGCGGTGGGCTCGCCTTCATAGGCGACACGATTCCCCGCGGCGAGCAGGGTGCGCAGCGCCTCGCGCGGCGTATCGGTCTGCGTGAAGGGCCCCGTTGCGGCCGCGGCCGGGTCGATCCGCTCGCCGTTCCAGTATTCGCCGCTCTCGTAGCGGCCGGTGAACACCTCGCCATCAGCGTCAAGTGCGAAGACGAAGTTGCCCGAGGCGCCCCGCTGCTGCCATGTGCCGGCGAGCCGGGCGCCTTCGGCCGTCGCCTGCACCCGGCCGCCGCCGGGCTCGTAGGTGCCCGTCACGCGATCGCCGTTCTGGTCGAGCGTCAGGATCGCCGCGCCGTCGCGCCAGTAGGTCTGCCACTCGCCGCTCCAGGAGCCTTGGGCGAAAGCCGCGACCGGCAGCAGCGCGAGGACGGCGAGCGCCGCGAGGGTCCGCACCGCGATCTGGCGGGCGCCGCGGAACGCTGCGACGGCGCGCGCAAGGGAGGCATAGGCTCTGTCAAACACGAAAGGCTGTCCTTGTGGGCTTCGGGCTGGCGATCAGGCGGCACCGCCATCGGGCGAGCCTGGTTCGGCACGGAGGTCCGGCACGGACGCAAGGCGCGCAGTGCCCCGTTTGCAGGGCCGCAAGCCGCCGGTAGGGCTTTTGGGTTGTGCCAGAGCCCGTGTCCAATGCATAAGCGCGTGATTGTGATGCAGATTCGACATCAATGAGAACCGTTCGGGATCTCAAGATCGTGCGCGCCCTCGCCGCGCACAGGAACTTCGCGCGCGCGGCGAAGGATCTGGGCATGAGCCAGCCCAGTCTCAGCCGTGCGCTCGCGCGGCTCGAGGACACGATCGGCGTGCCGCTTTTCGAGCGCAGCCGCACCGCCGTCAATCCGACAGCCGTCGCCGAGATCGTGCTGGAGCGCTGCGACCCTCTGATCGCCGGCTTCGAGGATCTCGCCCGGGCCATCGAGGAGCATCGCCGCCAGGGCAGCGACGAGTTCCGCGTGGCCGTCGGGCCCTTCGTGGCCGAGTCGGTGGGCCTCGCAGCCTTCGCGGCCCATACAGCCAAGCGCCGCCGCCCTGCCGGCCGTCTGATCGTGCGCGACTGGCGCACCTGCCTGCGGGAGCTTGAGGAGGGCCACTGCGACCTCGCCATTACCGACGTGCCCTCGGCGGAGGAGCACGCGGACCTGGAGACCGAGCAGCTCTTCGATGCGCCGATGGTGATTTTCTGCAGCGCGCAGCATCCGCTCGCGGGCAAGAACGACCCGACGCTCCCGGACCTGATGCGGTATCCGTGGGCCGCTCCGCTGATGCAGGGTCGCTACCTCGCCAATATCCCGTCCGAGCTGGGGGCCGCAGGGCGCATCGACCCCGAGACCGGCGACTTCGTGCCGGCGATCTGCGCCGATTCCTTCTCCGCGATGACCGCGGCAGTGCGCAACGGACGCGCCATCAGCGCCGCGCCGTTGGCCTTCATCCGCGACGACCTCAACCGCGGCGATTTCGTCGTTCTTCCTTTCCAGGAGCCCTGGATGCGGATGAGCTACGGCCTGATCTGGCGAAAGGGGCGCGCCTGGTCGCGCAGCCTGTCGGATTTCGTGGACACTCTGCGAGAGGTTCTGGCCCGTACGGAACTCGGCCAGGCCACTCCTGGCAAGGAACCCCCTATCGCCGTGCCGAGATGATCCGACGCGCCGCGGCCTGATCCTGCGTGGCCGATGACCACGCCGGGCAGCCCCCAGAGCGCGGCGTATCCGGCATCGGTGATGCCCATGCCGCGATGCGCCTCGGCCATGCTGCGGCCGCGATAGGTGTCGGGCCCGCCGCTGCCTTCGGAGAGGAAGGCGCAGGTGTGCCGCTTGATCTCGGCCACCCGCGCGGGCTGGTCCAGATAGGGCCGGAAGCGCGCCTCGATCACCGGGTTCTCAAGGTGGGCGCCGACGATCCCGTCGACGAGCGCGCGGATGCCGGCCGCGCCGCCGAGCCGTTCGTAAAGCGTGACGGAGCAGAGTTTTTCGCCGAGTGTCGCCGTCATGGCGATGACCTCCTGTTGATGGATGCGGTGCGCCGCGACGACCGGCCGAGGCCGCAACGCCGCGGCGCGGTTCCGGTCCGCGCTCAGGCCGGCTCGGCCTGGAGCGCCTTGACGTCGGCAGCGCTCAGCGGCCTGCCGCCGATGGCCCATTCGCCGCCGGCGATCTCGCGGATGCGCACCCACGTCGTGCCGCGCAGCGCCTCGCCCTCGATGCGAACCATTGCGTCGGTGACGTCCTCGATCATCCGGCGCTTCTGGTCGGCGTCGAAGACGCCTTCGATCAATTCGATATCGACGAGGGGCATGTCCTTGTCCTCCTTGCTGGTGCATGCTGCCGGGTCCGTCCGGCGCGAGGACAGGCTGCCAGGCGCCCGCCCGGGGCCGGCCAGTTCACGGACTGAACCGGCCCGATACAGTTTCTGAACTGGCCGCGCCCAGGCCGCCCGTGGCAACCTGCGGAACACGCGACCGAAGGGGAGGCTTCGATGACCAATGCGAGCTACCGCCAGTTCTGTCCTGTCGCCATGGCGTCCGAGATCCTCTGCACCCGTTGGACCGTCGTGCTGCTGCGCGAGCTCGTCGCGGGCTCGACCCGCTTCAACGAGTTGCGGCGGGGCGTGCCGCGCATGTCGCCGGGGCTGCTGTCGAAACGCATGCAGGAACTCGAGGCGCAGGGCATCGTGGAACGCCAGCGCCTGCGCGGGCCGACGGATGTAAACACCTACCACCTGACCCGGTCCGGCCGCGACCTGCAGCCGGTGATCGAGGCGATCGGCATGTGGGGCCAGAAATGGGTCGAGGCCGAACCGTCGCTTGAGAACCTCGATCCGGAACCGCTGATGTGGGACATGCGGCGGAACCTCGACACCGATCCGGTGCCCGACCGGCAGACCGTGATCGAGTTCGTCTACCCCGAGCTGCCGGCGTCGCGGCGCCGCTGGTGGCTGATCGTCGAGCCGGACCGCAGCGTCGACCTCTGCAACGTCGATCCGGGCTTCGACGTCGATCTCTACGTGCACACCGACCTGCGGACCATGACGACGATCTGGATGGGCCTGAGCACGGTCGCGCGCGCCGTCGACGCGGAGCGTCTCTCGATGGTCGGCAACCGCGCGCTGGCCGGCAGCATGCAGCGCTGGCTCGGCCTCAGCCCGTTCGCGGTCCAGCCGAAGGTGGCCGGTTGACGCGGTTTCGCATCGTGGCGGCGTCGAATTCCAAGAAGAATCCTTGATCGCCAAGGAAACAAGCTGGCTCGGAGCCTGGTTTTCCTCCAACCGATTGGAAATTGTTCCATTGGCACGTACCGGAATTCCGAACTGGTTGAACAGAATGAGCGGATGGCAACATGCGCAGCCGAAATGGCCGTTCCAAGCCGTCCGCTTCGGCTCGCCATGAGTGGGACTGACCGAGCTATCCGTGTCGAGCAAGATGTACCTCTGCCCCGTCCGGTCGCGGAACCGGTCGATCCACTGGCCGCCCAGATCGGCGAGCGCCGCACGGGTGCTCTTGGCAGCAAGGCCCGCGGTCTCGAACCGGCTCACCTAACAGGCGGCTGAAGAATGTTCTGGAGGACGCCCTCTCGTCGAGCAAACCGATCCCCGGCACGACGGTCGGCCACCAGTTCGACGAGAGACCCTGAAAAATCGCCCGATCTTTGAGCACGTCGTCGGGGCGCTTCTTAGCCCACCAGCCTACGTGAAGCGGTTCGTGCGGCGCCAGAAGAACGGCGGGGAGGAGGACCGTGGCGCCAGTGGCGCCGCAAGCCGACGAACGACTCCGAAGCCATTTGCGCGGCCGCGCAAAGACCCAACATGCGGTTCGTGCCGGTGAAGAGCGAGGCGCAGCATTGCGCGGCCGCCGTCTTCCGGGTGCGGAAACACCATACCGTCCCGTCGATAGTCGAGCCCCTGCGCGACGAGCGCGGCGATGACGGCTGCCACTCGACGGCGCGGTACTGGAGGGGCAGGCCATTCTTTCCCGGGGGCCATGTGGTGCCGGACGGATGGGCCGGGACGATGCTCGACTGGTTCGATTGGGTGTCGTCTGCGAGACCGCGCGCGGCCCGAGCCCCCCGCGCGGGGCGCCGGCGCGGGCCGGCGCCGACGCGGGTCACCTTCCGGTTGCGCGCGCCGCGATCGCGGCGAAGCGCTCGTCGAGGTCCTGCGCCATCCGTGCCAGTTCCTCGCCCCCTTCCGCACCGTATGGCGCGAAGACGAAGCTCGGCTCCTTCCAGCTGAGGGTCGCGGTGCCGTCGGGGTTCTCGGTCACGTAGAAGCGGATCGGCGCCTCGATCATCGCGGCGGTGCTCACCTCGAGGATCCGGACGGCGAAATCGTTGTTGAAGACGCCGACCACGCGGTTTTCGGGGATGTCGATGCCCCGCTGACGCGCCATTCCCGTCGGCCCTGCCTGCGTGACGACCCCCATCCGTTCCTCCGGCACGGCCTCGAGGAGCCGCTCGAGCAGCTCCGCATGGGACATGTCGGTCTCGACGACCTGCCACCCGGGCCGGGGCTGCACCTCGGCGGCCGCCGCACCGCCGAGCGCAAGCGTCGTGACGAACAGCAAGAATGATCCTGTCTTCAGCATCTCGATCTCCCTCGATGGGGTGGTGGCAATCCATGGCGCCCCTGCCGGCCGTCGTGCGACACAACAGCGGCGGCGGGCGCAGGCGTGATCGGCTTTGGGCGCAGACCCTGCGTCGTACCCACACGGGGGCGGCACCCTCCGACGCCGACCCGCGGCGCCCCATTTCCGGCACCGGACAGGAATTTTTGGATATCGTTGCTGCACCTTCCGTTGCGGGCATGTGGGCACACTTTTCCGCACGCCATTACCGTTGGCCAATTCGGGCATGAGCGGGGCGCACCCAATCACGTGGGTGGCACCGTGCGGCTCCGGGAGGTCGAATGCAATTCACGCCGGATCACGATGCTGCGCGGTGGCGCACCGCCCGAGCGCGGCAGGGCGCAGGCCGACAAGGACGTCCACGAAGGGCTTGCCGGCTCCGAGCAGGAGCGGGTCCATGCCATGTTTCATTGGCCGTGCCACGAATGCGCAATTGTTTCATTATTCCCGGTGCGAGCGGCGGCCGGCGAAGCTCGTCATCGCTCTGAGGCGAATGATATTTTCCGACTCCCTTGCGCGTTCCAAGCCTCCGCAATTCTCACGCCCGGTCACGGACCACGAATGGGGCCTCGTGGGCGAAGCCCCCGGACGCGATGTCTGTCGGGCGAACGTCAGAAAGGAGTCCTGCCATGACCGACCAAGTCACTGCGACCGCTTCCGCCAACGAGTCCGGTGCAGTCCTCGCCGCAGCGGCCGACTGGGCGCTGCGCGCCGCTTTCGCCGGCGTGTTCGTCTTCCACGGCGTATCGAAGTTCATGAACCTCGAGGGCGGTGCCCAGATGATGGGTCAGCCCGTGCTGATCTGGGCGCTCGTGGCTTTCGCCGAACTGGCGGGCGGCGTCGGACTGCTGGCGGGCCGCGCGATCCCGGGCAGCCTCGGCGATGCGGTGACGCGCCTTTCGGGCGCGGCCGTCGTGCCGGTGATGCTCGGCGCCATCGCAATGGTCCACTGGGGACGGTGGAATTTCGCGCCGTCCGAGAGCCATCCGATGGGGGGCATGGAGTTCCAGGTGGTGCTGCTCGCGATCGGCCTGTTCTACGCGCTGCGCGGCAACCGGGCTTGACGGCCCCGATCGCGACGCGGGAAGGGCTCCGCCCCGGTTCGAGCCGGGGCGGGCCGCTCGTCAGGCCGCCTCGAACGGGGCGAACACGTCGTCCACCGGGGTCGCGGCAAGGTGGTTCACTGTGTTCGAGAAGGTCTTGCAGGCGATCGCGAGAACGACCCCGAGGACCTGCCTTTCGCCGTATCCCGCCGCGAGGAAGGCGTCGACCGCCGCCTTGCCCGGGTTGCCGCGCGAGACGACCATCGCCTCGGTGAAGGCGGCGACGGCCTGCAGGTCCGGGTCCGGCAACGGTCGGCCATCGCGCAGGGCGGCAAGGGAGTCGGCCGGCACGCCCGACTTCTTCTCGGCGATCATCGAGTGGGCGGCGGTGCAGTAGTGGCATCCGTTCACCCGGCTGATCGTCAGAAAGACCGTCTCCTGCTCGGCGGGGGAGAAGCCCGAGTGCGTCCGGAAGTCGTCGTAGGTGCGCAGGTAGCCGTCGAGCACCGGGGGCAGCTTGGCCATGTAGGTGTACATGTTGGGCAGGAAGCCGAGCTTTTGCTTGGCGCCGGCCATGAGCGCATGGGCCTCGCCGTCGGCATCGTCGGGGTCCGCGGGCTTTATGTCGAGCAAGGGGGCCTGTGCCATGAGCGTCTCCTGTGATTTCAGAACAATCGTTCCGTAACTTGCTGCGGCCCACCGATCCACCTATTTCCGGAATGGTCGTTTCAAAATGGGGTGATCCATGGCGGAGGCACGGGCGCGCGGCCGGCCGAGAGGGTTCGACGAGGGCCGGGCCCTCGACGCGGCGGTGCGGCTGTTCCGGGCAGAGGGCTACGACGGCGCCCCGGTCGACCGGCTGTGCCGCGAGATGCGGGTGCCGCGTGCGACGCTCTACGACCTGTTCGGCGGCAAGGAGGGGCTGTTTCTGGCGGCGGTCGCCCGCTATGCCGATACGCGGATCGCGCCTGTGCTCGCCGCGCTGGGGCCCTCCGGCACGTTGCGCGACGATCTCGCGGCCTTCTACGATGCGGTGCTTGCGCTCGCCACGGCGGACCGGGAGGCGCCGGGCTGCCTCGTCTCCTGCGCCCTGGCTGATGCGGCGGGCTCGAATACGGGCTTCCGGGCCGAACTCGCGGCGCGCTACGCCGCGATGGAGCGCCGGATCGCGGCACGACTGATGGCCGCCGGATGGGACGTGCAGGCCGCGACCCAGCCAAAGGCGGCGGCCGCGCTCGCCGCATCGATCGCCCGCGGCCTCATGCTTGCCGCGCGCTCGGGCACGGAAGCGGCGCAGTTGCGCCCGACCGCCGAGGCGGCCGTCGGCGCGCTTCTGGCGCTCCATCCCGAGGGGTCGCCCGGCCACGGCTGAGTGGGCCGCTCGCGCCCGGTCACGATCCTGTCCGCGGCGTAGCGCGGGCACTGTTTGGCTGCAGGGCTCTCCCCTGTGCCTGCATCAACCCGCAGTATTCACCGAATACGTCTGAGCGGCGGGCTTTGGGGGTCGTGGGCCGGTCGTGAGGACCGGTTGAGGGTTGTGCAGGCCCTCACGA
>LJNT01000103.1 GCA_001314685.1 Rhodobacteraceae bacterium HLUCCA09
CGCGGCCGAGCCCCTGATCGACGAGGCCCGCCGGCGCGCGGCCGCCCCGTGGCGCGGCGCCTCGTCGGCCCTGCCGCCGCCTTTCGACGGCCTCACCTACGATGCCTATCGCGGCATCCGCCCCAAACCGGGGGCGGCGGCGCTGCTGCCGCTGGGCGAGGGCTGGGCCGTCGACTTGCTGCCGCCGGGCCTCTACTTCCCCGATCCGGTGACGGTCGAGCTGCCCGAGGGAGGGGGCTTCGCGCCGCGCCCCTTCTCGCCCCGGCTCTTCGACTTCGCCCCGCGCTACTTCGACGCCGTGCCGGAGGAGGCGCCGGGCGCCGGCTTTTCCGGGCTGCGCCTGCGGCACCCGCTCAACGCGGCGGAGGTGCTCGACGAAGTGCTCGTGGTGCAGGGCGGCAGCTATTTCCGCGCCATCGGCCGGGCGATGGCCTATGGCCTGTCGGCCCGGGCCGTCGCCAGGGGCACGGGCGGCCCCGCGCCCGAGGAGTTTCCCCGCTTCACCCGCCTGCGCCTGCACCCGCCTGCGGTCGTCGGCACGGCGCGGCTCGAGGCGGTGATCGAGGGCCCCTCGCTCGCCGGCCACATGGACATGACGCTGACCCCCGGCGCTTCCACCCACATGGCGCTGACCGTCACGCTGATGCCGCGGGTCGAGATCGCCGATATCGGCGTCGCGCCCCTCACCTCCATGTTCCTCAAGGGGCCGATCCGCGCCGCCGCCTCCGACGATTTCCGCCCCCGCGTGCACGACAGCGACGCGCTGGTGATCGAGAACGGGGCGGGCGAGGTTCTGTGGCGCCCGATCTCCAACCCCGCCGCATTGCAGACATCGGCCTTCGCCGATGCCGGCCCTCGCGCCTTCGGCCTCTGGCAGGGGCCGCGCGCCTTTGCCGATTACGAGGATGCCGAGGCGCGCTACCATCGCCGCCCCTCGGCGGTGGTGCGGCCCCGGGGCGACTGGGGCACGGGGGCGGTGACGCTGGTCGAGATCCCGACGGGCGACGAGTTCATGGACAACATCGTGGCGTTCTGGCGGCCCGAGGAGCCGCTCGCTGCCGGCTCCGAGCATGCCTTCGCCTACGACCTCGAGTGGACCGACGCCGCCGCGCCGCTGGGGCCGCTGCGACGGATCCTGCAGAGCCGCAGCGGGCGCGAGCACCACCGCCCCGGCCACCGCCGCTATGTGATCGACGTGGCGGGGCCGTCCGATGGCCTCGTGCCCGACCTCTCGGCGCTGGGCGACGGTGCAGAGCTGTCGGGCCCGAGCATTCATGCGCTGCCCGAGCGGGAGGCGACGCGGGTCACCTTCCTGCTCGCGCCCGGCGGGGCGGCGGCGGTCGAGCTCAGGCTGGTGCTGCGCGACGCCGCAGGCCGTCCGGCGAGCCCGGTCTGGCTGCACCGCTGGACGCCGGCGCGCGACGGAGGCGTGTGACCGGCGCGCGCCGTCTCATGCGTCGGTGATGGGCAGCTCCACCTCGGCTGCAAGGGGCCTGTGGTCGCTCGCAGCCACCGTGAGCGGCCCGTCGAGCACCCGCGCCGCGCGGACGCGGGCGGGGGGCGTGGCAAGGATACGGTCGAGCGGCAGGCACGGTCGGCGCACGGGAAACGTGGCTGGCGCCGGCCCCGCGAAGCGCCGCCCGAGCAGGCGCGGCGACAGGGCCACGCCGCCCCATGGGCGCCATTCGTTCAGATCTCCCATGAGGATCGTGGGCATCGGCGGTCGGCGGTCGAGATACTGGCCGACGACACGCAGCTGGGCCATGCGCAGCGGCTGGCCGAGCGCGAGGTGGGTGGCGACGATCCGCACCGGCGTTCCCTCGACCCGGGCCTCCAGCACGACCGCGCCGCGCGGGCAGTGGCCGGGCAGGTCGAGCAGGTCGGCATGGGCGACCGCGACACGCGCGGCGAGCAGCACGACCACCCCGTGCAGGCCGTGACTCTCGTCGCCCCAGCGCAGGCCCGGTGCCGCCTGGGCATGGACCAGTCCCGTCTCGCGCTCCAGCCGGCCGAGGTCGAGCAGTCCGCGATGGGGGCGCGCCTCCGTGTCGGCCTCCTGCAGGGCGAGCACGTCGGGCGGCGCGCCGGCGCAGGCCTCGTGCGCAAGCGCCGCCGCCACCCGGCCGGGATCGACCCGCCCGTCGCTGCCGCGGGCGCGGTGGACGTTCCATGTCAGGCAGGCAAGGCGGGAGGCGGCAGGGGCGCCGTTCCGGTCGGCAGGGCGGGGCGGCGCCCCCGTCACCCGGTCACCCCGTCGCTTCCAGCCGCTCCGTCTCCGCGTGGCGGGCGAAGGCGCGAAAGACCGGGCTCTCTTCGACCAGCGTCTGCCACGCGCCGTCGGCCACGACGCGGCCGCGCTCCATCACGAGGATCCGGTCGCAGCCGCGCAAGGTGGTCAGCCGGTGGGCGACCATCACCAACGTCTTGTCGCCCGGCAGCGCCTCGATCGCCTCGATCACCTCGCGCTCCGTCAGGTTGTCGAGCGCGCTCGTCGCCTCGTCGAGCACGATCAGATCGGCCTCGTGGTAGAGCGCACGGGCAATTCCGACACGCTGGCGCTGGCCGCCCGACAGGCGCACGCCCCGTTCGCCGGTCATCGTGTCGTAGCGCTGCGGCAGCTCCGCCTCGACGAACCCGTGCAGCCGGGCGAGGCGCGCGCAGCGCTCGACGCGGCCGCGGTCGATCGCGTCGGGGTCGATGCCGAGGGCGATGTTCTCGGCCAAGGTCGCATCGGTCAGGAA
This sequence comes from Rhodobacteraceae bacterium HLUCCA09, assembly GCA_001314685.1. GTDB lineage: Bacteria > Pseudomonadota > Alphaproteobacteria > Rhodobacterales > Rhodobacteraceae > HLUCCA09. The sequence goes on from LJNT01000103.1 coordinate 2,742, forward strand.
AATGTCCTGCGGGACATAGCTCACCGTCCGGTGCCAGCCGCGCAGGTTCGCCTCGTCGATCTCGACCCCGTCGGCCACGATCCGGCCCGATTGCGGCCGCAGTAGCCCGAGCAGGATGTCGGCCAGTGTCGTCTTGCCCGCTCCGGTGGCGCCGACGACGCCGATCCGCTCGCCGGCCCGGATATCGAGCGTCACGCCATGCAATCCGGCCTGGTCGGCGCCGGGATAGGAAAACCGCACATCCTCGAGCCGAAGCCCGGTCTTCAGGCCGACCGGTGTGGGTGGGGTGGCCGGCAGGGGCGGGGCACTCGCGGTCGCTTCGAAATCGTCGGCGATCCTGTCCACCGAGGCGGCGCCGTAGCCGATCTGCGTCAGCGACCCGTAGAATGTCGCCAGTTCGGGCAGGGCGCGCTGTGCCGCGAACGCGATCACGCCGAGCGCCGGCAGGAGGCCGCCGAGCACCTCTCCGGTGCCGACCGTGTCGGGCTCCAGCGCCAGCAGGCTGAACAGGATGATGCCGGCGAAGACGATCCCCTGAATGGCGACGCGCGGCGAGGCGACGAGGATCGCGACGCGGCTGCCCAGCTCGGCCATCTCGCGCGCCGGCGTCGAGAAGCGCTCGGCATAGGCGGCTTCGCGGACAAGGAGCTTGATGTCCTTGAACCCGCCGAAGGCTTCGCCCGATATCCGGTAGCGCGCCTCGTTGGCGGCCGCGCGCCTCCGCCCGTATTGCCTGACGCGGCGCCGGGTCACGAGCAGGATGATGCCGTATATTGCGCCCACGAAGGCGAAGGCCGCCGTCCCGAGCACGGGTTGGATCGTGATTACGGTGCCCAGGACGGCGGCGAGCGTCAGGGCCGACGCGCTCATGTCGAGCATCGGTCGAAAGAAGCTGCCCACCACGCGCTCGCTTTCCGAGAGCACGTTCGTCGCGAGGCTCGCGGAATTGCGGCCCACCGCGAAGATGTAGGGCTGGGCGAGATAGCGGCCCAGCAAGGAGCGCGACAGGTCGAAGACGAGGAACTGGCAGAACCGCGTGAGCATGAAGTTGCGCAGCAACTGCATCGCGCTGCCGAGAACGATCAGGGCCATCGCCAGGATGCCGACGGAAAAGACCAGCGCGTAGTCGTCGGTCAGGCCGATCAGGGTGCGCAGCCGCGTCAGCGTGTCGGACTGGTCAGCCCAGCCCGGATCCGACAGCAGGGAGAGGAAGGGAAAGATCGACGCCACCATGGCGGCCGACGCGGCGGCGGAGAGCAGCATGACGATCACGACGCGGAAGAGCGACCTTTTCTGCCGCGAGTCGAGCAGCTTCCAGGTCTTGGAGAATGTGGCGCGCTCGATCATCGATGGGTCCCTTGCGGCGGCTCCTGCGTCTCGAAGCGGATGCGGGATCGCAGTCTGCCCGCACGCTGCCGATGCCGGCCTCTACCGCTTCGACGGGGGGCGCGGCAACCGTCAAGCCGCCGCCGTCTCATCGTTGCCTGCCGAAGCGGCGATATCCACACCGCCCTGCACGCGTGCTCGACCCCTTCGGGGCAATTCCGGCCGTCTGGGGGCAGGAACCCTGCGTCATTGTCGGCCCGACACCTGCGCATCCGGACGGAGCACCGGCTCAGGTATCCAGCTCCGCTTGGGTCTCGAGCGTGTCTGCAAGGCGCGAGAGGACGCTGCGCGCGGCATCGATCCGGGCGCGAAGGTCAAGGATATGCGCGGCGATCTCGGCATGGCTGAGCGCGGGGTCGTCGGGGTCGACGCTGCAGGTCACGTCAAGTGCCGGGTCGTGGCGGCGCAGAAGCTCGAGGGCCGCGGCCCGGTCCGACGCTTGCCATGCCTGCGGCAGGCCCGGTGTCGCGTCCGGCAGCCAGGGCTGCAGTTCGACGACGGCTCCCTCCGGCTTTTTCTGGTAGAGGCGTGCTGTGTAGCCGGGCACGCCGCAGCAGGGTGCAAGCTCGGTCTCCGCCACGGGCACGCCCGTGAAACGCAGCGGTCGCGCGCCGGACCTCGGCAATTCCATCTTCCGCCGCTCCACCAGGCCCGTGGCACGGGCCGGACCGTCGGCCGATGCGGCGGCGCAGGGGATGGGGGCCTCGCGGCGTTCCGAACCCGTCATGTCTGTCCTGGTCATTCCTGCCCGTCCCGTTTCGTCACCCGTGATCCTGCCGTGTGTCGTGCCTGGCGGTGTCATGGCGATTCGTGTCGACCATGCCCCCGCCGCAGCCGCTCTCGTCACGTCCGGCGGGGTCATCCCGGCCGCGTCATGCGCGCCCCCTCAAGCCGGTGTCCGACGCGCGCGGTCTTGTGGGGCACCACGCCCGTCTCCCCCTCCGCTTGCCGGCCGGCGGGCCGGAGGGCCCGAACGGGCAGACGGCCCGGTGCGAGGCCGGCCTCGTCGATCATCCGGGCGAAGTCGGCCCGCATTGCACCCGCCTGCGCGCGGCCGATCCCTGCGGCGGCGCCGGGATCATGGTCGGCCAGAAAGGTCGCGAACTCGTCTGCCGCGTCGATCGTGCGTGCGCGAAAGATCGGGCGGAACGGCGCTGCGCCTTCCGCCTCCACCCGTATCGCTGCAACGACCGCGCCCGCGTCGGTGACGAAGAGGTCGAGCGTCTGGAGGGCGGCGCCGGGCTGCGCCTGCCGCTTCCCGCTCCCGCACTCCGGCGCGGCCGATCCGTCGGCGCTGTCGGACCCGGGCGTGCGGGCGGCGAGGCGCAGGAGCAGCGCCCCGTCGAATACGAGCGGCCGGGCACCGTCACGGCGGAGGCGATACCGCGCCGACGCTGCGCCTCGCACGGCGACGGACGGGCGATCGGCCTCGCGGCTACCGGGGACGGCCGGAAGGGCGCGGCCCTGCTCCGTTGACGCTTGGGCGCTCCCGCCCCAGGCACGAGGTGCCTGAGCGTGCTGCGAAGGGGGGGCGTGCGGCGGCTCCGCTCCCACCGGGCTTTCGATAACCGGGCACGCGCCCGGCCAGGCCACGGCAGGGTCGTTCCACGCGCCGGCCCGGATCGCGCGCAGAAGCGGCGAGATCGTCACCGAGCAGTCCGGCGCCGCGCCTGCGGAGCGTGCCGCCTCACCCATGTCGCGCTCCGGGCCCCGCGCCGCCAATCGGCCCGCCCATGCGTCCTGCGGCTTGCCTCATCGCATAGTCCGTTTTCATCCCGAGTTCGGCAGGGGCTTGCCACGACAGCGTTGAAGTTGTCTTAACGGCAGGTGTGCGGGTGAGAGGGGGAGCCATGGTGCAGATGCGAGTCGAAGAGTCGGGCGAGGCGATCCTCGTCTACACGCTCACGTCGGTCGGTGAGGCGGCCGAGATGATGGTGTTCCTGCGCGAATTCCTCCCCTCGGCCCGGTTCGTCCTCCAGCCTCTTCCGCATTGATCCGTTTCGGTTAACCGTCGATCAACCCCGGCATGCTCTACCTCGTGCGACCGGCTGGCGTGACCGCCGCCGGAACGGGGAGACGCGATGCGCGATCACAGAGCGAGCGGCAGGGTCGGCGGTACCGACGCCTGCACCGCGCCCGGGGGTGGCGGGCAACTCGTCGTGCTCCCCCGCGCCGGCAAGCCGCCCCTGCGACTCCGGGCCGAACTGCTCTGCCGGGTCGATGCCGCCACACAGGGCGATGACGGCCTCGAGGGCATCGCGGTCGATGCCGGTGATGGCGTGGCAAGGCTCGAGATCTGGCGCCGTCCGGCGGGTGGTGTGCTCGCGTCGCTGACCGGGGTGCCGGGCGCGCGGGCCGAAACGCTCAAGGCCGATTCGCTCGACGCGCTCCTTGCCGACCTCGAAAGCCGGGTGCGGCCGGTCTTGCCCCCCCGTGATCCGGGGTGCGGGGCGGGGCGTTGTCCGGGCCGGTCCATCGCAGCGGCGGAAGCGCTCGGCATCCTGACCGGCCGTCTGGTGCAGGAGCGGGCGCGCCGAGCCGTGCTCGACCTGCTCGAACGCACGCTCGCGACACCGGAAATGGCGGCTGTCATCGCGCAGGCGCAGGCCCCGGCGGCGGACGGGGCACGCGCCTGGTCACGGCCGCACGGCCCCGGACGGCCGCCGCGAGAGGAGAGACAGGATCGATGACCGACACCTATCGCAGCAGGACACGTGCCGTCCGAGGCGCCGCGCGCGATCACTTGCGGCAATTGCGGGCGGATCGGCTGTCGCGCCGAGGCGCGCGGCCTGCCGAGACGTCGGAGGCGCAAGCGTCGACCGGGCCGTCGGCCCCCGCGGCCGAGCAGTCCCTTTCGATCTCTGCGGCGGCCGAATCGGCCTGCAGCAGCGTCTCGGTCACAGAATCGGTCGGTCCCGGATGGGCCGACGGTGTGGCTGCCGAGGTGGCTGCATCCTCGGCGGCGGAGACCTTCGGTGGCGCCGCGCGCGAGGATGCCGGCTTGCCTCCGCGTCCGGGGGCCAACCCGGACGGCGAGGGCATGGTTGCCGAGCCGCCCCCCGACGGCGGCCGCGAAATCGACGACGGCCGGCTCGATCCGGCCGAGCGCGCGGATGCCGGGGCGGCGCGCGATCGCGGCTGCCGGCCGGGGGCCACGACCGCACCTGAGGGCATCCTGGCGATGCCCGATCGCAGCGACACTGAAGAGAGAGCCGCATCCGCCGCGACGACCGATGATGCGGCCCCTCACACGGAGAACCACCAGAGCGCCGGACTCGCGCAGGCAGCCGAGGCGGTCGACGGGGCTGCGTCCGGGAGCCAGGCGAGTGAAGGCGCCGCCTGCGGCGCGGGCACCGATGGGCCGCCCGGCGTCACGACAGCCGGGGGCGAGTCCGACCTGCACATGTTGCCCGGCGCGGGGCCCGGCCTCGTCTGGATGCTGCAGCACTGCGGCGTGACCTCGCTGGACGATCTCGCACGGGCCGATCCCGAGGCGCTGACCGACCGGATGGGGCTCGTCGGCCAGATGCTCGACCTGTCCAGCTGGGTCGCCTTCGCGGCACGAGTCGGCGCCGGGCGCTGAGGCGAACGGCGGGGGATCGGGCCTGTCCTGGCTCGCCGGCGGGCCGTCCAGCCTCAGGCGGCCGCGGCCGTCGGCCAGACATCCTTCGAGCGGCGGGCGCGTTCCCCCGGTTCGTTCGGGACCATGAGGCGCTCGGAAAAATGCGTGCCGGTCCTTGGCGCGCGGATATCGGGACGAAGTCGGGCGGTGCGCGTCGACGAGACGATCGGCGACAGTGATCGCTGCGGGCGGTTGGATCTCGCGTTGAGCTTCCATCGGCCGCCCTGGTCCGGGCGCCGTCGATTGCGTCGGAGATCACGGTGAGGGGGGCGCCGTCAGGAGGGCGGGTGCGCGGTCTGCCAGTCGGTGGTGGGCCAGTCGGTGGTGGGCCAGTCGGTGGTGGGCCGTTCCGAGATGTCCCAGTCCGCAATCGACGGCGCCGGTGGATCGGTGAGTCAACGCCATGGCGCCGACAGAAAGCCAGCCCACGCAGGCCCCGCGCCTCCGACATCGGCGGGCGCGGAGCCGCATGGCCCGGCCGTGCGGCCGGATCGAACGGGGTCAGGCGGCCTGCGGGTCTACGGTAAGCCCGATGGCCTCGGCGTATTTCAGCCAGGTTTCCACCGACGCCACGACGGCGCGGACCTCGATGGCCACAAGCTCGATCCCCACGAGCGAGACGCGCACGAAGGCATCGACGACGACACCCTTGTCGAGGATCCTGTCGACCACCTCGGCGATGGAGGCGGAGGCGAGGCTCTTTTCGATTGCCATTTCAGTTCCTTTCCATTGGCATGGGCTTCACGCCGTCGATGCGGCGCCGGCACGCTTTTAGTCGTTTCCTCTTAAGCCGCTCTGAATGCTCGGATTTTACTGATCCCAGTCGGCGTCGTCGCGCGGCCCGTCGGCCCGCTCGGCGCGCGCGAGAAGCTCGGCCAGCGCCAGCCTCAGGCCGGCGCCGTCGCGCTCGCTGCGGGCCAGCCGGGCGTCGATCGCGTCGAGCCGGTCGTCGAGGGCGGAGCCAGGCGGAGCGGCGTCGCCCTGCCGGTCGAGCGCCGCATCGAGCCGTCCCAGCGCGTTCTCTGCGGCCAGCCAGAAATTCTTCATGCTCCGGTGCGAGGTCTCGAGCGCGTCCGACAGGATACCGCCACGCTCTTCCAGCCGGGCGGCGAGTGCGTCGATTCGGCTCTCCAGAGAGGCGGTGTCGCCTGTCGCGTCCGCCTCAGTCGACGGCATCGCCGCCTCGAGATCCACCAGCCGTGTGTCGAGCCGGCCAAGGGCCGCCAGCGTCTCGTTCGCTTGCGCCGAAAGCCGGTCGAGGCGGCCCCCGTCCGCGGCTGCGTCGCCCGGCTCTGCCAGCGGCAGGCGTTCGTCGATCAGGGCGGCGATCCCGTCGCCCATGCTGCCGATCGCGGCCACGAGCGCCGCGTCGCGATCGTTCTTCGAGGGGCGGGCGGCAAGCGCGCCCTCCAGCGCGCCGATCCTGTCGGCCAGTCCGGCGAGCCCGGCCTGAAGGCTCTCGGCGCGCGCGGTGGCGCCGCGGTCGAGCGACCCCAGGCGGGCGTCGAGAGCGGCCTGGTTGGCCTCGCGCGCTTCTCCCGCCGCCTCGAAGCCGAGGGCGACGGCCATCTCGAGGTCGCCGAGCCTGCCGGCGCCGTTGGCGTCGGGGGCCGCCTCCAGACGCTCGGCCAGGTCGCCAAGATCGGAGAGTTGCGCGTGAAGAAGCCTCAACGCCTGTTCGAGCCCACCCCAGAAGGTCTGGACCCGCTCGGGGGGGAACGGGTCCGCCGGTGCCGGGACGCGCGCGAGGAGACGCTGTTCAAGCGCCTCGAGGCGGGCGGCGAGCAGATCGTCGATCGCGGGAAGCGCGGCGGCCACCAGCCCGTCGACACCCAGCGCGTCGAGGCGGGCCTCGATCCGGTCGAGCCGTCCCGCGAGCTCCGAAGCAGGGCCCCCGGGCAGGTCGAAGCGATCGGTGTCGGAGTGTATCTCTTCCGTTTCCGCGGGGCGTGGCACCGACGACGGCGCTTCGGCGTGCCACGGCTCGGCGGAGGCCGCCGGCCCGTCATGCGCGGTGTCCTGTGTCTCGGTGTGTGCCTCTACGGCGGTATCCGGGGTGTCGGGCGCGTCGGTATCGGGCGCGTCGTTGTAGGGCACCACGGTTTCCGCCATATCGGCGTCGGCCCGAGGGTACAGGCCGAGTGCCGCTGCGTCACCCGAGGCCGCTCCGTCGGGCAGATCGCAGGGCAGCGCGCCCGCATGGTCCGGCGCTGCATCCTCGACGACCGCGCCGGGCCTTGCGGCGCCATCGTCGGTCGCACCAGGCGTGGCCATGTCCGAAAGCGGCCCGTCGCGATCGGACAGCAGCGTGTAGGCAATGCCGGAGAGGGGGCGATCCGGCGCATCGAGAAGGACGCCGAAGCGCCGTGGCGCCAGGGCGATCAGGTTGCGGGCGACGCGCGACGCCTCGGACTGGAAGCGGGCTGCCAGCTCGGGCGAGGCATCGTCGGGCAGGATGGCCACATGGCTGATCAGGCCATGCCGGCGTAGCAGTGCCTCATGATCGGCTGCGCCGCCGAGGCCGGTCTCCGCCCGCTCCGACAGGCTCATCTCCCGGCCCCGTGTTCCGGGCGGCCCCGGTCGCGACGGGGGCCATGCGCGGGCGCAGCGGTCACCATCGTGGCCCAGCGCGTCAGCCACCGCCTGGACGGCTCGCCGCAGGAGCCGGAACGGTGCCGCCGTGGCACCCGCGCTGACCTGGTCTCGTTCATCTGGACGATCCCCTCTGCCCGCCCGCTTCCTTCGTCATTTAGGCCCAGCATGGTTAAGGCTGCCTTAATGCCTGCCCGTCCCGCCCGCTCGGCGTCAGATCGTGCGGCCGAGGGGTCCGAGATCGAGGGAGAGCTGGTCGGGCGTGAGCCCGAAGGCCCGGGCCTGGGCGGCGATTGCCTCTTCGGCGCGCATGAGCGTCAGCCCGAGCCGCTCTTCTTCCTGCGGCGTGAGCGTTCCTGCTTCCATGCGCCGGATCGCCTGCAGCTCCATCAACTGGCGCAGGAATTCCATCAGCCCCAGAACGATGCGGGCAAGATCCTCGGCGACCGTATCGGGGTCGAGTTCGAGCGCGGCGCCGGCCTGGATGCGCTCGACCGCCGCCTCGAGCAGGTCATCGCCGGGGGCGGGGGCAGGGTGAGGGATGTCTGTCATGCGGGGTCGCCTTGCGCAAAGCTGAAGATGGGCCATGGCCCGGTGACGAGGAGGCGGCCGCTCCCCTTGGGCGGGGCGCCAAGGGCCGAGGCCGCAATCGCGGCCTGCTCGGCGAGCGCGGTCTCTGGCGCGCGGCGCATGCAGACCGAGACGCGCAGCCCGGTTCCGGTGCTCTCGATCGAGGTTGCCTCGGCCGCGAGCCGCTCCACGAGGGCGCACAGCCAGGAGCGTGCCGCGGACTGCGCAGACTCGGCCGCCGCGCGTGCCCGGGCGCGGGCGGCGAGCCAGGTGCGGCCCGCGGTCGGGCCGGTATCGGCCCGAGGCGCGGGGCCGTCGCAGCGTGGCGGCGGTGGCGGATCGACGGGCAGGAGCAGCGCCAGTTCGACGTGATCCTGCGCCCGGGCGAGCGCGTGCAGCAGGGACAGCGCGCTGCGGCGCGTGCTCTCGCGGGCGGTGCGGGGCGCCATGGGCCGGCGTGGCGGCCAGGGGAGAAAGGCGGGCGAAATCGCCTGGACCGCCACGCACCCGGCCACGCGCGCGCGCGGGGAGGCGAACCTGTCGCCCGGCACGAGCACGAGATCGAGGCCTGGCGCCGCGACCGCCCGGTGCATGCCCCGAGGAAGCGGCGCATTGGGGGGAACGATGCCGAGAGAAAGCGCCGGCAGGCCTGCCGCGCCGGCCGCCGCCGCAGAGCGCGCCGCCCGCTCGAGGAGCACGCTGCTCACCCCCGCTCTCCTGCGTAAGCTGGGGAGGCGCCGCGGCAGGCCGAGGGCGCGCCGTCGGTGCGGGGCCGGCGCCCGGTCCGGCGCATCGTGTCGGGCGAGGCCAGCACGAGGTCGGCGCCGACGAAGACAAGCTCGACGCCCGCCACGGTCAGCCAGAGCTCTCCGCGGATCACCACCCCGCGATCGAGTAATCGGTCGACCACGTCGACCAGCCGCGTGTCGCAGGAGGCGAGCGCCGTGTCCGGGGCGACAAAGAGCGGCGCGTGCGGCTCAGCCATGCGTCGCCTCCCCGAGGCCGGCGAAGGAATAGGGGGGCCACGGCCCGGTCAGCGCGAGGTCTAGCCCCAGCCCCGCCGCCTCGCGCGCCGCGGCCGCCGCGCGCGCGCGCAGCGCATCGACGCCGCTCGCCGGAACGAGCAGGGCGAGGTCGACGAGGCGATCGGCACGCGGCGTACCGGGCGCGGCCTCGCGTGCGAGGCCCGCGGCCTCGCTCACCAGCCGCTCGGCCATCCGGGACCGCGCGGCGGCGCTCTCGGTCCGCAGGTCGCGGCGCCTGCGCCCACGCTCGAGGAAGGCGCGGCCGCTGGTGGCGGGTGCACCTGCCCCGGTGACTCCCGGCGCGTCCGTGGAGACGGCGGGTGGCGCGGAGCCCGGGCGGAGGGCCAGCCGCAGCCCGTATTCGCGCGCCCCGCCGATGCGAGCGAGACCCGCGCGGTAGCGGACGCCTTCGGCCGCCAGGTGGGCGTGCAGCGCCGCCTCGCCGGAAAAGCCTGTCGGAAAGCGCACCGGCAGCACGTCGCCAAGGCGCGCCTGTGCGACGAGCAGGGCGTTGTGGGCGAGCGCACCGGCGACGGCCTCTTCCTCGGTCTCGGGCATGGCCTCGAGCGGCGTGCAGAGGGCCACGAGCCCCGCGGCGAGAACGCGGAGATGCGGCGCGGCGTCCTCCGGGGCTGGAGCGGCGGCGTCGGCGAGCCCGTGCAGCAGTAGCGCGGTCATGCAACCTCCGCGATCGCACAGGCCAGGTCGGCGCGACCGGCCGCCATCGGCAATCCGTCCCGCGCCAACGACAGGAGCACCGCTTCGCCCGGTGCGGCAGGCGCACGTTCGAGCCGCGCGCAGGCGGCGAGCAGGGTGGCCGCCCGGTCGATCTCGGCCGGGAGCGGGGCGTCCGGCCCGCCGGTCGCCGCGAGCGCCCGACGGCGAAGCCCGGCGATGGCGGCCGGAGCGACCGGCAGTCCGGGGTCTGCGCCGAGGCGGCGGGCCGCGTCGGCGAGATCGTCCGGTCCGACGGTTTCGAGTTGCGCGCGCGCGAACGACAGGGCGGGCGAGGGGCCCACGAGGCGGATGCGTAGCCCCTCCTTCCAGAGCGCGTCGATCTCCTCGAGGGTGGCCTCGAGCGCGACGCGTTCGGTGTCGTCGACCAGCAGCACGAGGTTGGCGAGGCCACCCTCGGTGTCGGGAAGGCGGATCGCATCGGTCGCGGTCGCCGCGAGCCGGTTGGCGATGCCGTCTCCGAGCCGCCGGGCGAGAGCCGCCACGGCTGCCTCCCGCGCGGCGCGGTGCGGCCGGCGGGGCAGCCCGGACAATTCCGGCGCAGCGGCGAAGCGGCGGGCGGCACGCGGGGCGTCCCACGCCACGAGGACCTGAAACTGCGCGTGCCCGCAGAGCCGCTCGAAGGCGGCGGCGAGCGCCGGCGCATTCGCTCGGGCGAAGGCGGCGAGGTCGTCTGGCGGCGGCGTGCCGGGCGCCGCCGGCAAGACGGTTCCGAACGGGGCGAGGGCCTCGAGCCGCCGCTGGCGGACGAGCGCCTTGAGCGCGGCTGCCCGGCGGAGGGCGGCGCCGGCGGGGTGTCTGTCGCCGCCATCGCCGCCTTCCTCTGCGGGCGCAGGGTCCGCGGCCTCGACCGACAGGGCCGGGCTGCCGCAGCACAACGTGAACGGTCGCCCCGCGCAGCCCTCGGGGAGCGGGATGGGCTCGGTCTTTGTCGCCGCGCCGCCTGGCTCGCTGCACGGCAGGGCAAGGAAGGCGACGACTTCGACGGTGCGGCGCGCGGTCGGTGGGGGCTCTGTCGTCATGGCTCGGTCCGTTCTGGGCTCTGGCGATGGGTGGCCGTGGGGCCGGCGAGAAGGGTGCCGCGGGCGCGCAGCCCCGCGAGCGCGGCGTCGATGTCGGCGGGCTGTATGGCGAGGGGCGCCTCGGTGCCGCCAGCGTCGACGGAGGCGGGGCAGGCACCGGCGGATGGCCCGGGCTCGGGGATGGCGGCGTCGTCGCCCGGCCGCCCCGGGGGCGCCTCGGCTCCGGGGCGCCAGCGCGACAGGGCCCGGCGCGCGGCTTCGGTCATCAGCGCGGCGAGCTCGGCGGGCGAGGCGCCCTCGGTCGCCGCGGCGAGGCGGTCGAGATCCACCTCCGGCGCGAAAGGCCGCCCGCGCGCATGGACGGCCAGCACCTCCCGCCGACCGGCGGCGTCGGGCAGGCCCACGGGCACCACGAGGTCGAACCGGCCGGGCCGGGTCAGGGCGGGGTCGAGCGCGTCGGGGCGGTTAGTGGCGGCGATCACCGTGACGCCGGAATTGTCCTCCAGCCCGTCCATCTCGGTGAGCAGTTGCGCCACGATCCGGTCCACGGCGGCGTCGGCTCGCCCGCGGGCGGGAGCGAGCGTGTCGAGCTCGTCGAAGAACAGCAGCGACGGCGCGGCGAGGCGGGCGCGGCGGAAGGCGCCGGCGAGCGCCCGCTCGGCCTCGCCGAGGAACTGCGAGAGCAACGCGGCAGGGCGCATCGGCAGGAAGTTCATCCCCGCCTCGGCCGCGAGCGCGCGCACCAGCAGCGTCTTGCCCGTGCCGGGCGGACCGGCCAGCAGGATGCCCCGCGGCGCGCAAAGGCGCATCCGGCGCAGCGCGCTGGCGCGGGTCAGCGGCCAGACGACGGCCTCGGTCAACTGCGCCTTCGCCACGTCGAGGCCACCGATATCGGCCCAGCGCGGGGGCTGCCCGTCCTGCCCGTCGGCACGCAGGGCGCTCGGTCGGATGCGGCGCCGGGCCGTCTCGAGATCGTCGGGCACGATCTCGAGCGCCTCCGCCGCGACCGCCGCGGTGCCGCCCGCCCGCCTGCGGGCCCGCGCGAGCGCGGCGAGCCCCGCCTCGCGCGCCAGCGCGGCGAGATCGGCGCCCGTGAAGCCATGGCACCGGGCCGCGAGCGCGGCGAGGTCGACGCTTGCACCGAGCGGGGCGCGCGCCAGGTGCAGCGCGAGGATCTCGGCGCGTGCCTCGGGGCCGGGGGGCAGGAACGCGATCTCGCGCTCCAGCCGCCCGGGGCGGCGGAGCGCGGGGTCGAGCGCGTCGGGCAGGTTCGTCGCGGCGATCACCACCACCCGTTCGCGCGGGCTGAGCCCGTCGAGCAGGGTCAGCAGCTGGCCGACGACGCGCCGCTCCACCTGTTTCTCGCCCGACAGCCCCTCGCGCGTGGGGGCGATCGCGTCGATCTCGTCGAGGAAGACGATGGCCGGCGCCCGACGGGCGGCGGCCTCGAACACCTCGCGCAGCGCGCGCTCGCTCTCGCCGTAATGCTTCGAGACGATCTCCGGTCCGGCGAGGTGGAAGAAGCCGGCCTCCGTCCGTTCGGCGATGGCGCGGGCGAGCAGGGTCTTGCCGCTGCCGGGCGGGCCGGTGAAGAGCACGCCGCGCGGCGGGTCGAGGCCCAGACGCTCGAACAGGTCGGGCCGGGCGAGCGGCAGCTCGACCATCTCGTGCACTGCGGCAATCTGCGCGTCTAGTCCGGCGATGCCCGGGTAGCGCGGGGCCGTTGCGGGCGGTGCGACGACGCGGATCTCGGTCGCGGCGCCGACTCGGCCTGCGGGACAGGGGCTGAGCCCCGAGACGCTCAAGCCGTGGCGGCCCTCTGGTGTGTCCACCGCGAGGCGATCGCCCTCGGTCAGGCTTACGTCGGCGAGGGCATCTGCGAGCGTGGCCTGCGGTGGCGGCGGACCGTCGGGCAGGAGCCGCACCTCGGCGAGCGCGGGCAGCTCGGCCGGGGCGAGGCGCACGGGTTCGCCCCAGCGCGCGCCGGCATTGGCGGCGATGGCGGCCTCGGCCCAGAGGCGGCTGCCGGCTCCGGCCGCCGGCATCACCCGCGCATGGGTGCGCCGGCCGCCATCGAGCGCGACCGTATCGCCGGGGCGCAGGCCCAGCCGGGCCATGCTTTCGGGCGCCAGCCGCACGAGCCCCCGCCCGGCGTCTGAAGAGGGCCCCGGCGCGATGGGAAGCGCGAGGGACAGCCCGCCCGAGGCGCTGTGCCCCCCTCCGGGGCCGCTGCGGTCGCCCTCGAGGGGGCCGCCCTGCGCAGGGGGGGCTCCTGTGGCGTCGCCGGTGCTCTCCCGGGGGGCGTCCTCCGGCGCGGCCGGCGACCCGGAGCCCTGAGGCTCTGTCTCGTGGCCCTGCGCCGCCCGATCGTGCACACCGGGCCGGTCGGTCGCCGACGGGCGGTGGCCGGGGGTGCCGCGCGGTGCGGCGACGGTCTGCGGCGCGCCGCAGCCGATGTGCTCCCGGTCGGCGCGGGGCTCGCCGCCCGGATCGGCGCTGGCCGGGGCCGCCGGTGAGGGGCTGCCGCCGCGGCGGGGCGGGCCGGTCATCGGCCGGCCTCCCGAAGGCGCTCGAGCAGGATCATCTCGGCCTCCTCGAACGTGTCCTCGTCGATCGCGCCGGCCTCTAGGTCCTGCTCGAGCGCGCGGAGGGTGCGGCGGATCGCGACCGGGTCGTTGACCTCGCGCTCGGCGGCGCCGTGCACCTGCCGCGCCACCCACAGCGCGCCGCCGAGCGGGCCGGAGAGCGGCAGCAAGACCAGCCGCGCGAGCAGGCCCATCATGCAGCCCTGCCGTTCTGAAGCGTTTCGACGCCTGCCTTTGCGGGGCTCCCGGATTGAGGGATGCTCTGGATTGGCAGGGGACCGGGCATGGGTGT
>LJNT01000092.1 GCA_001314685.1 Rhodobacteraceae bacterium HLUCCA09
TCGCACGGGCGCGCGGAGGGGGCAAGCCGGATCGCTTCGGCCCGCCCCCCCGCCGGGCCCCCCGCCGCCCCCCCGCCGGGTCCCCCGCCGGGCCCCCGCCGGGCCCCCCGCCGCGGCCCCCGCCCTCGGCCCGTTGCGACGCGCCTGCGACCATACGCACGCGCTGTCGGCGCCACAGTGGCGCCGCTGGCGCGCGTTAAGCGGCTGTTCAGGGGTCGGTGCCACAACGTCACCCCGAGGGGGCCGTCCCCGGTCGCGCCCGCGCCCGCAACGGGCGCCGCGGATGGAGTGTGCATGCAGCGCAAGCGTGTCGTGATCGTCGACGACTCGCCCACCATGCGGGCGATGATCGGCAAGGTGCTGCGCGAAGACGGGCGCTTCGACGTCGTGGGCGAGGCGGGCGACCCCTACGAGGCGCGCGAGGTCATCAAGCGCACCGATCCCGACGTGATCACCCTCGACGTCGAGATGCCCCGGATGGACGGCATCTCGTTCCTCGAAAAGATCATGCGCCTGCGGCCGATGCCCGTGGTGATGTTCTCGTCAGAGACGCACAAGGGCAGCCGCGCGGCGGTCGAGGCGCTGTCGCTCGGCGCGGTCGATGCCCTCGGCAAGCCGACGCTCGCCGCGCCCGAGGCGCTCGCCGCGCTGGCCGAGCGCGTCTTCGTCGCCGCCGGCGCCTCGGTGGGCACGCCGCCCGCCCCGCGCCGCGCCGCGCCGGCCGCCGATGCCGCACCGCATGTCTGGAACGGGCGGGTCGTGCTGATCGGCGCCTCTACCGGCGGGGTCGACGCGCTCGAGCGGGTTCTCGGCGGGCTGCCTGTCGGGGGGCCGCCCGTGCTGATCACGCAGCACATGCCCGAGAGCTTTCTCGCCAGCTTCGCCGAGCGTCTGCAGGGGCAGGTCGCCCCCGAGGTCGCACTCGCGCGCCCCGGCGCGCCGGTCGGGCCGGGGCGCATCTACCTCGCCCCCGGGGGCGAGACGCACCTCGTGCTGGAGGGCGCGCCCGGCCGCTTCCGCTGCGGGCTCGAAGCGGGCGATAAGGTGAGCGGGCACCGCCCGTCGGTCGACGTGCTGTTCCGCTCCGCGCTCTGCCACGCCGACCACGTCGTGGCGGTGATCCTGACCGGCATGGGCCGCGACGGCGCAGAGGGCATGGCCGCCCTGCGCGCCGCCGGGGCCCGCACGATCGGCCAGGACGCGGCCACCTGCGTGGTCTACGGCATGCCGCGCGTCGCCGCCGAGCTGGGCGGCGTGGCCGAGGTGTGCCGGCTCGACGCCATCGCGGACACCATCCTTCGCGCGACCGGGCGCGGGAGCGGGAGCGAGCGCGGGGCGTCTGCCGGGTCTGCCGGTCGGGCGGGCGCGGCATGACGGGCCCCCAGCCGGTCGAGACCAGGATCCATGTCGGGCAGGGCGAGCATGTGGTCGCCGCCACGCCCGACGCGCTCCTGACCACGATCCTGGGCTCCTGCGTCGCGGCCTGCATCTGGGATCCGCAGGCGCGCGTGGGGGGGATGAACCATATCGTGCTGCCCGACGCGCCCGATGCCGACCTGCAGCGCTCCTCGGCCGGGGTCAACGCGATGGAGCTTCTGATCAACGGGATCCTCCGCGCGGGCGGAGCCCGCGACCGGCTGCAGGCCAAGCTCTTCGGCGGGGCGCGGATGATCGCGGGCCTGTCGGACGTGGGCGCACGCAACGCCGAGTTCGCCCGCGGCTTTCTCGAGCGCGAAGGCATTCCCTGTCTCTCGGCCAGCCTCGGCGGCACGCAGGGCCGGCGGGTGCAGTTCTGGCCCTTCACGGGGCGCGCCCGGCAGTTGCTGATGGAGAGTTCGCGCGTCCCGCAGGAAGAGATCGTGCCGCCACGGGTTCCCGCCGCACCGGGCAACGACATCGAGCTGTTCTGAGGGCCACGCGGCTCCGGCAGCCACCGGGGCCGGCATCTGCAGCGGCCGATCCCGGCAGCGCGGGAGCGGGCCGACGGACGGCCGCGAAGGCCGGTGCTGCGGCTCGGCGTTACCCTGCGTGCGCGAGCGCTGGCGTCGTTGAGACATCAGCGGCCTCGCGGGGGACATGGTGGGGCCATCGGCTGCGCAGCTCAGCCCGCGGGCAGGGCATCGGCCGAGATGGACGCGGGCCGAGCGGGATCACCGCCCCTCGCGCGGGGGGGCGGTGACGGCGATGCAGATGCTCGCGGGGCACTGGTCATCTCCGCCCCTCGCGCGGGGGGCGCTGCGCGCAAGCGGGCCGCGCGTCAGAGCCACGCGACCTCGTCATCGGAGGGATCCCGGCGGTCGGTCGCTGTAGGCGCGGGGGGCGCGCCGGCGAGCCGGCTCTTGAGGTCGGCGAGCGTGACGAGCGAGTCGAGGTCGGTCGCCGCCACAGGGTGGGGATGCGCGGCAGCCAGCGCGGTTGCGACCCGGTGCAGGTTGTCGAGCATCTGGGTGGCGCGGTCGAGATCCTGCAATTGGCGCAGCTGGTCCGGTGACAGGCGCCCCGCCTCGAGCACGACCGAGAGCGTATGCTGGAACGCCGTCATGTCACGCGCGAGGGTGGCGAGTTCCTCTGCGAGCCGCTCTTTCAACTCGGCGGCCGACAGCAGGCCGTCCTCGCGCCGGCCCTGCGCGGTGTCGGGCGTCTCCTGCACCCCGTCCGCCATCACAGCTTGCCGACGACAGCTTCGATCGAGGCGAGCAGGTCTTTCGGCTGAAACGGCTTCTTGATGAAGTTGTTCATCCCGAGCTTCTTGCCGGCCTCGATGATCTGCCGGTCGGCCTTGCCCGTGATCAGAATGAAGCCGACGCCCTTGAGCTTGGCGTCGCTGCGCAGGGCGTGCAGCAGGTGCAGCCCGTCCATGCCCGGCATGTTGTAGTCAGACAGGACGAGATGGGCAGGCTGCTTGCCGAGCGCCTGCAGCGCCGACGGCCCGTCGGCCGCGTACTGGACGTTGCGGACCCCGAAACTGTCCAGCGCCTGCAGGATCAGGCCCCGGCTCGTCGACATGTCGTCGACCACCATGACGTGCAATTGATCGCGCAAAGCCATGCCTCAGCCCCTCGTCTGGTTCTGCGCGCCGGGCTCGGCACGCTGGTACATGGTCGTCCCCACCACGCGGAAGGCGTCGGTGGCGGCGGTATCGATCCGCTCCGAATGGCCGAGAAAGAGGTGCCCCCCCGACGTCAGCGCCGCGGCGAACCGCTCCCAGAGGCGGCGCTGCGTCTCGCGGTCGAAGTAGATCACGACGTTCCGGCAGAAGATTGCGTCGAAGCGGCCGCGCATCGGCCACTCCTTGAGCAGGTTGAGCTCGCGGAAGGCCACGAGGCTGCGCACCGGCTCGGCCACGCGCCAGGCCCGTGCGCCGTCGCGCCCTGGTGCCGGCTCGAGGAAACGGCGGCGCATGGCCTCGGGCACCGGCTCGACCTGCGCGTCGGGGTAGACGGCCTCGCGCGCCTGGGCGAGCATGTAGGGGTCGATGTCTGTCGCGAGGATGCGCAGGTCGCAGCGGGCGGCCTCGGGCAGCGCGTCGAGAACGACCATGGCGAGGCTGTAGGGCTCCTGCCCGGAGGAACAGCCGGCCGACCAGAGGCGCACGCGGCCGCCCGCCCGCGCCCGCTCGACGAGAGCGGGGAGGATGCGCTCGCGCAGTCCGTCGAAATGGTGCTGCTCGCGGAAGAAGCTCGTGACGTTGGTGGTCAGGGTATAGATGAGTTCGCGCCGCTCCTCCGCGCCGGCCTCGCTGTCGAGGAACGTGCAATACTCGGCCAGAGTGGCGTGGCCCGACGCGCGCAGGCGCTTGCCGATCCTGGCCAGCACCATCGGCGCCTTGTCGCGCGGCAGCACGAGCCCGGCCTCGCGATGCGCGCGCGCCGCGATCGCGTCGAAATGCGCGAGGTCCGGCCCGTCGAGGCGGCCGGCGCTCGGTGCGGGCGAGAGGGCGGGTGCATCGGTCACGCGGCGTTGCCTTCGCGCTGGGGATAGACGGAGTGCAGGTCGAGGATGCGCAGCATGCGCCCCTCGACGACGGTGAGGGCACGCACGAAGCTGTGCGCGGCGTCCGACAGGATGTCGGGCGGCGCCTGCAGTTCGCTGCGCGGGATCGACAGGATGTCGGAGACGGCATCGACCAGCAGGCCGATCGACTGCCCCTCCATCTGGACCACGATGATGACGTTGCGCTCGGTCGTCTCGGTGGCGCCGATGCCGAGGCGGCAGGAGAGGTCTATGATCGGCAGAACGGCGCCGCGGAGGTTGATGACGCCGCGCACATAGGGCTCGGAATGGGGGAGCGGCGTGGCCCGCGTCCAGCCCCGGATCTCGCGCACCGACATGATGTCGACCGAGTATTCCTGCTCGCCCACGCGGAACGAGAGCAGCTCGAGCTCGGAACGGTCGTCGGTGGAGACGGCGTGATCGGTCATGAGCGTCATCCTGCGAGATCGAGGGAGGGCACGGCGCCGCGGCTGCGCCCCGCGACGTTCGACATCAGGTCGACGGGGTCGAGGATCAGGGCGATCTGGCCGTCGCCGAGGATCGTGGCGGCGGCGATGCCGGGCACGTGGCCGTAACTGTCCTGCAGGCCCTTGATGACGACCTGTCGCTGCTCCTCGATCGAGTCGACGACGAGAGCGGCGCGCGCCCCGTCTTCCTGCTGGATCAGGAGGACGACGGAGCCATCGTAGCTCTCGAGCGGGCCGCGATAGTCCAGCTCGACCGCGAGATCGAGCAGGGGTACAAAGGCGTCGCGGATATGCAGCACGTTCCGGCCCGGGCCGATCGAGCGGATCTCCTCGTCGGCGAGCGACAGCGTCTCGACGATGGCGCCGAGGGGCACCACCAGCGTCTCGCCGCCCGCGCGGACGACCATGCCGTCGAGCACCGCCAGCGTCAGCGGCAGCGAGATCGAAAAGGTCGTGCCGACGCCCGGCTCGGAGGCGATGGTGATGCGTCCGCCGAGCTCCTGGATCGAGGAGCGCACCACGTCCATGCCCACCCCGCGGCCCGACAGGTCGGAAATCTGCGAGGCGGTGGAGAAACCCGGCATGAACAGCAGGTTGTCGATCTCTGAATCGGTCATCGACAGACCTTCGGGGACGAGGCCCTTTTCCTCCGCGATCTGGCGCACGCGCGGTCGGTTGATGCCGCCGCCGTCGTCGGCCACCTCGATGACGACGCGGCCGGAGCGGTGCGCCGCCGTGAGGGTGACGACGCCTTCCTCGGGCTTGCCGGCGGCGCGGCGCTTCTCGCCGCTTTCGAGGCCGTGGTCGACGGCGTTGCGGATCATGTGGGTGAGGGGATCGGCGAGGCGCTCGATCACGGTCTTGTCGACCTCGGTCGCTTCTCCCTCGGTCTTGAGGCGCACGCGCTTGTCGACGGCGGCGGAGGCCTCGCGCACGATCCGCGACATGCGCTGGAACAGCGACTTCACCGGCTGGGCGCGGATCATCATCACGCTGTCCTGGATGTCGCGCGTGAGCTGCATGAACTCCTCGAGGCCCTGCGAGACCGGGGAGTTCGAGGGAATGCCGGCTTCCTGCACGCTCTGGCTGAGCATCGCCTGGTTGATCACCAGCTCGCCCACGAGGTTCACCAGGCGGTCGACGCGCTCGAGATCGACGCGCACCGTGGGCTTGGTCTGCGCGGCGGCCTGGGCCTGGCGCGCCTCGCCTCCGCCTGCCCCGCCGCCGGCACCGCTCCCGTCCGCGCGGTCGCCCGGGGCGGCAGATCCGGTGGGCGGCGCCGCGGGAGAGCCGGCGGGCTCAGGCGCCTTACCGCCCGGAGTCTGCAGGGGATCGGCGGGTGCGGGCTCGTCCCCGGCGGTGTCGCCGGCGGGCTCGCTGAGGGTGATGCGCCGGGCCGTGCCGTCTGGCCCGGGCGGCGCGGCCGCCGGTCCCGCAGGGGCACTGGCGTCGTCGATCGTGCCGGGCAGGTCCGACAGATCGGGAAGGGGCGGCAGCTCTGGGCCGCGCGGCCCGCCCGAGACCTCGAGGGTGCAGATGCCGTCGACGAAGTCGAAGACCTCGCGGATCTCGGCCTCGCCCTTGTCGGTGTCGAGGGAGATCTCCCACGCGAGATAGGGCGCTTCGGGATCGAGGCCGTCGAGAGGTGGCAGGTCGTCCTGCCGGCAGACGATCTGCGCCTCGCCGAGGGCGGCGAGGGCGCGGAGCAGATGTTGCGGCTCGTTACCGGAGCTGAACAGCTCGGCGTGCGGGACAAAGCGGATCGTCCAGGGCTCGTCGGTCGGCGCCTCGGGCGTGCTGTCGAGGTCGATGGCGAGGCCCATCGGCTGGAAATCGGCGACCTCTTCCTCGTCTTCCTCGGGCGCGCCGCCGGCCAGCGCCTCGAGCTGGCCGAGCACCGATTCGACCTCGGCCTCGTCGATATGCTCGCCGTCGCGGCTGGCGCGCACGATGTCGGAGAGCACGTCGGCCGCGCGGAAGAACAGCATCATCGCGTCGCGGTCGGGCGCCAGCCGACCGGCGCGGATCTCGTCCATCACCGTCTCGTAGCGGTGGGCGAAGCGCACCAGCGCCTCCAGGCCGAAGGCGCCGGCGCCGCCCTTCATCGAGTGGACGGCCCTGAAGCAGATGTTGATGGTCTCGGCGTCGGTGTCGCCGCCATCCATTGCGGCGAGACCGTCCTGCAGCGCCTCGAGCAGTTCCTCGCACTCGATGAAGAACGAGGCGCGTATTTCGGCCATCGGGTCGGACATCACGCGCCTCCCGGTCCGGCGACGGTGCGCAGGGCGCGCACCAGTTTTTCGGGGTCGAAGGGCTTGACGATCCAGCCCGTGGCCCCGGCCGCCCGGGCGCGCGCCTTGAGTTCGGGCGCGCTTTCCGTCGTCAGCACGAGGATCGGCGTCGCGCGGTGCCTGTCCTGTGCGCGGACCGCCTCGATGAAGCCGAACCCGTCCATCCGGGGCATGTTGATGTCGGTAATGATCGCGTCGGGCGCCATTCCGTCGAGCACTTCGAGGCCGTGCATGCCGTCCTCGGCGAGGCTGGTCTCGAAGCCCGCCTGGGTCAGCGCCATCTTGAGCATGTCGCGAATGGTGCGGCTATCGTCCACCGCGAGGATATGCAGGCTCATGGGCGGTCTCCCTCGGTGGTGTCGCCGTCTGTCGTGGCCGCGTCCCCTCCGTCGTCGTCTGCCGCGTCGGCCGGGGAGGCGAGATCGGATGCGGAGAGATAGGGAAGCTCGGGGAGGTCGGGAAGGTCGGGACGGTCGGGACGGTCGGCCGCGGCGGCTGCCGGCGCCTCGCCGGGCGCGGGCAGGTCGGGCACCGCGTCGGTGCCCGAGTCACGGCCGGTGCCCGAGTCGTGGCCGGTGCCCGAGTCATGGCCCGTGCCCGAGTGGTCGTCGGTGCCCGAGTCGTGGTCGGCGGTCGGCGTCCCGTCGCCGTCTTCCTGCGGCGCGGTTTCGGCTGCCGGGTCGGGCGCGGCGCTCACCTCCGGGGCGGCCTCGGACTCTGCGTGGCCATCGGGGGCGGCATGAGCCGGTGGGGCAGGGTGGGGCTCGGGCGGCGGGGGCGGGTCGCCCGCCTCGGGGGCCGCGGCGCTGGCGGTCACGAGGTCGCCCTCGCTCAGGCCGAACTGCGCGAGCTGCTCGGCCAGCGTTTCGGGCGCGTTCTCGACGCTGAGCGCGTGACCGGCCGCGCCCCAGCTCTTGCGCGCCGACAGCAGCACCTGCAGACCCGGCGTGCCGAGATGGGTAAGCTCGCCCGCGTCGAGCGCAAGATCGGCCCCGTGATGCGCGCGCAGCCCCTCGGCCAGCATCGCGGCGGTGGAGAGATCGAGCCGCGCCGGCAGGGGAAATGTGGCGGGCGCGGTCATGGCGCACCTCCCTCGCCGCGCGCGACGGGCGCGGAACGGGCTGGCATCGGCGGTCTCGCGGAAAACACGGGGCACCCTTCTCTCGGTTCACGTCGCCCGAGGGGTGTAGGGTCGCAGCCGTTAAGATCGCCTTACGGACGGGCAGGCCCCCGCCCGCCTTCGCCGGCCCCGCCTTGGCTACCCCCGCGCGCGGGCCGCGAGCAGCGCCTCGAGATGCACCGCAGAGCCGATCAGCGCCGCGTCGTCGTCGCGCACCAGCGTCACGGCGAACCGCTCCATGAACGGGCCGAAGCGGCCCTTGTCGCCGAACGCCTGGGCAAAGCCGAGCCCCATGTGCGGCGCCATCGCCCGCGCCATGCCGCCCACGAGAAAGACGCCGCCGAAGGGCAGGAGCGTCAGCGCGAGATCGCCGCACACGCCGCCCGCGAGCCGCACGAAGGTGGCCACCGCCGCGCGGGCCCGGGCGGCCTCGCAGCCCTCTCCCTCGGCCGCCCGCTTCAGCACGCCGGCCGAGTCGGTCCCGCCCGGCGCGCCGTCGCGCTCGCAGAGAAAGTCGTGAATCCACGGCAGGCCGCGCCCCGACAGCGTGTCCTCGATCGAGCAGAAGCCATGGCGCGCGGTGATCCAGCGCGCGAGCTCGAGATCCTGCTCGGTGCGCACGGGCAGGGTGGCGTGACCGGCCTCCGAGGCGGGCACCAGCCGCCCGCGCGGGGTGTTGTAGACGGGCGCGGCGTTGAAGCCGGTGCCGATCCCCACCACCAGCTGCGGCGCGTCGAGCCGCGGCGGCGGCCCCGGCAGGATCACCTGCATCGCCTCCTGCGAGAGATGGCCGATGGCGTGTCCCTGCGCCTGCAGGTCGTTCAGCAGGTCGACCGTCTCGGCCCCGGTGGCCGCGGTCAGCACCTCGGTGTCGAGCGTCCAGGCGAGGTTGGTCAGCCGCCCGCGCCCCTCGTGGACCGGCCCCGCCATGGCGAGGCAGGCGGCCGCGGGCCGGCCGGCGCCGGTCTCTTCCAGGAATCGTCCGAGCACTGCCTCGAGGCCGCCGAACTGCGCGTTGCGGTAGCGCCGGACGCTGCCCGGCACGAGCCGGCCGCCCTCCGCCAGCGCAACGCGCGTGTTGGTGCCGCCGATGTCGGCGACGAGGACGCGCCCGTTCGCCGTCCCGGTCCTGCGCTCGGTCTGGTCGGCCATCCCTCGTCCCTCCCTCGGCCGCTCTCAGGAACTCAGCGCCGCGGCCAGCGCGTGGTAGGATGCCTTGGGCGTCCGCTTCAAGTCGGCGTAGTCGACATGCACGAGCCCGAAGCGTGGCCCGTAGCCGAGCGCCCACTCGAAATTGTCGATCAGCGACCAGACGAAGTAGCCCTGCACGGGCACGCCCGCGTCGATCGCCCCGCGCACCTCGGCCAGATGTGCGTCGAGATAGGCGGTGCGCTCGGGGTCGGCGACATGTCCGTCGGGGCCGATCGCATCGTCGCGCGCCATGCCGTTCTCGGTGACGTAGATGGGCAGGCCGCGGGCGTAGTCCTCGTGGATCATCTGCAGGAAGTGCCCGAGGCCCTGGGGGTAGATCTCCCAGCCGACCTGTGTCCGGGGCAGGGGCCCGTCGATCTCGCCCAGCGCGGGCCAGGAGCCCGGGGCAGCCACGATGCGCTTGCGCGTGTAGTAGTTGAGGCCCACCCAGTCGAGCGGCTGAGCGATGGTGTCGAAATCCTGCTCCCACCCCTGGGGCAGGTGGGGGCCGAGGCCGGCCAGCACAGGCTCGGGGTAGTCGCGGCGAAAGATGCCGCCGAGGAAGAAGCGGTTGTAGATCGCGTCGTAGGTCCGGGCGGCGCGGGCGGTCTCGGGGCTCTGGTCGGCCGCGTCGGCGTATTCGCAGTTGAACACGCCGCCCACGTTGCCCACGCCCCGCGCCCGCAGCGCCTGCACCGCCCGGCCGTGGGCCAGGAGCACGTGATGCATCGCGCGTGCCGTGGCGCGGATGTCGCGCAGCCCCGGCGCGTGCACACCGGCGAAGTGCGACAGCCAGCCCACGCACCACGGCTCGTTGATCGGCGCGGCCGACCACACGCGGTCGCCGATGCGCTCGGCCACGACGTCGGCGAAGTCGGCGAACCAGTCGGCCACGTCGCGGTTGCGCCAGCCGCCCAGATCGGCCAGCGCCGACGGCAGCTCCCAATGATAGAGCGTCAGCGCCGGCTTCAGCCCCCGCTCGAGGCAGGCGTCGACCAGACGGTCGTAGAAGTCGAGGCCGTCCGGGTTCGGCGCCCCCCGCCCCTCGGGCAGTACCCGCGCCCAGGAGGTCGAGAAGCGGTAGACGTCGAGGCCGGCGCCGGCCACGAGATCGAGATCCTCGCCGTAGCGGTGGTAGTGGTCGCAGGCCAGCGCCCCCGTCTCGGCGCCTGCCACGTTGCCCGGCGTCTCGGCGAAATCGTCCCAGTGGGTGCGGCCGGCGCCCCCGTACGCATGCCCCTCGATCTGGTAGGACGAGGTCGCGGCGCCGAAGAGAAAGCCTGTCGGAAAGTCGGATCGGCGGTGCTGCATGGGTCTCCTCCAGGCCGCGGGTGGGTGGTGGCGCTAACGCGGCCGTCGGACCCGTCTAGGGGGGCAGCAGGGGGAGATGCAACCCGACCCGCCCACCGCCTGCCGGACGCCGCCCACCGCCTGCCGCCCACCGCCTGCCGCCCGCCGCACGCCGCCCACCGGCTGCCGCGCACCGGCCACCGGCCACTGCGCGCTGGCCAGTGCGCGCTGGCCACCGCGCACTGGCCACCGCGCACTGGCAGGGGCGTGCCGCCGCCCGCCGCGGCCTCGGCGCCCCTGCTTCTTCTTGCTCCAAATATCCCGGGGGAGTCGCCCGGAACGGGCGACCGGGGGCAGCGCCCCCGTGGCGCGGCATCGCTCTCGCCGCGACGGCAGGGCGGGGCATCGTCTCCGGCTCAGCGAGGGGCCGCACCGGTCGACGGCCCCTCGACCCACTCGGCCTCTATCAGCCGGGTGCGCGGGGGGCGCCCAGGCTCGGCGATGGCCGAAAGCAGCATCGCCGCCGCCTCGCGCCCCATCTCGCGCACCGGCGCCTGCGTCGCGGTGAAGAGCGGCCGGCCCGGCGTGCCGTTCGGCAGGTAGCTCAGCCCGTCGTCGTGGGTGACGAGCGAGACGTCGCGGCCGAGGCGCAGCCCCGCCTCCTCGACCGCGCGGCGCACGCCCACCGCGATCAGGAGCGACGAGGTCAGGTAGGCGGTCGGCGGCGCGGCGAGGCCCGTCAGCTCGCGCGCCGCGGTGTAGCCGTAGAACTCGGTCATCGGCTCGTGACGGACAAGCGCCGGGTCGGGGGCGATGCCCGCCTCGGTCAGGGCGGCGGCGTGGCCCGCGGCCCGGCGGGTGGCAAAGTCCATCCCCTCCGGCCCGTTCAGCAGCGCGATGCGGCGGTGGCCGAGCCCGGTCAGGTGGCGCGTCGCACGGGCGAAGGCGCGGCGGTTGTCCATGTCGAGCCAGCCGTAGGGCGCCGCCTCCTCCGAGGCGCGGCCGTGCACGACGAAGGGCAGGCCGAGCCCGGCGAGCAGGGCGATGCGCCGGTCGGCCGGCCGCGGCGCCTGCAGCAACAGCCCGTCGATCCGCCCCGACCGGGCGAGGCGGCGATAGCCCTCTGCCTCGTCGCCCTCGGGCATGACCGACAGCACGATCTCGTAGCCGGCGGCGGCATAGGTTTCGCCCGCGCCGGCGATGAAATCGGCGAAGACGGGATTGACGATCTCGTGGCGCGAGTCGGCGGGGATGACATGACCGATCGCCATCGCCCGGCCCGTGGCGAGCGATCGGGCGCGCGGGTTCGGCGCGTAGCCCTGCGCGCGCGCCTCCGCCTGGACGCGCGCGCGCGTCTCCTGCGCCACGTCGCCGTAGCCGTTCAGCGCGCGGCTGACGGTGGTGGGGCTAAGCCCGAGGCTTTCGGCGAGGGTTCGAAGCGTCATGGTGCAACGGGACCGGCGAGCCTCCTGGCCTGACTGTCGCTGCGGGCGGCGCGCGGCGGGCTCGGGGGCCGCGCGTCCGGTTGGCACTCACGGATATCGCACTGTCGCGCCCCGGTCAAAGCGGCGGTTCACGCGGCGCCCGATGCGTGGCAGTTAGCGCTGACAATCGCGGAAATTCAGGGCGCTTCGCCCTCTGTCTCGCATTGACACCTTCACCGGCACGGGTATCGTGCCGCGCATCCAAAGCGGTTTGGGTGTGCGCCCGGAGCCGCTCCAATAAAGCGCTCGGGCCCGGTGCCACAGGCGCAAATAAGGGAGGTTTGACCATGAAGAACCGTCTTCTGGCCGGTGCCGCCGGCCTGGCTCTCTGCGCGGGCTCCGCGACGGCCCAGAACCTCGTCTTTCCCGTCGGCGAAGGCGATTTCAACTGGGCGAGCTACGAGAGCTTCGCCGCAGAGAACGATTTCGACGGCGCCGAGATCACCATCTCGGGCCCGTGGATCGGCGACGACCGCGACCTCGTCAGGAGCGTGATCGACTATTTCGAGGCGGCGACCGGCGCCACGGTCGAGTATTCCGGCTCCGACAGCTTCGAAAGCGAGATCCGCCGCGCCGCCCAGACCGGCGGCCTGCCCAATCTTGCGGTGCTCCCGCAGCCCGGCCTGCTCGCCGACCTTGCCGCCGCCGGCCATGTCGCGCCGCTCGGCGACGAGACGGAAGACTGGATCCGCGAGAACTACGCGGCCGGCCAGAGCTGGGTCGATCTCGCCACATCGAGCAACGAACAGGCCGGGGGCGATGCGCTCAACGGCTTCTTCTACAAGGTCGATGTCAAATCGCTCGTCTGGTACTCGCCGCCGATCTTCGACGAGTTGGGCTACGAGATCCCCACCACGATGGAAGAGCTCGTGGGCCTCAGCGAGCAGGCGATCGCCGACGGCTTCACGCCCTGGTGCATCGGCATCGGCTCGGAGGGGGCGACGGGCTGGCCCGCGACCGACTGGGTCGAGGACATCATGCTGCGCACGCAGCCGCTCGATGTCTACGACGCGTGGGTCGCCAACGAGATCCCGTTCTCGTCCGAGGCGGTCGTCAACGCCATCGAGCTCTTCGGCTCGTTCGCGCGCAACGAGGAATGGACGGGCATGTCCCCGGCCGAGATCGTCTCGAACGACTTCCGCAACGCGCCGGACGGTCTGTTCGAGTTCCCGCCCGACTGTCTGATGCACAAGCAGGCGTCGTTCATCCCGACCTTCTTCCCCGAGGACGCTGACTTCGACTTCTTCTACTTCCCGCCCTTCGAGAGCGAGGATCTTGGCAGCCCGGTTCTGGGCGCGGGCACGGCCTGGGCGATCACCGAGGATTCCGACGCGACGCGCGGGTTCATCGAGTTCCTCAAGACGCCGATCGCGCATGAACTGTGGATGGCGCAGTCGGGCTTCCTGACCCCGCACGCGGGCGTGAACACCGACCTCTATGCCGACGACACGCTCAAGGGGATGGGCGAGATCCTGCTTTCGGCCACGTCGTTTCGGTTCGATGCCTCCGACCTGATGCCCTCCGAGATCGGCGCCGGCGCGTTCTGGACCGGGATGGTCGAGTACATGCGCTCGGGCGACGCCGAGGCCGAGGCCGAGGGCATCCAGGCCGCCTGGGACGCCATCAAGTGAGCTGACGGCTCCGGATCGCGCGGCACGGCCACGGCCGGCCGCGCGGTCGGCACCGACACGCAGACCGGAGCGGGCGCTCCACGACGGCGGGCCCCGCAAGCCCGCGGTCGAACGAATGGGAGGGGCAGATGCTCGACTCGGTGATCCTGTCGGGGATCGTCACGATCCTGATCGGCGTGGGCGGCATGTTCGCCTATTTCTGGGCGTCCAACTGGGTGCTCGACAACGTGCTCTACCCGCCGAAGGGCGAGAACATCGGGCGCAACATCAACCGCGCCAACGCGATCCGGCCGTGGCTCTTTCTCTTTCCGGCGATGTTCGCGCTCGGGCTCTATCTCGTGGTGCCGGTGTTCTACTCGGCGTGGCTGTCGGTCACGTCGGGGGTCGCCGAGGATGGCGGCTGGTATCGCAACTACACCCTGATCTTCGCCAACGAGACCTTCCGCATCTCGCTGCTGAACAACATGCTCTGGGTGCTCGTCGTGCCGGCGGCCTCTACCGCCTTCGGCCTTCTCGCGGCGCAGCTGACCGACCGGCTGTCGTGGGGCAACGTTGCGAAATCGCTGGTGTTCATGCCGATGGCGATCAGCTTTGTCGGCGCCTCGCTGATCTGGAGCTTCGTCTATCATCCCGACATCGAGATCGGCGTGATCAACGCCATCCGCGGCCTGTTCGGCGCCGAGCGGGGCGTGACGCTGATCGACGGTCAGATCATCGACAGCTTCCTGCTGATGGTCGTGCTGATCTGGATCCAGACCGGCTTTGCCATGGTGATCCTCTCGGCGGCATTGCGCGGCGTGCCCGAGGAGACGATCGAGGCGGCCATTCTCGATGGGGCGAACCCCTTCCAGATCTTCTTCAGGATCAAGGTGCCGCAGATCATGGGCACGATCGTGGTGGTCTGGACGACGATCACCATCCTCGTGCTCAAGGTCTACGACATCGTCGCGGCGATGGGGAACCAGTATCGCAATCTCGAGATCCTGCCGACGCAGATGATGCGGTACTTCGACAGCGGCAATTACGGCTTCGCCACGGCGATCTCGATCATGATCATGGTGCTCGTGCTGCCGGTGATGGTCTGGAACATCCGCCAGGCCCGCGCGGAAATGCGCTGAGGGGAGGGGAAGCGTCATGGACAATATCGCGGGCCAGAAATCGGGCCTCGGGATCGCCACGCATCTGGCGACGTTGCTGCTCGTGATCGTCTGGATCGTGCCGACGGTGGGGCTGCTCGTCACCTCGCTGCGCGACCAGGATGCCATATCGCAGACCGGGTGGTGGATGGCGCTGCAGGGCGCGCCGCTGACCTTCGTCGTCGAGGTGCCGGTCGACGACCAGCGGGAAGCCGAGGGCGGCGGCTGGCGGCTCGATGCCAACGTGTTCGAGGGCGCTTCGGGCGCGGCGCTGCCCGACGACGTGGTGGGCCGCGCCACCGTCGACGCCTTCGGCGTGTCGCGCCTGCGGGGGGCCAATCTCGCGCCCGGCGAGACCGCCGAGACCCGCGACGGCGTCGCCGTCACGGTCGAGCGCGACGGCACCCTGATCGCCCGGTCGCCCGAGCAGATGGAAGACTCGCTCAGCCTGCCCATGGCGCTCATCGCACCGCCGCAGATCACGCTGGAGAACTACGCCGAGGTCCTGACCGACATGGACGCCGACGACCGGGTCGAGGCGCGTGAGCAGGGGCAGAGCCTCGACGACCTGCTGTTCTCGGACGAGGCGCTGTTCGGCCCGTTCGTCAACACGCTGACCGTCTCGATCCCCGCGACCGTCATCCCGATCGTCATCGCGGCTTTCGCGGCCTACGCGCTCGCCTGGATGGACTTTCCCGGCCGCGGCCTGCTGATCGCAATCGTGGTGGGCCTGCTCGTGGTGCCGCTGCAGCTTGCCTTCGTGCCGCTGACGATCATTCACGAATGGTTCGGCATCGGGAAGAGCTTCCTCGGCATCTGGCTGGCGCATACGGGCTTTGGGTTGCCGCTCGCGGTCTACCTCTTGCGCAACTACATGGTCGGCCTGCCGCGCGACATCATCGAGAACGCCCGCGTCGACGGGGCCACCGACTTCGAGATCTTCTGGAAGATCGTGCTGCCCCTTTCGTTCCCCGCGCTGGCCAGCTTCGCCATCTTCCAGTTCCTGTGGACATGGAACGACCTGCTCGTGGCCTCGGTCTTCCTGCCGTCCGATACCGAGAGCACTGTGATGACCCGCTTCGTGGTGACCAACCTGCTCGGCTCGCGCGGGGGAGAATGGCACATCCTCGCGGCGGCGGCCTTCGTGATGATCGCGGTGCCGCTGGTCGTGTTCTTCTCGATGCAGCGCTTCCTCGTGCGCGGCCTGCTCGCGGGCTCGGTCAAGTAAGGTGATTTCGTGAGTTTCCTCGATCCCTCCACGGCGCCCGAGCGCCAGGCGCAGGCCGGCATCGACCGCGACTGGTGGCGCGGCGCCGTGATCTACCAGATCTACCCGCGCTCGTTCCAGGACTCCAACAGCGACGGCGTGGGCGACCTCGCGGGGATCATACACCGGCTGCCGCATGTCGCCTCGCTGGGCGTCGACGCGATCTGGATCTCGCCGTTCTTCCGGTCGCCGATGCTCGATTACGGGTACGACGTCTCGGACTACCGCGACGTCGATCCGCTCTTCGGCACGCTGGGCGACTTCGACGCGCTGATCCAGCGGGCGCACGAGCTGGGGCTGAAGGTGCTGATCGACCTGGTGCTGTCGCACACCTCGTCCGAGCATCCGTGGTTCCGCGAGAGCCGCTCTTCGCGGCAGAACCCCAAGGCCGACTGGTACGTCTGGGCGGACGCGCGGCCCGACGGCACGCCGCCGAACAACTGGCTGTCGATCTTCGGCGGCTCGGCGTGGCAGTGGGACGGCGAGCGCATGCAGTACTACATGCACAACTTTCTCGCCGAGCAGCCCGACCTCAACTTTCACAACGCGGACGTGCAGGAGGAGCTGCTCGACATCGCGCGCTTCTGGCTGGATCGGGGGGTCGACGGCTTTCGCCTCGACACGGTCAACTTCTATTTC
>LJNT01000128.1 GCA_001314685.1 Rhodobacteraceae bacterium HLUCCA09
GCTGCGCGACATCAACCTGACGGTCTATCGCGGCGAGCGGATCGTGATCTGCGGGCCCTCCGGCTCGGGCAAGTCGACGCTGATCCGCTGTATCAACGCCCTGGAAGAACACCAGGCGGGCCGGATCGAGGTCGACGGCACGCGCCTGTCGTCGGACATCAAGAACATCGACACGATCCGCTCCGAGGTCGGCATGGTGTTCCAGCACTTCAACCTGTTTCCGCACCTGACCATCCTCGAGAACTGCACGCTGGCCCCGATCTGGGTGCGCAAGACGCCCAAGCGCGAGGCCGAGGAAACGGCCATGCACTTTCTCACCAAGGTCAAGATCCCCGAGCAGGCGCACAAGTATCCCGGTCAGCTCTCGGGCGGTCAGCAGCAGCGGGTGGCGATCGCGCGCAGCCTGTGCATGCGGCCCCGGATCATGCTGTTCGACGAGCCGACCTCGGCGCTCGACCCCGAGATGATCAAGGAGGTGCTCGACACGATGGTCGAGCTCGCCGCGGAAGGCATGACCATGCTGGTGGTGACGCACGAGATGGGCTTCGCCCGGCAGGTGGCCAATCGGGTGATCTTCATGGACCAGGGGCAGATCGTCGAGCAGAACGAGCCCGAGGCGTTCTTCAACAACCCGCAGAACGACCGCACCAAGCTGTTCCTCAGCCAGATCCTCGGCCACTGAGCCGGGGACAAGGCGCTTCGAAGCGCCTTGAGAAGCGCTTTCGAAAGCGCTTCGCAACGCCCTTGGAAGGGCGTTTGGCGCCGCCGCTCAGTCGGCGGGAGGCAGGTCGTGCGGGGTGAGGAACTCCACCACCTCGCCGGAGCCCGGCTGCAGCCCGGCCCAGTCGCCGAGGTCGAAGCGCAGGATCGTGAGGGCGCCTGTCGGGTAGTCGTCGAAGCGGGGATGGTCGGGCTTTTCGCGCGCGAGGATCTGCGCGAGCGCCCCGATGCCGGGGTTGTGTCCCACCATCATCACCGTTTCGCCCCCGGCCCCCTGCAGCGCGGCGAAGAGAGCCCCGGGCGGCGCCTCGTAGATGTCGTCGCGGATCTCGGGCGTCGCGTCGAGTTTGAGCCGCTCCAGTGTCTCGCGCGTGCGAAGGGCGGGCGAGCAGAGCACCTCGTCGGGCGCCCATCCCTGCTGGCGAAACCAGTTGGCGAGGTCGCCCGAGGCGCGCTTGCCGCGCTTGTTGAGGGGCCGCTCGCGGTCGTCGAACTCGGGGTTGTTCCAGCTCGACTTGGCGTGGCGGAGAAGGATAAGGTGCTTCATGGGGTTCCGGTGAAGGCGCGCATGTGAAAGGCCGATTGAGCCGGCTCGCGCGGGTAGCGGGCCGAGACGGGGCAGGCGCGGCGCGCGCGGCAGCCCGCAGCCATGCATTCGGCCCCTTCCGGTGCCGCGATGTGGCCACGACACGTGGCGATGTCGTAGGGTCCGCCGCCCAGCGCGCCGACGGGACAGGCGGTGCGGCAGGGCTGCCCCGCGCAGGTGTCGCAGGGCGAGGGGGCGGGCCCCGGCAGGTCGATCCGCTGCCTGAGCGCCAGCGCCCCGCGCAGCGACACCCACAGGCCCGCATCGTTATGCACCAGCATGCCGACGGGCGAGGGGTGCAGCCGCCCGGTGCGCAGCGCCCAGGAGAGGAAGGGGCGCCACGGCGGGCCGCCAAAGGGGAAGAGCGCCTTGCCCCCGAGCGCGCAGGCCAGCCGCCCCACGGTCCGGCGCGACCAGCGGTCGAGCGGGTCGGGGCGGCCGTCGGCGAATTCGGGCTCGGCGCCGATACGCGCCCAGAAGCCGGGCTCGCGCGGAGCGAGCAGCACGACGGCCTGCGTGCCGGCGGGCAGGTCGTCGTCCTCTGTCCCGGCGTGGAATCCGCCAAGCGCCCGGAGCCCCGCCTCGGCGGCGCGCGCATCGAGCTTGGCGAAGGTCAGGGGGCGGAGGGCAGCGGCCGTCATGGGCGAAGCATAGGGCAGGGCGCGGGTGCGGGAGAAGGGTCTTTCGTCTTCACCCCAGCCGCTCCTGCATGCGGATCATCGAGCCCGCTCCGTGATCGGTGAACAGCTCCAGCAGGCAGGCGTTGGGCTGGCGCCCGTCGAGGATGACCACCGCCCGCACCCCGCCCCGCAGGGCCTGGAGCGCCGTCTCGGTCTTGGGGATCATGCCCCCCGAGATCGTGCCGTCGCGCGTCATCGCCTCGACCTGCGCGGCGGTCAGCGCGGTCACCACCTCGCCCTCGCCGTCCTTCACCCCTTCGATGTCGGTCAGGAGCAGCAGGCGGTCGGCCTTGAGCGCGGCGGCCACCGCCCCGGCGGCCGTGTCGCCGTTGATGTTGTAGGTCTCGCCCTCGCGGCCGGTGCCGAGGGGCGCGATGACGGGGATGATGCCGGCCGCGTGCAGCTGGTGGATCACGTCGGGCGTGACCTCGACCGGCTCGCCCACGAAGCCGAGCGAGGCGTCGGCGGGGTCGCACACGATCATGTTGGCGTCCTTGCCCGACAGGCCCACGGCGCGGCCGCCCTGCATGTTGATCGCCTGCACGATGCGCTTGTTCACGCCGCCGGCCAGCACCATCTCGACCACCTCGATCGTGGCCCGGTCGGTGACGCGCTTGCCGCCGACGAAGCTGCTCTCGATGCCGAGCTTCTGCAACAGCGCGTTGATCATCGGCCCGCCGCCATGCACCACGACGGGCCGAACGCCCACCTGGCTCATCAGCGTCACGTCGCGGGCGAAGCCGGCCATCGCGTCGTCGTCTCCCATCGCGTTGCCGCCCATCTTGATGACCACGATCGCGCCCGAGTAGCGCTGCAGATAGGGCAGCGCCTCGGCGAGCGTCCGGGCGGTGGCGATGGAACTGTCGGGGTCGGCCATCTGTCGTCTCATGTCCTCGGTCCGGTCGGGTCGGCGGGGCGCTCCCTGCTAGCCCCCGCGCCGGGCCGTGCCAAGAGGGCGATTGCAAGGCGGCGATTGCATGGGCGCTGCGGCGGGGTAGTGTGGCGACGACAGCCGGGAGGGCGCGAATGGGCGAGACGCGGCAGAAGACGCTGGTGCTGACAGGGGCGAGCCGTGGGATCGGGCATGCCACGGTCAAGCGGTTCTCGGCCGAGGGGTGGCGCGTGCTGACCTGCTCGCGCCAGCCGTTCGATTCGCGCTGCCCCTGGCCCGGCGGCGAGGACAACCACATCCAGGTCGACCTGGCCGACCCGCACGACACGATGCGCGCCATCGAGGTGATCCGCGAGAAGGTCGACGGCAAGCTGGAAGCGCTGGTGAACAATGCCGGGATCTCGCCCAAGGGAGACGACGGCGAGAGGCTGAACACGATCGACACCAACCTTCGGACGTGGGGCAAGGTGTTCCATGTCAACTTCTTCGCCCCCATCGTGTTGGCCCGCGGGCTGGTGGACGAGTTGTGGGAGGCGCGCGGCGCCGTCGTCAACGTCACCTCGATCGCCGGCAGCCGGGTTCACCCCTTCGCGGGCGCGGCCTATGCGACGTCGAAGGCGGCGCTCGCGGCGCTGACGCGCGAGATGGCGCACGATTTCGGGCCCCTTGGCGTGCGGGTGAACTCGATCGCGCCGGGCGAGATCGAGACCTCGATCCTGAGCCCCGGCACCGAGAAGATCGTGGACACGCTGCCGCTCAGGCGCCTCGGGCAGCCCTCGGAAGTGGCCGATGTCATCTTCTTCCTGTGCTCCGGGGCGTCGACCTACGTCACCGGCACCGAGATCGAGGTGAATGCCGGGCAGCACGTGTAGCCGGACCGCGCGTCAGGCAAGGGTGGCGATTATGGCGCGGAGCGTCGCGATCCCGTCGCCCTTTTCCGACGAGGTGAGGACGAGTTCGGGAAACGCCGCAGGGTGCGGCTGAAGCTTTTCGCGGACCTGCGCGAGCATGCGGTCGCGCTCCGCGGTCTTCACCTTGTCGGCCTTGGTCAGCACCGTCTGGAAGGGCACTGCGGCGCCGTCGAGCATCGACAGGATCTCCTCGTCGACCGGCTTGATGCCGTGGCGGGCGTCGATCAGCACGAAGGCGCGGCGCAGCGAGGGGCGCCCGGCGAGATAGGCGCGCAGCAGCCGCTGCCAGCGCTCCACCACCGCGACGGGCGCCTTGGCGAAGCCGTAGCCCGGCAGGTCGACGACGTAGTGACTCTCGCCGAGCGTGAAGTAGTTGATCTCTTGCGTGCGGCCGGGCGTGTTGGAGGTGCGCGCAAGGCCCCGGGTGCCCGTCAGCGCGTTGATGAGGCTCGACTTGCCGACGTTGGAGCGCCCGGCGAAGCAGACCTCGAGCCGGTCGGGCGGCGGCAGCCCGTCCATCGCCACGACGCCCTTGAGGAAGTCCGCGCCGCCGGCAAAGAGCTTTCGGCCGGCCTCGGCGACCTGCGGATCGGGTGGCTCGGCAAGCGGGAAGGGCAGGGTCATGGCAGGGTGACGGCCGCGCCTTCGGCGATCTCGCCGCCCTCAACCACAAGCGCGTAGACGCCGAAATCCTCGTGGTCCCAAGAGCGCAGGGCGGCGAGCGTGTCGTAATCGCGCCGGCCGGTCTCGGGGTTGGCTGCGGTCGCCATGCAGCGCGTGACCCGCTCCTGCACCTCGAGCACCGCCTCGCCGATGCGCAGGCGCTGCCCCGGCCAGTCGAACTCTTCCCACGGCGCGAGGCCGTCGAGCCAGAGATTGCCGCGCCAGCGGTGGATCGAGAGGCCCCGGTCGCCGAGGCGGTCGGCCACGGCGCGATGGCTGGCGAGGTTGTTCACCGCGACCCAGGGCTCGGGCACGTCGGTCAGCGCGACGTCTGCCGAGACGAGGCCGGTCGGCGGCGGGAAGCCCTCGGGCCAGAGCGGCGCGAGCCAGTGGATCAGCGCGCCCGATGCCGCGGGGTCGCCCGGGTCGATCTCGATCTCGCCCTGCTCGGGATGCGCCAGCGTGAGCCGCCCCGTATCGGGATCGTAGGTCGAGGTCACGGCCATCAGTGCCGGCGCGCTCACCCCGCGCAGAAAGTTGCCCTTGGGCGCCCAGGTGCCGTCGAAGCGGGCGTTCGCATGGGTGACCGCCCAGCGCCGGTCGAGTGGCAGGGGCGCGCCCGCCTCGAGGACCACCGCGGGCAGGCGCTCGCGCGAGAGCGCCTTGACCGGGTGGCGCCAGATTTGCGCGACGACGGGCGTGCCAGGGCGGGGCGAGCCGCTCACGTCGTGTCGCTCACTTTGCGTCCGGCTTCGATCGTCGGAAGCTCGATGTGATGTTGCCGAAGAGATCGGGCTTGTAGCCTTGGCTGCGCATGATCGCGTATTGCTGGCCGAAGGTCATCACGTTGTTCGCGATCCAGTAGACCAGCAGTCCGCTGGCGAAGCCACCGAGAACGAACATGAACACCCACGGCATCCAGGCGAAGATCATCTGCTGCGTGGGGTCGGTCGGCGCCGGGTTGAGCTTCTGCTGGAGCCACATCGAGATGCCGAGAATGATCGGCAGCACGCCGATGAAGACGAGCGCCATGATCGATTCGGGCGGCGGCGCCTGCCACGGGAAGAGGCCGAACAGGTTGAAGATCGAGGTCGGGTCGGGCACCGAGAGGTCGCGGAACGGACCGAACCACGGGGCGTGGCGCAGCTCGATCGTGACGAAGATCACCTTGTAGAGCGAGAAGAAGATCGGGATCTGCAGAAGGATCGGCAGGCAGCCCGAGGCCGGGTTCACCTTTTCCTTCTTGTAGAGCTCCATCATCTCCTTCTGGAGCTTCTGGCGGTCGTCGCCGGCGCGCTCCTTGATCTTCTCCATCTCGGGCTGGAGCTCCTTCATCTTGGCCATCGAGACGTAGGACTTGTAGGCCAGCGGCAGCAGGAGCGCCTTGATCAGCAGGGTCAGGGCGATGATCGACCAGCCCATGTTGCCGATCCAGATATTGAGGAAGTGCAGAACCGCGAAGATCGGCTTGGTCAGGAAGAAGAACCAGCCCCAGTCGATCGAGTCGAGGAAGTTCACGATGCCTTCCTCGTTCTGGTAGGTGCGGATCACCTCCCATTCCTTGGCGCCGGCGAACAGGCGCGAGGTCTGCTCGGCGGTCTCGCCCGGGCCGATCTCCAGCGTGGGGTAGATCGCGCGGGTCTGGTAGATGTCGGGGCCCGGCTGGTAGAGCGCGGCGAGCGTCGAGGTGGTGCCCTGCGGCGGGACGAGCGAGGTCATCCAGTACTTGTCGGTGAAGCCGATCCAGCCCTGCTCGATCCCCTCGAACACCTCGCCGGGCACGCCGAGCTGCGGCGAGGTGTCGAAATCGGACAATTGGTCGTACTTGTAGCCGCCCTCCACGAGCTCGTCGTTGACCCAGCCGACGACCCCCTCGTGCAGGATGAAGAAGTTGGCGAGATCGTCGGGCAGGCCGTGGCGGGCGATGATCCCGTAGGGCGCGGCGCGGCGCGCCTCCGCGGTGGGGTTCTCGACCGACTGGGTCACTTCGAAGAGATAGGCGTCGTCGACCGTGATCGTGCGGCGGAAGATCAGGCCCGAGGGGCTGTCCCAGCGCAGGACGACGGGGCTGTCGGGCGTCAGCACGTCGCCCTGCTCGACCTGCCACATCGTGTCGGTTCCGGGCACGTCTTCGGACGACAGCCCGCCGCCGGGCGCCCAGCCGTAGAGCGCATAGTAGGCTCCGTCGGTGCCGACGGGCGAGAGCAGCGTGACGTCGGGGCTGTCGTCGGCCAGCGTCTCCTGGTAGCGGGTCAGGTCGAGGTCGTCGATCCGGCCGCCGAGAAGCGAGATCGAGCCAGACAGGCGCGGCGTGTCGATCTCGATGCGCGGGGCGTCGGCGACCTCCGATGCCGTTGCGTCGGGCTGCGCCGGGGCCTCTCCCGCCCCCGTGCCCGTCTCCGCGCTGCCGGGCACCGAGGCGATGGGCGCGCCCGTCGTCGGATCGACGGTGGGGGCCTGTTCGGAGGCGACGGGCTGCTCCGCCGGCGGCACGGGCTCTTCCGGCGGGAAGAGCAGGAACCACACCAGGATGACGAGGAAGCTCAGGGCCGTGGCCAGGATGAGGTTCTTGTTCTGATCGTCCATCAGCGGGGCACCGGTCGTCCGAGGGAGGGAGGAGGAGGTCGTCGTCGCTTCAATCGGTCGGGGCCGCGAAGGTCAAGAGCAAAGCCCCATGCGGGTGCCGCGCTGCGCCATCGCGCCGGTGTTGAGGTGGGCATCGGGAAGGGCGTTGCCAAGGTCAACGCCGGACGGCCGGCAGGGCGCACGGCGTGCGGGCCGCGGCGCGGGATGAGAGACCGGCCGGCCGCGAGATGGAAGGGCAAGCCGCGGCGGCTGGCATCGGCATCGAGGGTATCGGCGACAACGGTATCGGGTGGGCCGGGGCGCGAGGTGCGCGCGGGCCGGGATTCGAGGCGCGCGGGGGCGCTGCGGGCTGACGGACTCGATGCGGAGCCTCCGGCCGTGGCGCGGGGCGCGCCCGCGTTCGCGCACTGCTCGGGCGGCCCGCACGGGCGGCTCGCCGGACGTGCAACACCCTGCCGGGAGGCAGACGTTGCGTCGTGGCGCCGTTCAGGCCGACAGGCTCGAGGCGGCGCCCTCGCGTTCGGGCCGCGCGGCATAGCTTTCGAGCCAGGTCTCGGCCTCGTCCAGCGGCATGGGGCGAGCGAGCAGGTAGCCCTGGATGTGGCCGCATCCCATCGAGGCGAGCAGCGTGCGCTCGGCCCGCGTCTCGACCCCCTCGGCCAGCGTGTCGAGGTCCAGTTTCTCGGCCATCGAGAGGATCGCGGCGACCATCTTGTGCTGGGCCGGGTCGGCGTCGATCCGGGTGACGAAAGAGCGGTCGATCTTCAGCCGCGAGACGGCGAAGCGGCGGATCGAGGCGATCGAGGCCGAGCCGGTGCCGAAATCGTCGAGGTCGATGGCGCAGCCGAGCGTGGCGAGACCGGCGATGTTGGCCGAGACGGCGTCCTCGTCGGGGGCGGCGACGACCGTCTCGAGCACCTCGACCGCAAGCCGCTCGGCCGCCAGGTCGAAGCGGTCGAGCTCCCATTTCACCCGGTCCACGAGGCGGGGGTTGCGCAATTCGGCCGACGAGAAGTTGACGCCGATGCGCGGCACGTCGAGACCCGCTCGATCCCACCGGCGCAGGGCGGAGAGGCCGTTGAACAGCATCGCTTCGCCGAGCCGCTCCATCTGGCCGGCCGCCTCGGCGGTGGGCAGGAAGTCGGCGGGCGGGATGATGCCGCTTTGCGGGTGATTCCAGCGCGCGAGCGCCTCCATCCCCGTGACGCGGCCGGTTTGCGCGCAGACCTGCGGCTGGAACCACGGCACGATCTCGCCCTCGTCGATGGCCCGGCCGATATCGTCGGCCAGCGCGCGGCGATGGGCGGCGCGGCCGCGCATCTCGGCCGAATAGGCGCGCACCGCGCCATCGCCCACGAGCCGCGCCTCGTCGAGCGCGGTCACGGCGGCTTCGAGCAGCGCCTCGCCCGTGCGGTGCGGCGCGCGTCGCTCTAGGCAGAAGCCGGCCGAAAGGGTGACGTAGACGCTGCCGGAATCGACGCTGACGGGCTCGCTCGCCGCGCCCTGCAGCCGCTCGACGGTGCGCAGCGCGAGGTCCATCCCCGCGTTGCGGACGGGCGCGAAGAGCACGGCGAAGCGGAACTCTCCGATCCGCCCCACCCGGTCGCCCGAGCGGGCGGTCGAGGCGAGGCGGTCGGCCGTGCGGCACAGCACGGTTTCGAGGCCGGCCGGCCCGAGCCGCGCCGCCAGCTGCGGGCCGTGGTCGACCTCGAAGGCGACCACGATCGCCGTCTCGGCCTCGGAGCCGATGGAGACGAGCGCATCGTCGATCTCCTCCGTCAGCCCGTCGCGCGTAAGGTGGCCCGTCAGCCCGTCGACCTGCCGCTGGTCACGGTCGAAAAGGCCCGACAGTACCATCAGCAGCGGGACGGTCAGCGCGACGATCATCAGCACGCCCTGAAGGCCGAACCATGCCCCCGCCAGCAGCAGCGCGGGAGCGAAGGCGAGCATCTGGGGACGCAGGAAGGTGCGGCGCAGGGAGCGCGGAAGCCTGCGCTGCCAGCCGCGGATCGGCGTCGTGCGCTGGCGCGGCGTGGTCATGGCTCTCCTCCGTGCGGCCTGAGGCGGGCGTCGGGAGGACGCTAGGGGCTCGGAGTGGCCATAGGCTTAACGGGCGCGGCCCGGTTTCCGTTCAATTTTTGCTATCGGGCGTGTCGGTATCGGCCGGCGGGGCGGTGCCCAGCGCGAGCCCGGCGAAATCCCACAGCTTCGGGTCGAGCAGGTGCGAGGGGCGCGCGTTCATCAGCGCCCGGAACATCACCTGCCGACGTCCGGGGCTGTTCTTCTCCCAGACGTCGAGGATCTGCTTGACCTGCTGGCGCTGCAGCCCGTCCTGGCTGCCGCAGAGGTCGCAGGGGATGATGGGATAGCCCATCGCGCGGGCGAACTTCTCGCAATCGGCCTCGGCGACGTGGGCCAGCGGCCGCAGCACGAACAGGTCGCCCTCCTCGTTGACCAGCTTCGGCGGCATCGTGGCCAGGCGCCCGCCGTGGAAGAGATTCATGAAGAAGGTCTCGAGGATGTCGTCGCGGTGGTGGCCGAGCACGATCGCCGAGCAGCCCTCTTCGCGGGCGATCCGGTAGAGGTGGCCGCGGCGCAGGCGCGAGCAGAGCGCGCAGTAGGTGCGGCCCGCGGGCACCTTGTCGGTCACGATCGAATAGGTGTCCTGGTACTCGATGCGGTGCGGCACGCCCATCCGCTGGAGGAACCCGGGCAGCACGGTGGCGGGAAAGCCGGGCTGGCCCTGGTCGAGATTGCAGGCGAGCAGCTCCACTGGCAGGAGCCCGCGCCATTGCAGCTCTGTCAGAGCGGCGAGGAGGGTATAGCTGTCCTTGCCGCCCGAGAGGCAGACGAGCCAGCGGGCGCCGCGCGCGTGCACCATGCCGTACTGCTCCACCGCCTCGCGCGCCTGGCGCACGATGCGCTTGCGGAGCTTGCGGAACTCCGTCGTGGCGGGGGCGCCGTGGAACAGCGGATGGATGTCGTCGGTCTCGTCGAGCATGGGCGGTCTATGCCAGAGGGGCGCGCGCGCGGGAAGGGCCCTTGCGCCCATGACCGGTCTCATGCGGGGGGCGCGTCTGGCGCCATGCGTATTTGGAACAGAAAGAAGCAGTTGGCGCGTGCCGGGTGGGGGCCGCGCAGCGCAGTTCTTCGATGGCAGGCCACGCGCTCAGTCGCGGCGGGGGGCGGCGGCGCGGTGCACGGCGTCGTGGGAGGGGTCGGCGCCGGGCACGGGGTCGTAGCCCGATCCGCCCCAGGGGTGGCACGAGGCAAGGCGGCGGGCGGCCAGCCAGCCCCCCCTGAGGGCGCCGTGCCGCTCCAGAGCGTCGAGCGCGTAGGCCGAGCAGGTGGGCTGGTACCGGCAGGAATGGCCCAGCCACGGTGAGAGGAACAGACGATACCCGCGCACCGGCAGCGAGAGGAGCCAGGCGGCTGGGGTCATGCCGTCGGCTCTGCCTTGTCTGCGCGTCGCGCGGGCGCATGGACGCGGGCGAGCGCGCCGCGCAGGTCGTCGAGCAGCAGGGGGTAGGGGCGCTCGGCGGTGGCGCCGGGGCGGCCGATCAGCACGTAATCCCAGCCTGGGCGGCCGGCCTCGGGCAGCACCTCGCGCGCGATGGCGCGCAGGCGCCGCTTGGCGCGGTTGCGGGCGACGGCATTGCCGACTTTGCGCGAGCAGGTGAAGCCGACCCTCACGGCCTCCGGCGCGGCCTCGGCCGAGGCGCGGCGGCGGGCCTGGAGAAGGAAGCCGGGCGTTCCGGCACGGCGCGCACGGGCTGCGGCGAGGAACTCGGCGCGGCGCGTCAGGCCTGTCACGGGCGGCATGGCAAAGACGCAGGTCGGAGCGGTCGTGCCGCGCACCTCGGCGGGCATGCGACCGGGGCCGCGCGACGGCTCAGGCCGACAGCTTCTTCCGGCCGCGGGCGCGGCGGGCATTGAGGATCTTGCGGCCGGCCTTGGTGGCCATGCGCGCGCGGAAGCCGTGGCGGCGCTTCCGCACGAGGTTGGAGGGCTGGTAGGTCCGCTTCATCTTGCTCGTCTCCGGCAGGGGCCCCGCCGGGGGCCTCTCGTCTGTCGCGGGCGGCGGCCGAGGGCCCGCCCGGGCGTTTCGAAGCCCCGCGCATAGGCGGTTCGCGCGGGCAAGTCAACGCGGGCGGGCGGCTGAAACATCGCGGGGCGCGCGGGGCGGGTTTTGTTACAGGAACGGGCCGATCGGGCGCCCGATCTCACGGAAGGCGGTGGAGGCCATCAAGGCGGCGTGAGGGTCGTTCCCGCCGCCGGCCGTCTGGCGCATGTAGGGCGCAGCCGACGACGACGCCGGGAGAGGAGCGACCGCATGCACGACACCGCCGACGACAGCCGGGCCAGGCGCGGCGGCGCCCTGCGCCTCGTGCCCATCGCCGTCATCGCCGCGGTGGCGGTGGCGGGCGCCGTGCTTCTGGGCGACCGGCTGACCTTCGAGACGCTGGCCGAGCACCGTGAGGCGCTGCTGGCCTTTCGCGACGCGAACTATCCGGCGACCGTCGCGGCGTTCATCGCGGCCTACGTCGCCATCGTGGCCTTCTCGCTGCCCGGCGCGACGGTCGCAACGCTGACGGGCGGCTTTCTGTTCGCGACGTTCCCGGGCGCGCTTTTCAACGTCGCCGCCGCCACGATCGGCGCCACCGCCATCTTCCTCGCCGCCCGCTGGGGGCTGGGCGAGCGGCTCGCGGCGCGGATGGACGCCTCGGAGGGAATGGTGAAGCGCATGAAGGCCGGCATCGACGCCAGCCAATGGGAGATGCTGTTCCTCATCCGCCTCGTGCCTGCGGTGCCGTTCTTCCTGGCCAACCTCGTGCCCTCGTTCGTTGGCGTGCCGCTCTACCGCTTCGTGGTGACGACGTTTCTCGGGATCATTCCGGGCGCGCTGGTCTACACCTCGGTTGGCGCGGGGCTGGGCGAGGTCTTTGCCGCGGGCGAGACTCCCGACCTCGGCATCATCTTCGAGCCGCAGGTGCTGCTGCCGATCCTCGGGCTCGCGGCGCTCGCCGCGCTGCCGCTCGTGCTCAAGGCCGTGCGCGGCCGGAAAGGGCTGTGATGTTCGACTCCGCCGAGAGCGACACCAGGGCGCAGGAGGCGCCGCCGGCCCGCACCATCGAGACCGACATCTGCATCCTCGGTGCGGGCTCGGGCGGCCTGTCTGTGGCGGCCGGCGCGGCGCAGATGGGTGCCCGTGTGGTGCTGATCGAGGGGGCCGAGATGGGGGGCGACTGCCTCAATCACGGCTGCGTCCCCTCGAAGGCGCTGATCGCCGCCGCGCACCACGCCCACGCGATGGAGACGGGCGCACCCTACGGCGTGGCGCCGGTGCCTGCGCAGGTCGACTATGCCAAGGCCAAGGACCATGTCGCCCGCGCCATCGCGACCATCGCGCCTCACGACAGCCAGGAGCGGTTCGAGGGCTTCGGCGTCACCGTGATCCGTGCCTGGGGGCGCTTCGTGTCGGAGCGCGAGGTGCGGGCTGGCGACGCGCTGATCCGGGCGCGGCGTTTCGTGATCGCCACGGGCTCGCGGCCCCTCGTGCCGCCGATCGAGGGCCTCGACACGGTGCCGGTGCACACCAACGAGACGATCTTCGGCCTGCGCGAGCGGCCGGAGCATCTGATCGTCGTCGGCGGTGGCCCCATCGGGATGGAGATGGCGCAGGCGCATGTGCGCCTCGGCAGCAGGGTCACGGTGATCGAAGGGGCCCGCGCGCTTGGGCGCGATGACCCCGAGGCGGCCGCGCTGGTGCTCGAGACGCTCCGTGCGGAGGGCGTCGACATCCGCGAGGGCGCCGCGGTCGAGCGCGTCTCGGGGGCGGAGGGCGCGATCACGGTGCAGGCGGGCGGCGGGGAGGTGACCGGCACGCACCTTCTGGTCGCGGTCGGTCGTAAGGTCGATCTGGCCGGCCTCGGGCTGGAGGCGGCGCGCGTGCGCCACGACAGGGCGGGCGTGACGGTCGATGCCCGGCTGCGCACGTCGAACCGGCGCGTCTACGCCATCGGCGACGCTGCGGGGCAGGGGCAGTTCACCCACCTTGCGGGCTATCATGCGGGGGTAATCGTGCGCGCAATGCTCTTCGGCCTGCCGGCGAAGGCGAAGAGCGCCCATATCCCCCGCGCGACCTACACCGATCCCGAGCTCGCCCAGATCGGCCCGACCGAGGCGGAGGCGCGCAAGCGCCACGGGAAGGCCCTGGAGGTGGTGCGCGCCGAATTCGCGCAGAACGACCGCGCAGTGGCCGAGGGGTGCACGGCGGGCTTCGTCAAGGTGATGGTCGTGGGTGGCCGGCCGGTCGGCGCCACCATCGTCGGCGCGCAGGCGGGCGAGCAGATCGCGCTCTGGTCGCTCGCCATCGCAAACCGGATGAAGATGTCGGCGATCTCGAACGCGGTGCTCCCCTACCCGACTCGGATGGAGGCCAGCAAGCGCGCGGCGGGTGCCTATTTCGCCCCGCGCCTCTTCGAGAACCGGACGGTTGAGCGCGTTGTGGGTTTCGTGCAGCGATTTCTCCCCTAATTGGAGGTTATCCTCAGCGGAGCCCCGCCACGCCGATGCGCCGATTCCTGAACTCCCTCTCGGGCCGGTTCCTGATCCTGACGGTCATCTTCGTGATGATCGCAGAGGTGCTGATCTTCGTGCCGTCGGTGGCGCGCTTCCGCGAGGATTACCTGCTGTCGCGGCTCGAGCGGGCGCAGATCGCCTCGCTTGCCCTGCTGGCGGCGGAAGACATGATCGACGCCGGCCTCGAGGCGGAGCTGCTGGAGAACGCGGGCGTGCTCAACGTGGTGCTGCGGCGCGACGAGGCGCGGCAGCTCGTGCTGTCCTCGCCCGTGCCCGCCCCGATCCACGCCACGTTCGACCTGCGCGACCCCGAACCGGCGACCCTGATCGCCGATGCGCTGCGGCGCCTGTGGGATCCCGAGACGCGGGTGATCCGCGTGATCGGCGACCCGGTGCGCGAGGCGGGCCTGCTGATCGAAGTGACGCTGACGACCGACCGGCTGCGCACCGAGATGATCGACTACGGCCTCCGTATCCTGATCCTGTCGGCGGTGATCTCGATCGTCACGGCGGGCCTGCTGTTCCTGGCCGTGCGCTTCGTTCTCGTCACCCCGATCCGGCGCGTTGTCGGCGCGATGCAGAGCTACGCCGAGGCGCCGGAGGACGCCCGCCGCATCATCGAGCCGCGGGCCGGCGTGACCGAGCTGCGCGAGGCCGAGGACGCGCTTCAGAGCCTGCAGACCCAGCTGACCGGGGCGCTGCGCCAGAAGGAGCGGCTGGCCCAGCTCGGGGGCGCCGTCGCGCGCATCAGCCACGACCTGCGCAACATCCTCGCCACGGCGCAGCTCTTCGCCGACCGGATGGAGGTGAGCGAGGATCCGAAGGTCAAGCGCGCCGCCCCCAAGCTGGTGGGCGCGATCACCCGGGCCGTGGCGCTTTGCGAAGGAACCCTCGCCTTCGGCAAGGCCGAAGAGCCGCCGCCGCGCCTCGGCCTCGTGCAGATCGCCCCGCTCGTGGCCGACGTGATCGAGAGCGAGCGCCT
Source organism: Rhodobacteraceae bacterium HLUCCA09 (assembly GCA_001314685.1). Taxonomy (GTDB): domain Bacteria; phylum Pseudomonadota; class Alphaproteobacteria; order Rhodobacterales; family Rhodobacteraceae; genus HLUCCA09. The sequence goes on from LJNT01000128.1 coordinate 14,603, forward strand.
CGCCTCCGAGGACGCGCCGGTCAGCTACGGCGAGGACGTGCCGGCGGGCATGACCCTGCGTGCCGACCCCGAGCAGCTTCACCGCGTGCTCGCCAACCTCGTGCGCAATGCGCGGCAGGCCATCGTCGCCTCCGGCGAGGAGGGCGAGATCTGCGTGTCGGTCGCCGAGGACGGCGAGGGGTGGACGATCCGCGTCTCCGATACCGGCCCCGGCCTGCCCCCCAAGGCGCAGGAGCACCTGTTTCGCCCCTTCTCGGCCGGCACCCGCAAGGGCGGCACGGGCCTCGGCCTTGCCATATCCGAGGACCTCGTCAAGGGCCACGGCGGCACGCTGCAGCTCGAGCGGACGGGGCCTGAGGGCACCGTCTTTCTCCTGCGCCTGCCGAAGGGTGCGATCCAGCGCCCCGCCGCCTGAGCGCCCCGCACCCCGCCGCCTGGGCGCGCGGCGGTCGGCGCCTGCCGGGCGTCGGCCCGCCGTCTTTCCGACTGGCGCGCGGCACCAGATCGCCGCAATCCCGTGCAACGCGTGGACCTCGGCGGAGGCGAGACTGGCGAGGCGCGGCATGCGCAGGCGGTTCTACCTGGGGGTCTTCATGATCGGGCTCGCGGTGACCGGCACGGCGATGACGGGCGGCGACGTGGGCGAGACACTCACGACGGGCTTCAAGCGCGCCGCGGCGGATCTCCCCTTCGCCGATCGTGTCGTGCCCGGTCTCGCCCACGGCTCCGAGCCGTCCGACATGCCGGCGGCGGCGCCCCAGGCCCCCGGCCCGGATCCGTTCGGCAGCCTCGTCGCCGCGGCGCGCGAGATCCTTGCCGGCGAGCGGGAGGGGCCGTCGCCGCTCGCGCTCGCCGTTCCGCAGGCCGGCGAGGGGGGCACGATGCGCCAGATCGCCCCGCCAGAGGTCTCCGACCCTGCCGCCATGGAAGCCGCGCTGCGCGCGCTCGCCCGCTCCTTCGCCCCGCAGGACACCACCCGCCCGGCCGTATCCGCACCGGGCCCCGAGGCCGCCCCCGCGCCGGAGGGGAGTGCCGCGCCCGTCATCCTGCGCCCGGGCGGCGGCAGCAGCGAGGGTCTCCCCCAGGTCGGCCGCTGAGGGCCTGATTTCGCCTTGCATCCCGCCGCTGCCGTGGATACACCGCCCCCACCTCGGGCGCTGGTAGCTCAGTTGGATAGAGTACCTGACTACGAATCAGGGGGTCGGGGGTTCGAATCCTCCCCAGCGCGCCACTACCAAGCTTAACACCTTGAAACACAGGCCTTTTTGCTCTGAGTTGTCTAAGGACTATCGGGTCTTAGACAATTTTGCGTGCCGCACGGGCCGGTAAAGGCTGCCCGCATCTATTGACCTCCAGAGATATCCAGCTTGCATGTTGCTCTTTTGCAACGCATGGCAAGCGAAAAGGGCCGCGAATCTCGCGGCCCTCCTGGTTCATGTTCGCCCTGATCAAGCTTCGAGGAACAGCCCCGTTTCGAGCACGGATGGCTCCGGGCTCAGGAGGCGTCGCTTCTCGGCCGCTCTCGTATATCGCTCGATTTCCTTGAGCGTCTCATGCCCGCTCCACGCGGCGATCTGGTGTATGTTCGCACCCCGCTCCGCATGCAGGATCATGCGACTCTTGGTAAGCGCCCGCCGATCGCCCTTGTTTCTTGAGGTGGCGCGCCGTCGGAGATGACGCCCATCACGATGGAGGCGTCGATGGATAGCGATGTACAAACT
>LJNT01000034.1 GCA_001314685.1 Rhodobacteraceae bacterium HLUCCA09
AGGTGGCGCGGTTGACGGGGCTCGAACCCGCGACCCCCGGCGTGACAGGCCGGTACTCTAACCAACTGAGCTACAACCGCCCTCTGTGCGCCGCTTGGAGGATCCTCCGAGCGGCGTGAGCGGCGTTCTAGGGCCCGGGCCGGGGAGCGTCAAGAAGAAGGTCGCACGGGCGAGAGACTTTTGCAGATGCAGCTGGGGCGGCCGTTCTGCAGCCACGCACCCGCCGCCAGTCACGCGCCGCCGCCCATGCGCCGCGGCACGGCTCCGTCGAGATGGCGGGCCCTGGGGCGCCGGCGGTCTGCCGACCCTCACCAGTCGGTCGGCTTGCCCGAGGGGGCTGTCGGCACGGCCGTGCCGAGGTCGAAGCGCTGCGGCCGGGCCGGGGCCGGCAGGTCGGCACAGGCGGCGCGCAGTCGCGGCTCGAGCGCGCCCGGCGTGCTGCACAGTGCGGGATCGGTCGGCACGATGAAGGCCTTGAGGCGGCCCGACGCATGGTCAAGGCGCACCGCGGCATCGGAGACCTCCTCCAGCGCGGCGAGGCGACGGGCGACCGCGTCGGGCGAGACATTGACGCCGGCCACCTGCACGACCCGGTCGACCCGGCCGAGCAAGGCAAAGCTGCGGGGGCCGCGCCATGCCAGCCTGTCCTGCAGCGGCAGCGTCGCCCCGCATGGCCCGGCGACCCCGTTCCCGGCGCGCGACAGATGCGGCAGCAGTTCGAACGGATGATCCGGCGCCCTGCGCCAGCCGACGCCGCCTGTCTCGGTCGCGCCGTAGATCTCGGTCAGGCCGAGCCCCGCGCGGGCGCCGTCGGCCCAGACATCGGCAGGTGCCGCCGCGCCCGAGACCACGGCAGAGCACCCGGCCGGAATGGACTCGCCCGCCTGCAGCGCAAGGGAGAGAAGGTAGGGGGTCGCCACGATCAGGTCGCCGGGCCGGGCGGTGCGGGCGAGCGTGCCCGGGGCGCGGCCGGCAAGGTCGATCACCGGCCAGCCCGCACGCGCCGGGACCAGCGCGCCGAAGAGAAAGCCGAAGATGTGGTGACAGGGAACCAGCACGAGGACCCGGCCCAGCGCCTCCGGGGCGGCGGCCCCTTCGGCCGACCCACCGGGCGCGGATGCCCCGGGGCCGGTCGTGCAAGCGGCCGGACCGCGTGCGCCCGATCCGCAGGGGGCGAGGACGTCGATGAGAGCGTCGGCCTCGGCGAGCAGCGTCGAGGCGGGATGGGCGACCGCGTGGGGGGCGCCCTGCGAGCCGGAGGTCATGAAGGTGACCGGCAGGTCCGGGCCGCAGCGCCGCAGGTGCTCGGCGATGAGCGCCCCCCACGCGGCGAGGGTCGGGCGGAGCAGCAGGTGATCCTCGATCCCCGTGCGCGACAGGGCGAAGCGCCGGTCGAGATCGGCGACCGCCTCCAGCAGCTCGAGACTGTCGAGCCCGAGGGACGCGTGCTCGCGCCGGGCGCCACCTGCCGGGTCGCCGTCGCGCGCGGCATCGCCTTGTCCGGCGGCACCGGGCCGGTCGACGAGCGGAAGGTCGTCGGGAACGGGCGGCACCGGCACTCCGCGGGTCCGCGACAGGCGCTCGCGGAGGGCGCCGCGACAGATCCGGGCGAGCGACGCGGCATCGAGCGGCAGCGCCGGCACGGCGTGGCGGCCGGTCGCGCCTCCATGACCGGACATGTCCGGCTCGAGGGAGGCCCGCCGGGCCGCCTTCGCCCCTACGGGGGAGGCCGGGGCGGAGGGCGGCCCCGCCGTCGGGGCGCGTGCCGGGCCGGGCACGGGCGCAGCCCGCATCAGGCGGCGTCGAGCTGGTGCAGGAACTCGCCGACGAGGCTGGCGTAATGGGTCCGGACGTTGGTCACTTGCGCCTGCAGGTCCATCGCGGCGGCCTCCATCTCGGCCGGCGTCATCGATCCGCCCGAGAGGCTCACGCGCACGGGCACGTCCTCTGCAGGATCGAAGGTCTCGATCGAGTCGAGCGCTGCCTCGATCGAGGGCGCGACCCAGGCGCGGGCGAAGTCCTTTTCCTCGCTCGACGAGAAGAACTTCTTGACGCAGACCGGGCAAGAGCCGTCGTTTGCGCGAAACAGGTTGATCTCGAACCAGTAGGGCAGCCCGGGCGTGAAGCTCATCGCCATGGCGAGCTCGGTGCCCTGGAAGACGATCGGCCGGCCGCCGAAGCGGCGGAGGCGGTACTGGCCCGACGAGAGCCCGGCGGGCGCGTCGTAGCCGTGGCCCTGGCCCGACATCGGCACGGGGTGCTCGGCCGTGGGGGCGTCGGTCATGTAGGTCATGGGAATGCTCCGGATCGGGGGCGCCGCGCCGCGGGGGACGCCCCCCGCGGCCAGGCACCCGGCAAGGGGTCAGGCGCGCTTGACGAACATCCAGCAATGCTGGCCGTCGGGCTGCGACTTGAGGTGGATCTTCACGCCCACATTGGCGCCCTTGTAGTCGAACTTGTAGTCGAACATCACGTTGACCTGGCCGGTCTGGTGGAACTTCAGGAACTCGCCGTGAAAGCGCTTGCCCTTGGCGCAGGGCGCGATCTCGTTGAAGAAGTCCTTGCCCACGACCTCCGAGGGGTCGCGCCCGGCGATCAGGCCCTCGGCCTGGTTGTACTTGACGACCTTGCCGTTGCGGTCGAGCAGGACGGCACCGAAGGCCAGCTTTTCCACCCGCTGGGGCTCGCGCGCGAGGATGTTGTCGACATCCTGGCTGCCGAAGGGGATGATTTCCATGGGTCGTGATCCTTTGCTAGTCGGGGCTGTGGCTTGGGGCGCGCGGGTCAGGAGGTCTCGCCCGAACCCGGGCCGACGCCCGGCTCGTTGGCGAGGAAGCTGTCGTTGCGGGTCAGCGCCATGTTGTGCACGCGCTTGACGGGGTGGCCGTCGAACTCGCCGACGCGGACCGCCTCGGCGTCGGGCGCGACCCAGCGATACTCGGTCGATCCCATCGTGACGGTGCATTGCGGCACGATCTCGAAGCGGCTCTTGTGCTCCCACCTCGCGCCGTCGATGGCCGTTTCGGTCGCCTCGCCGAACTCGACGAGCGCCGAAAGCTCCTCGATCTTGCCCTCGATCTCCTTTTCGGCGATCGCCGCCATCATCTCGGCCGCGGCAGCGAGCACCCATTCGGGGTAGTCGCCCCGGACGACGAGGCCCGAACGCTCGCACCGGAACTCGATGCGACCGTTGTCCTCGGTCAGTTTTCCGATGATCTCCATTGCCCGCTTCACTCCTTTCGGCCTGTCGGGGACGCCAGGGGCGCGTCCGGATCGAAGAGGGCATAGGGCCGCAGCCTTGAACGGGCGGTAAACGGGCGCCGGCGGATCACCGGCGGACCGGGCGAAACCGGGCGGATGTACCGCGCACACCCCCATGCCCCGGCGATGGCGGCAGCGTCGGCGCGGCATCAAGGCGTTGACCTAAAAGGCATTCGCGCGCGCACCGCCAGCGCTTGACGCTTCGCTAACCGACCCTGCAGTTTTCCGCTCTCGCGGCCATCGGCCCTCGGATTACCGCCGCGATGCGCCGCCAGTCCGCCCCGACGCACGGCCCGGCACCCGCCCCGAGAGGCCCGACGCGGGCACCGCGAGGCACGGGAGTGGGCGCCCGACCGGGGGGCGATCCCCCGGGAGGGCGCTCCCCCGGAAAAGGCGCGCCTCGGCGAGACCGCAGCCGGCGCACCGCCCCGTCCGCGCCGGCCATGCCGCCGATCCCGACGAGGCCGAGGCCGGCCCGCGGCGCAGTGGCCGAGAGCGCCGCGCCGCCGCGAGAGGGCCCGCGGCTGACGCCGCGCGACGGATCGCCTTGCGCCGCCTCATCCTGCCCGGACACGGCACCGTCGCACTCCCGGTCGCCGGCCATGCACGCTCCCGGTCGGGTCCGCCCGCCTCGGGCGGGACAGGGCGCCACGCGCGATGCAACCGGAACGAGAAAGGGCGCCGCCCGGCCGGACGGCGCCCTCTCAACAGGGTCGCGGCGCTCAGGAGACGCGCGTGAGCAGGTCGTCGAGGCTCTTCTTGGCGTCGCCATAGAACATCCGCGTGTTCTCCTTGAAGAAGAGCGGGTTCTCGATGCCGGAATAGCCCGTCCCCTGCCCCCGCTTCGACACGAAGACCTGCTTGGCCTTCCACACCTCGAGCACGGGCATGCCAGCGATGGGCGAGTTCGGGTCGTCCTGCGCCGCGGGGTTCACGATGTCGTTCGAGCCGATGACGATCACGACATCCGTCTCGGGGAAGTCGTCGTTGATCTCGTCCATCTCGAGCACGATGTCGTAGGGCACCTTCGCCTCGGCCAGGAGCACGTTCATGTGCCCCGGCAGCCGGCCCGCCACGGGGTGGATGGCAAAGCGCACCTCCTTGCCCTTCGCCCGCAGACGGCGGGTGAGTTCGGCCACGTTGTTCTGCGCCTGCGCCACCGCCATGCCGTAGCCCGGCACGATGACGACCGAGTCGGCCTCGTCGAGCGACTGGGCGACCTCGTCGACACCGGTGGCGACCATCTCGCCCTCGACCGCCGCCTGCGCGCCCTGCGGGCCGCCGAAGCCGCCCAGGATCACGCTGATGAACGAGCGGTTCATCGCCTTGCACATGATGTAGGAGAGGATCGCACCCGACGAGCCGACGAGCGCGCCCACCACGATCAGCAGGTCGTTCGACAGCGAAAAGCCGATGGCCGCCGCCGCCCAGCCCGAATAACTGTTCAGCATCGACACCACGACCGGCATGTCCGCCCCGCCGATGCCCATGATCAGATGGTAGCCGATGAAGAACGCCAGCAGCGCCATGAGGAACAGCGTCCACGAGCCCGCGCCGCCGAGGTAGAGGGCGAGCATGGCGATGGAGCCGGCCGCCGCGGCCGCGTTGAGCAGGTGCCCGCCCGGCAGCTGCTTGGCCGCCGTGTCGACCCGGCCCGCGAGCTTGCCGTAGGCGATCACCGAGCCGGTGAAGGTGACGGCGCCGATCCAGATGCCCAGAGACAGCTCGACCTGAAGGATCGTGATCTCGACCGGCGTCTTCTTGGCCACGAGATCGGCGAAGCCGGTCAGCGCGGCGATGGCCGCCTCGTCCATCCCCGCCACGCGGTTGATCTCGAAATCGGCGTTGAAGCCCACGAAGACGGCCGCCAGACCCACGAGCGAGTGCATCGCCGCGACAAGCTCGGGCATCTGCGTCATCTGCACCCGCTGCGCCAGCTGGATGCCGATGGCCGCGCCCGCCGCGATCAGGACGAGCGACAGCCACCAGAGCCCCGCGCCCGGCCCGATCAGCGTGGCGACGACCGCCAGCGCCATGCCGACGATGCCGTACCAGACCGCGCGCTTGGCGCTTTCCTGCCCCGAAAGACCGCCCAGCGAGAGGATGAAGAGGACGGCGGCGACCACATAGGCCGCGATGGTGAATGCGTTTTCCATGTGTCCCTACTCCCGCCTCACGACTTCTGGAACATGGCGAGCATGCGCCGCGTCACGAGGAAGCCGCCGAAGATGTTGATGCCGGCCATGAACACCGCGATCGCCGCGAGGATGGTGACCAGGAAACTGCCCGAGCCGATCTGCATCAACGCGCCGAGGATGATGATCGACGAGATCGCGTTGGTGACGGCCATCAGCGGCGTGTGCAGCGAGTGCGCGACGTTCCAGATCACCTGGAAGCCCACGAAGACGGCCAGCACGAACACGATGAAGTGCTGCATGAAGCTCGCCGGCATTCCCGGCACCGCACCCACCGCCAGCACCGCCACCGCGCCCCCGCCGAGCAGCGCGACCTGGTTGATCGTCTGCTTGCGGAAGGCCGCGATCTCCTGCGCGCGCTTCTCTTCGGGGGTCAGCTCCTTCGCCTTCTCCTTCTTCGGCTGGGCCGCGATGGCCTGCACCTTGGGCGGCGGCGGCGGGAACGTCACCTCGCCCGCATGCGCGATGGTCGCGCCGCGGATCACGTCGTCCTCCATGTCGTGGACGATCGCTCCGTCCTTTTCGGGCGTCAGGTCCGTCACCAGGTGGCGGACGTTCGTGGCGTAAAGCGTCGACGACTGCGTGGCCATCCGGCTGTTGAGGTCGGTATAGCCAAGGATCGTCACGTCGTTGTCGGTGACGACCCGGGCATCCTTCTCGGTCAGCTCGCAGTTGCCGCCCCGCTCGGCGGCAAGATCGACGATGACCGAGCCGGGCTTCATCGCCTCGACCATGTCCTTCGTCCACAGCACCGGCGCGGGCCGGTTGGGGATCAGGGCCGTGGTGATGACGATGTCGACGTCCGGTGCCAGCTCGCGGAACTTCTCCAGCTGCTTCTCGCGGAACTCGGGGCTCGAGGGCGCGGCGTAGCCGCCGGTCGCGGCGCCGTCCTGCGTCTCCTCCTCGAAGTCGAGATAGACGAACTCGGCGCCCATCGACTCGATCTGCTCGGCCACTTCGGGGCGCACGTCGAAGGCGTAGGTGATGGCCCCCAGCGAGGTCGCCGCGCCGATCGCGGCGAGGCCCGCCACGCCCGCGCCCACCACCAGCACCTTGGCGGGCGGCACCTTGCCCGCCGCCGTCACCTGGCCGGTGAAGAAGCGGCCGAACTCGTTGCCCGCCTCCAGCACCGCCCGGTAGCCCGCGATGTTGGCCATCGACGACAGCGCGTCCATCTTCTGGGCGCGGCTGATGCGGGGCACCATGTCCATCGCCAGAACGGTCGCGCCGCGGTCGGCCGCGCGCTTCATCAGGTCCTCGTTCGAGGCCGGGTAGAAGAAGCTGATCAGCGTCTGGCCGGCGCGGAGCATGTCGATCTCGGCCTCGGTCGGCGGCCGCACCTTGGCGACCGCGTCGACCGCTTCGAACAGCGCGGTCGCGCCGTCCACCACCGTCACGCCCGCTTCCGCATAGGCGTCGTCGGTGAAGCCCGCAGGCACGCCCGCGCCCGCCTCGACATAGCATTCGTGACCCAGCTTCTGCAGCTGCCTGGCGCTGTCGGGCGTCATCGCGACGCGCCGCTCGCCCTCCATCACCTCTCTCGGAGACCCGATCTTCACGTGGCAATCCCCCCTGTCCAAGGAAAGGGCCGCGTCACGGCGGCCCCCGTCGGTCGGTTCATCGTCTGTCGGTCCATCGGGGGGGCCTGTAGCACCTTGCCGCAGGAGGCAACAGCCCCCGATACCGCTAACAGCCCCCCGCCCTGGCGGGGCGTTTCGGTATACCGCCGCGCACCCGCCCGGAGCGGCCCGGTCAGAGCCAGCGCCGCGTCCGCTGCGTCCAGTGCTCGAAGCGCGCGCCGAAACGCGCGTGCAGCCGCGCCTCCTCGGGGCGGATGAAGCGATCGGTCACGAGCCACGCGAAGAGAGGCACGAGCACGAGGCTCGGCCACGCCTTCCAGAACAGGACGAGACCGGCGAGGATGCAGAGATCGCCGAGATAGATCGGGTTGCGCGTTCGCGCGAAGACGCCGGTCGTGACCAGCGCCTCGGGCTGCATGTGCGGCACGATCGTCGTGCGCGCGCGCCGCATCTCCATCAGCGCTAGCCCCATCAGCAGCACGCCGCCCCCTACGAGCACGCCCGCGGCGAGGTCGACCAGCGGCAGCTCGACCGGCCAGACCGGCCAGCGCACCGCCTGCAGCCGCGCCAGCCCCACGAACAGCAGGAGCCAAAGGGGGGGCATGTCAAGCAGCCTGGGCAGGGACAGATCACGCAGGTCGGACATCGCCATCGGAGTACTACCTCTCCGGTAAATGCTTCGCCCGATTCCGCCCGCCCGCACCATGCGGCAAAGGGCGCTGGCCCTCGCGCGCCCGTTCCGCTCCGCAGACGGAAAACGGGGCGAGGCTCCCCGCCCCGCCCCTTCTTCTTGCGTCAAATATCCCGGGGGGCGCGGGGGGCTGGCCCCCCGCTCCCGCGGCGGCCGCGCTCACATGCGGCTGGCCACGTTCTCCCAGTTCACGAGGTTGTCGAGGAAGTTCTGCAGGTAGGCGGGGCGCTTGTTGCGGAAGTCGATGTAGTAGGAATGTTCCCACACATCGCAACCCAGAAGCGCAATCTGCCCGAAGCAGAGCGGATTCACGCCGTTCTCGGTCTTTGTGACCTTGAGCGCGCCGTCGGTGTCCTTCACCAGCCACGCCCAGCCCGAGCCGAACTGGCCCGCGCCGGCGGCGGCGAACTCTTCCTTGAACTTGTCGACCGAACCGAAGGCCTCGGTCAGCGCCTTTTCCAGCTCGCCCGGCACGCCCGGCTTGCCCGGCCCCATCATCTCCCAGAACTGGGTGTGGTTCCAGTGCTGGGAGGCATTGTTGAAGATGCCGTTCTGCGCCACGGCGCCGGCCTGGTAGGTGCCCTTGACGATCTCCTCGACGGGCTTGCCCTCCCATTCGGTGCCGGCGATCAGCTTGTTGCCGTTGTCGACATAGGCCTTGTGGTGGATGTCGTGGTGATACTCCATCGTCTCGCGGCTCATGCCGTACTCGGCGAGCGCATCGTGGGCATACGGCAGGTCGGGAAGGGTGAAGCTCATGATCGTCCCCCGTTGGTGTGGTGATGGCCCGTCGCGGCGGGCGTCGCTAGACCGTGCGGTATGTGACGCCCGCCTTCACGCCCGTCAACCCGCCGCGCCGCACGCTGTTCCCCGCCCCGCGGTCGCAGACACGCCGCGGCCCGCGCGCCCCTCGACACGCCCCGCACGACGCCCCGCCCCATTCCCGCCAAATCTTGATGCGATCGTAAGCTCCGCGCGCGAGGATGGCCCCGCGCGCGGCGACGGACATGGCCGGCAGACGGCCCAGGGGGAACCGGACAGACATGGCCGAACGGGCGGGCATCACCATCCTGTCGATGATGAAGGACGAGGGCCATTCCCTCGTCGAATGGGTGGCCTACCACCATGCCGCGGGCGCCGACCGGATCGTCGTCTACACCAACGACTGCTCCGACGGCACCGACCGGATGCTCGACCGGATGGAGGCGATGGGCCTCCTCCACCATTTCCGCAACGTGGTACCGCCGGGCAAGAAGCCCCAGCCCCACGCCCTGACGCTCGCCGAGGCCAACCCCGCCGTGACCGGAAGCGACTGGATCCTCGTGATGGACTCGGACGAGTTCGTCACCGTCAAGGCCGGCGCGGGCCGGCTGCCCGACCTCGTCGCGGCGCTCCCCGGGGGCACCGACGCCTGCGCGATCACCTGGCGCTTCTTCGGCTCGTCGGGGCTGACCGACTGGCGACCGGGCCTCGTCACCGAGAGCTACACGCGCGCCGCCCCCGACGACTTCAAGAAGGGCTGGGGGGTCAAGACGTTGTTCCGCCCCTTCCCCCACATGAAGCTCGGCATCCACCGCCCGTCGATCCACGGCGCCCGCACCGACGCCGGGCGCGCACGCGCCCTTGCCGCGCAGGCCTGGGTCAACGGCTCGGGAAAGCCGATGCCCGCCGACTTCGTGCGCGCCGGCTGGCGCTCCACGAGGCCCACGCTCGGCTACGGCCTCGCCGAGATGAACCATTACGCGGTCAAGAGCCGCGAGGCCTACCTGCTCCGCCGTCTGCGCGGCAACGTCAACCTCAAGGAGAACAAGTACGACGCCGCCTATTTCGCCCTCTTCGACCGCAACGAGGAACGGCACGAGGCCGCCTTGCGCCTCGTGCCGGAGACGCGGCGGCTGATGGCCGACTGGCTTGCCGACCCCGTGCTCGCCCGCCTGCAGGACGAGGCATACGCCTTCCATGCCGCCCGCGTGGACGAGCTGCGCGCGACCGGCGACTACGCGCGATGGATGGAGGAGCTCGAGCGCGCGGCGTCGGTGCCCTTCGAGCTCCTCGACCGGATCCTTTTCACCCAGCATCTGCCGAAACCCGTGCAGGAGAAGGTCGCCGAGTACCGCGCCGCGGGCGTGCCCGACCGGGTGCTGGCCCTCCTCGTCGCCCGTTCGCGCACCGGCCGCAAGCGCGCCGCCCGCGCCGCCCTGCGCGAGGCAGCGGCCGAGACCGACGGCGCCGAGACCGATGGGGCCAAGATCGACGGGGCCAAGATCGACGGGGCCAAGATCGACGGGGCCAAGATCGACGGGGCCGGGACGGACCGAATCGCAGACCCCGCCCCGCTGCCCGGCCCCGCCCGTCTGGGGCGCGATGCCCGCATCCACCTCGTCGCCACGATGCGCAACGAGGCGCCGTATCTCGTCGAATGGCTCGCTCATCACCGCGCGCTCGGCGTGACCGACATCACGGTGTTCTCCAACGATTGCACCGACGGCACCAACCTCATGCTCGACCGACTGCAGGCGATGGGCGTGCTGCGCCACCACGACAACCCCGTCGGCGAGGGGATGGACGCGCAGCGCCGCGCCTACTGGCGCGCCAACCGGATGGACGACGTGCGCGGCGCCGACTGGCTGCTCGTCATCGACGCCGACGAGTTCCTCAACCTGCACGCGGGCGACCGCACCCTGCCCGCCCTGCTCGAACAGACCGGCCACCCCGACGCGCTCTCGCTCGGCTGGCGGCTGATGGGCTCGGGCGGCGCCGCGCGCTGGGTCGACGCGCCGGTGACGGGCCGCTTCACGCGCGGCTGCTCGCTCGAGACGCCCGCGAACGGGCTGGTGCGCGGGATCAAGTCGCTCTTCCGCCCCGCTGCCTTCGACTATTTCGGCGTCCACCGCCCCCGCTTCGAGAAGAGCCGCAAGGTCCTGCCGCCGGTGCGCTGGCTCAACGGCTCGGGCGAGGAGATGAGCGAGGCCATCCTGCGCAAGGGCTGGCGCTTTCCCCGGGGCGAGGAGGGTTACGCGCTGGGGCAGGTCAACCACTACGCGGTGAAGAGCCGCGAGGAGTTCCTGCTCAAGCGGCTGCGCGGCACGGCAAACTCGAAGGACAAGGACCGGATCGACATGGGCTACTGGGAGCGCTTCGACCTCAACGCCGAGCCCGACACCACGATCGAGACCGAACGGGCGGCCGAGGAGGCCGAGCGCCTGCTGGCCGATGCCGACCTCGCCGCCCTGCGGCGCGCGGCGGTGTCGACGGCGCGACAGGTCCTGGTGGGGCAACTCGAGGATGCGCGGCTGCGTGCCTTCGTGGAACGGGGCGAAAGCGCGGCGCGCGCCGCCGAGTAGGGCGCGCGCAGGCGGCGCCGTCGCGGGGGCGCTGCCCCCGTCGCCCGTTCCGGGCGACTCCCCCGGGATATTTGGAGCACAATGAAGACGCGGGCGCGGCGCGCGCAGGCGAGGGATGCTCCGGGCGGGCGGGCCGTCGTGCCCTAGGGGCACGCGGTCCGCGCCGCCCGGGGCCGCTCGCGCTTTCGCTGCGTCCGGCGCCGGGTCAGGCGAAGTGGCCGACCTCGCCGCCCGGGGCCGCGGCGCCGGCGAGCAGGTCGAAGGCGTAGCGCGCGACCGAGCGGAAGCAGACGAGGGTGAAGCCCCCCTGCTCCATCCAGAACGCCGCCGGCACCTGCGCCAGCCGCGTGCGGCGCAGCTCGCCCGGCTCGAAGGCGCCCGGGGCGAGGTCGACCGGCGCGAGCTTGGCCAGCACCTCGCGCGCGCCCTGTCCCTCGAGGCGGAAGACCGCGCGCATGTCGGAGACGTCGGCGGCGAGGTGGTGCGCGGCCGCCAGCCGCGCCTCGAGGGTCGAAAGGGCGCCCGGCACAGCCTCGCGCGGGGCGACCAGCAGGAGCTCGTCGGGCGCCATCCAGCCCGCCCGCGCCGCGCCCGCCGCCTCGATGCGGCGCAGGCCCGGCACGGCGCAGCCGGTGACGGCGCGCACCGCATCCGCGAGCGCAGGCGCGCCGAGATCGCCCTTGAGCGCGATCAGGCCGGGGGCGGGCACCTCGCGCACGGTGGCAAGGCCCTCGGCTCGCGCCCCGTCGAGCACCATCGCGTCAGACATCCTGCTTCTCCCCTGCGCGGTCGTAGAACACCGGCTCGACGATGCGCGCCTTGTAGGTTTTCCCGTCGGTTCCGGGGAAGGTCAGCATCTCGCCCATCCGCTCCGGCCCCCGCTCGACCAGCCCCATGGCGATGCCGCGGCCGAGCGTGGGCGAGTGGTAGGTCGAGGTGACCCGCCCGATCGTCCGGCGCTGGCCGAGGTCGTTCTTTCCCGGTTCGACGGCATAGGCCCCGTCGGGCAGCACCGCGCCGTCGACCGTCTCGAGCCCCACCAGCTTCCACCGCGCGGGGTCGGTCATGTGGCGGCGCTCCTGCGCGCGCTTGCCCAGATAGTCGTCCTTCTTCTTCGAGATCGCCCAGTCGAGGCCGAGATCCTGCGGGATCACCGTGCCGTCGGTCTCGTCACCGATCATGATGAAGCCCTTCTCGGCCCGCATCACGTGCAGCGCCTCGGTGCCGTAGGGCATCGCGCCCAGATCGGCGCCCACGTCGAACAGCCGCTCCCACAGCGCGAGCGCCCGGTGGGCGGGCACCGCCACCTCGTAGGACAGCTCGCCCGAGAACGAGATGCGGAAGATGCGGGCGGGGATGTCGGCGAGCGCGCCCTCGGCCCAGCCCATGAAGGGCAGCGCCTCGCGGCTGACGTCCATGCCGCCCAGCCGTTCCAGCGCGGTGCGCGCGTTGGGGCCGACCACGGCGATCTGGCCCCATTGCTCGGTCACGTTGAGGGTGAAGACCTGCCAGTCCCACCACTCGCATTGCAGCCAGTCCTCCATCCAGGCGTGGATGCGGTCTGCCCCGCCGGTGGTGGTGTGGCAGAGCCAGGTGTCGCTCCCGAGCCGCGCCACCACCCCGTCGTCGGTGAGAAACCCGTTCTCGGTGCACATCAGCCCGTAGCGGCAGCGACCGACCTTCAGCTTCGACATGTTGTTGGTGTAGAGCATGTCGAGGAAGCGGCCGGCATCGGGGCCTTTCACCAGGATCTTGCCCAGGGTGGAGGCGTCAAGCAGGCCGAGGGCTTGCCTTGCGTTCTTCACCTCGCGCGCGACGGCGTCCTCGACGCTCTCGCCCCTGGCGGGATAGGCGTAGGGGCGGCGCCACGCGCCCACCGGCTCCCACCGGGCGCCGCGCGCCTCGTGCCAGGCATGCATGGGCGTGCGGCGGATCGGCTGGAAGGTGGCGCCCCTCGCCTCGCCCGCGATCGAGGCGAGCGAGATCGGCGTGTAGGGCGGGCGGAAGGTGGTGGTGCCGACGCGCGGGATTTCCTCGTTCAGCGCCTGAGAAAGAATCGCCAGACCATTGACGTTGCTCAGCTTCCCCTGGTCGGTCGCCATGCCGAGCGTGGTGTAGCGCTTGGTGTGCTCGACGCTCTCGAAGCCCTCGCGGGCGGCGAGCTGCACATCGGACACCTTCACGTCGTTCTGGAAGTCCAGCCACATCTTCTCGCGCTGGGCGATCCCGGACTCCTCCGGCATGATCCAGACCGGAGTAAGGGGCGCCTCGGCGGGCGCGTCGAGCGTCACCGCTTCGGTGACTTCCGCTTCGAACCCGGCAGCCTGCACGGCACTCTTGCCCTGCGCCGCCCCGCTCTCGGCGGCCTCCGCGGCGCGCAGCGCGCCGTCCGCCGCGCCGGCGCAGAGCACGAAGCCCTCGCCGTCGCGGCCCTTCGGCGGCAGGCCGGGATCGGGGTAGAACAAGGCGCCCGCGTCGGACCACAGGAGCTTGCCACCGCAATGCGACCAGAGGTGGACGACCGGCGACCAGCCGCCCGACATCGCCACCGCGTCGCAGGCCACCCGCCGGCGTGCGGACCCGCCCGAGAGCGGGCCGACATCGACGCCGGTCACCTGCGCGCGGCCGTGCACCTTGTGCACCGCGCCGCCCGTCAGCACCTCGATCCCCTTCTCGCGCGCGGCGTCGGCCAACGCGCCGCCGCCGCCCGCGCGGGCGTCGACGATCAGCGGCACCTCCAGCCCTTGCGCCACCAGCGTCAGCGCGGTGCGGTAGGCGTCGTCGTTGTTCGTCACCACCACCGTGCGACGGCCGGGCGCGGTGGCCCAGTTCACCACGTAGTCGCGCACCGCCGCGGCGAGCATCACGCCGGGGATGTCGTTGCCGGGGAACGAGAGCGGGCGCTCGATCGCACCCGTCGCCACGATCACCTGCCTCGCGCGGATCTTCCACAGGCGGTGGCGGGGCGCGTCCGTCTCCGGTGCATGGTCCGTCACCCGTTCGTAGGCGAGGATGAAGCCGTGGTCGTAGACGCCCGCACCCATCGTGCGCGTGCGCATCTTCACATTGGGCATCTCGCGCAGGCGGGCAAGCGCCTGCGCGACCGCGTCCTCGCCGCCCTCGACGTCGACCGGGCTGCGGCCGCCCCAATGGGCGGTCTGCTCGATCAGCAGCACGCGGGCGCCGGTTGCGCCGGCGGCGAGCGCGGCGTTGAGCCCCGCGATTCCGCCGCCCACCACCAGCACGTCGACGAAGGCATGGAAATGCTCGTAGCGGTCGGCGTCCGGCTTCTTCGGCGCGCGCCCCAGGCCGGCCGAGGCCCGGATCACCGGCTCGAACAGGTGCTTCCAGGCCGGGCGCGGGTGGATGAACGTCTTGTAGTAGAAGCCCGCCGGCAGGAAGCGGGCAAGCAGGCCGTTGACCGCACCGATATCGGCCTCGAGCGAGGGCCAGTGGTTCTGGCTCTCGGCCCACAGCCCGTCGAACAGCTCGGTCGTCGTCGCGCGCTGGTTGGGCTCGGCCCGGTCGCCGCGCCCCAGCCCCACCAGCGCGTTCGGCTCTTCCGCTCCCGACGCAACCAGCCCTCGCGGCCGGTGATACTTGAACGAACGCCCCAGCACGCCCTGCCCGTTCGCCATCAGCGCCGAGGCGAGCGTGTCGCCGGCATAGCCCTTCAGCCCCTTGCCGTTGAACTTGAATTTCAACCGGGTCGCGCGGTCGATCAGCCGCCCCCCCGTCTCCAGACGCAGACTCATCGCGCGCCCTCCATGACGGGAAGTTTCCGGGTCGCGCCCGGCCGCTTGGCCTCGATCGCGTCGAGCACGTGCTGCGGCGGCCGCGCCGTCTGCGCCGGGTAGGTGCCGAACACCTCTAGCGTCACCGTGCAGCGCGCGGCGACGAACCACTTGCCGCAGCCGTTGGCGTGGCGCCACCGCTCGAGATGCACGCCGCGCGGGTTGTCGCGCAGGAAGAGATAGGCCTCGACGTCTTCGTCGGTCGCGCCGGGGCCGTGGCGCGTCAGGTGCGCCTCGCCGCCGGGCGACAGCTCGGTCTCGTCGGCGTCGATCCCGCAATGGGGGCAGGTCAGCAGGAGCATGGGTCAGGCGCCTCGCTCGGTCGGGGTGGAAAGCAGGAGGTCTCCGAAGCCCCATTGCAGGGTGGAGACGATGAGCAGGCCGATATTGGCGGCCTGGAAGCGGTCGGCCGTCTGGCGGAGCGCGCCGAAGCGCCGTTCCTCCACCAGGTAGTCGATGATGGAGCCGTGGCGGGGCAGTTCGGTGGGGGGCGTGCCGGACCGCATCGCCTCGGGCTCCCCGTATTCGTGCAACACGCACTCGACCGCGCGCTGACGCGCAAGTTCGATCTGCAGCAGGCGGTCGGTGAAGAACAGCACAGATGCGGCGACGCCCGGCGCGCCGACCCGGAGGAAGATGTCGAGCGCGCGGGCGGCCAGAGCCACGGCCGAGCCGATCGCCCAGGCGGCGAGCCCGACAATGGCGACGGCGCGAGACGGGCGCCTCACCAGGCGCGTGGCGCCGCCCTGCCCCGCCGGGGGCGCAGCGGTCATGATGCGGCCCCTTGCGCGGCGCGGCAGGCGACCCGGCGCGCGGGCGCCCGGCCGGCCACGCCCGGCTTACTGCTCGGCCGCGCCGGCGTCGCCCTCGTCCGGGGCGGTCGCGGCGGCGTCGCCGCCGGCGCTGTCGATCCGGTCGGTGCTCGCCCCGTCCCAGTCGCCGAAAAAGACGAAGGAAAACACGATCGCGCCGATGACGACGATGGTCCCGACGATGACGTTGTTCGAGCCGCCGGGCCGCGACTTGCCGCCGAGGGTGCGGTGCTGCTCGCTGTCCGGGATGTTCCGGTGCTCCTGCTGAGCCATGACGATGCTCCTGTCGTTGCTGACGGGGGCGCAACGAAAGGAGGGGGGGCGACGTTCCGCCGGCACTCCGGCACCGTGATCGCCCTGTCGGTGCCGCGGGCTGCAGGAGCCGACGCTGGCGGAGCCGATGCGGAGACGGCATGCGACACGGGCGCGACATGGCGGCGCCGCGCGCGCGCCGCATTCCGCCGCGAGACATGTCGCCGGGACACGCACCCGCAACGGACAGGAGACGCGCCATGGACATGACGATCCTCGGAGTCGCGCTCGTGGTGATCGCCACGGCAGGGCTGCTCTACGCCCGCATGAGAGCCGCCCGGAACGACGACAAAGACACGTGAGGGGCCGGCGGGCCGGCCCCGGCCGGCTCGC
>LJNT01000162.1 GCA_001314685.1 Rhodobacteraceae bacterium HLUCCA09
CTCGTGAGGGCCTGCACAACCCTCAACCGGTCCTCACGACCGGCCCACGACCCCCAAAGCCCGCCGCTCAGACGTATTCGGTGAATACTGCGGGTTCATCAGGATCGAGGCGCCGTCGGCCTTCACGAGGCGCACGTGCCGCCGCCGCATCTGCCGCGGCTCCGGCACGCCGACTGAATGGGCGATGGTCTCGACCTCGTGCACAATGGCGCGGGCATAGGCGGCCACACGCTCCTCCTTCTCCACCACCACGAGGCCCTGTTGCAGGCGTGGCACATGCGTGGTGATGCCGGTCGGGCAGGTGTTGCGGTTGCACTTCAGCGCCTGGATGCAGCCGAGCGCGAACATGAAGCCGCGGGCAGAGGTGACGAAGTCGGCCCCCGCCGCCAGCGCCCAGGCCACGTCGCCGGGGTTCACCAGCTTGGCCGAGGCGATCAGGCGGATGCGCTCCTTCAGCCCGAACTCGTCGCGCAGGTTGGCAATGCGTGGCAGCGCCTCGCGGATCGGCATGCCCACCAGATCCATCAGCGGCATCGGCGCGGCGCCGGTGCCGCCCTCTCCGCCGTCGATTGCCAGGAAGTCCGGCGCGGCCTCGGTCCCGCGCCGCCCGATCGCCTCGAACAACCCGCGCATCTGCGTCGGAGAGCCGACGGCTGCCTTGATGCCCGTGGGCTTGCCGGTGACATCGCGGACCCGCCAGATCAGGTCGAGCAGGTCGTCCCAGTCGTCGACCTCGACGTGACGGTTGGGAGAGATCGAGTCCTGCCCCACGAGGATGCCCCGGATCTGCGCGATCTCCGGCGTGACCTTGGCCGCGGGCAGGATGCCCCCCTTGCCGGGCTTGGCGCCCTGGCTGAGCTTGATCTCGAACATGCGCACCTGCGGGTGCGCCGCCACCGCCCGCAGCCGCTCGTCCGACAGCCGTCCGGCCGCGTCGCGCACCCCGTAGTTCGCCGTGCCGATCTGGAAGACGACGTCGCACCCGCCCTCCAGGTGGAACGGCGAGAGACCGCCCTCGCCCGTGTTCAACCAGATACCGGCCTTGGCGGCCCCGCGCGACAGCGCACGCACCGCGGGCTTCGAGATCGCTCCATAGCTCATGCCGGAGATGTTGAAGATCGACGGCGCGAGAAAAGGCTCCCGCGCGCCGGGCCCGATCACCATCGGTTCGGTCGAGGCGAACTGGTCGTCGAGCGGAGGGAACGCTGCGTTGACGAAGATCGGCGTACCCACGACCGAAAGGTTGCGGGTCGAGCCGAAGGCGCGCGTGTTGCCCTCGCCGCTCGTCGCCTTCGACACCCAGTCCCGCTGGGCGCGGTTGAATGGCATCTCCTCGCGGTCCATCGCGAAGAAGTATTGCCTGAAAAACTCGCCCAGCGTGATGAACAGGTGGCGGAAGCGCCCGATCACCGGATAGTTCCGGCGAATCGCGTCCCTTGTCTGCAGCCGGTCGACCACGAAGAAGGCCACCGCAAGCGCCAGCGCCACGCCGACCGCGAAGACGAAGGTCAACGCCATCGCCTGCAGGCCCCACAGCGCCCAGTTCATCCAGATCGACATGACTTCCTCCGCGCGTCGCGTTTCGCTACCCTGACGGTGTGAATGCAATCGGCGGATGACGCAAATCGCCGCCGCAGGCACGTCGCTTCGGTCACGCTGGATCACGCAGGCTGACATCAATTTGAATGGAAACGACAGGTGTGCGGGGCTTAGCGCGGCGCATGTGTCCTTCAATCCCGCCCGCGGCGCGCATCGCGGCGATCCGCGCACATCCAGGCGGCCTCCCAACCCGTTGCACGTCTGTCCCCATCACGGGAGACACAGCCAACACTGGGAGAACGACATGATCCGCACGAAACTGGCCGCTCTGGCCACCGCCACCGCCCTGTCCGTGCCGACCTTCGCCGCCGCGCAGGAGGCCGACATCGTCGACACGGCCATCGCCGCCGGCAACTTCGAGACGCTCGTCGCCGCCGTGCAGGCCGCCGGCCTGGTGGAGACGCTCAAGGGCGAGGGCCCCTTCACCGTCTTCGCGCCGACCGACGCCGCCTTCGACGCGCTGCCCGAGGGCACCGTCGAGAGCCTGCTCGAGGACACCGACGCGCTGACCGAGATCCTCACCTATCACGTCGTGCCGGGTGCCGTGATGTCGGGCGATCTGTCCGACGGCATGACGGCCGCGACGGTCGAAGGCTCGGAAATCGAGATCTCGATCACCGATGGCACCGTGATGGTCGACGGTGCGACCGTGACCGCGGCCGACATCGAGGCCTCGAACGGCGTGATCCACGTGATCGATGCCGTCATCATGCCGGGCGACATGTGATCCGACCGGGCCGGGCGTATCGCCGCCCGGCCCACCCCGTCTCAGGCGTCGGGCCTGCGCGCCGAGGCGAGCTTGGTCATTCCCGGGATCAGAGGCTCCACCTCGATGCCACAGAACCCGGCCGCGCACATCCGGTCCGCCAGCCAGCCATCCGACAGAGAGCGCGCCTCGGGCGTGAAGGCGGTATGCTGAAGCTGCCAGAGCGCGGTGTTTTTCGGGCCCGTCCTGTCTTCGTCGACGATGAAGTCGTGCACCAGAAGCCGCCCGCCCGACCCAATGTGGTCGAAGGCGCGGCCGATCAACCCCTCGTGGGCATGATCCGGCACCCCCGACAAGAGGTATGACATCAGAATGGCGTCCTGGTCGCCGGGCCACTCGGCGGCAAGGGCATCTCCGGTCACATAGGTGATCCGGTCGGACAGGCCGGCATCGGCAACATAGGCCTCGCCCAGCAAGGCCACGTTGGGAAAGTCCACCACCGTCACATGCAGGTCGGGATTGGCGCGGCAGAGCGTGATGGCGAAGGCGCCCGTTCCGCCGCCGATGTCGAGCATCCGCGCCACGCCCGACAGGTCCACCCGCTTGGCCAATCCCCGCGCCGGCCCGAGCGAGCCCGCGTGCTGACTCTCGGAATAGAGCCGTGCCTCCTCGGCGTCGGCGAACCAGTCGGCGTAAGAGGCGGTCGCGCCCTCGGGAAGCCGCCCCGCCAGCGCCTCGCCGATCTGATCCATCAGCGGGTACATCTGCCGGCCGACCTGCAGGCGCAGGTAATCGCCGAAATCGTACCTGGCCCCCTTCACGAGAAACGCCTCCGCCGCCGGCGAATTGGCAAAGCCCTCGCCCGCCCGCACCGTCAGGCCCAGCGCGGTGAGCGCCGTCATCAGCGTGCGGCACCGCTCCTCCGGCAGCCCCGACGCTGCGGCGATCTCTGCCGCGGGCAACGCGCCGTCCGCGAGGCGCGTGAAGATGCCGAATTCGAGCGCGGCGAACAGCGCCCTTGAGCCCATGTAGCCGAACGCGATGTCGGAAATCTCTTCGGCCTCGGTCAAGCCGGCCATGGCGCGCGTCTCCTGCATGCTGGGTGGCGCCCTTGTCGCCCGGATCATGCCGGGCTGCAAGAAAACGGCCCCGGAGCCTGCGCGCCGGGGCCGTGCGATCAGGTCACGAGCGGCCGGATCAGTGGATCACGGCATCGTCGGGTGCCTCGCGGTTCGAGCTTCCGACGCGGTCGCCGATGATCAGCCCCTCGGCGCCGGCGCTCACCGTCACCGTATCGCCGTCGGAGATGTCACCGGCGAGGATCGACTCGGCCAGCGCGTCCTGCAGGCTCTTCTGGATCACCCGCTTGAGCGGCCGAGCGCCATAGACGGGGTCGTAGCCCTCGTCGGCGAGCCACGCCTTTGCGCCCTCGTCCATCTCGAGGTTGATGCCGCGCCGCGCCAGCCGCTTCTGCAACAGCCCCAATTGAATCTCGACGATACCGGCCATGTCCTCGCGGCCCAGCCGGTCGAACACGATCATGTCGTCGAGCCGGTTCAGGAACTCCGGCTTGAAGTGGGCGCGCACGGCGTCCATCACGTCGCGCTTGGCCTGGCTCGGGTCGGCGCCGTCGGGCAACTGGCTGAGCGCCTGCGAGCCGAGGTTCGACGTCAGCACGATCAGCGTCTGCTTGAAGTCGACCGTGCGGCCCTGACCGTCGGTCAGCTGGCCGTCGTCGAGCACCTGCAGGAGCACGTTGAACACCTCGGGGTGCGCCTTTTCCACCTCGTCGAACAGCACGACCTGGTAGGGTCGGCGCCGTACCGCCTCGGTCAGCACGCCGCCCTCGTCGTAGCCGACATAGCCCGGCGGCGCGCCGATCAGCCGGGCGACCGCGTGCTTCTCCATGAACTCCGACATGTCGATACGCACCATCGCGCTGTCGTCGTCGAACAGGAACTGCGCGAGCGTCTTGGTCAGCTCGGTCTTGCCGACGCCCGTGGGCCCGAGGAACAGGAACGAGCCGAGTGGCCGGTTCTCGTCGTTCAGCCCCGCGCGGGCGCGGCGCACGGCGTTTGACACGGCCTCGACGGCGCGGTGCTGGCCGATCACGCGGCGGCCAAGTTCCTCTTCCATGCGCAAGAGCTTCTCGCGCTCGCCCTCGAGCAGGCGCGAGGTGGGAATGCCCGTCCACCGTTCGACCACCTCGGCGATCTGCTCGGGCCGCACCGCTTCCTCGACCATCACGTCGTCGCCGGTCTCGGCCTCGGCCAGCTGCTTCTCGATGCCGGGGATGATCCCGTAGGACAGCTCTCCGGCGCGTGCGAGGTTGCCCTCGCGCTTGGCGATGTCGAGCTCGGCGCGCGCGTGGTCGAGCTGTTCCTTGAGGTCGCGCGCGGCGTTCAGCTTGTCGCGCTCATTCTGCCACTGCGCGGTCATCTCGGCCGAGCGTTGCTGCAGGTTCGACAACTCCTCCTCCAGCCTGTCGAGCCGGGTCTTGGAGGCGTCGTCGTCCTCCTTCTTCAGGGCCTCGGCCTCGATCTGAAGCTGCAGGATCTGGCGATCGAGCGCGTCGAGCTCCTCGGGCTTGCTGTCGACCTCCATCCTCAGGCGCGACGCGGCCTCGTCCATCAGGTCGATCGCCTTGTCGGGCAGGAAGCGATCCGTGATGTAGCGGTGCGAAAGCTGCGCCGCCGCGACCAGCGCCGAGTCGGAGATGCGCACGCCATGGTGCAGCTCGTACTTCTCCTTGATGCCGCGGAGGATCGAGATCGTGTCCTCGACCGAGGGCTCGTCAACGAAGAGCGGCTGGAAGCGGCGGGCAAGCGCGGCATCCTTCTCGACGTGCTTGCGGTACTCGTCGAGCGTGGTGGCGCCCACGCAGTGAAGCTCACCACGGGCGAGCGCGGGCTTGAGCAGGTTCGAGGCGTCCATCGCGCCCTCGGCCTTGCCGGCGCCCACGAGCGTATGCATCTCGTCGATGAACAGGATGATCTCGCCGGCCGCCGCGGTGACCTCCGAAAGAACGGCCTTGAGCCGCTCCTCGAACTCGCCGCGATACTTTGCGCCCGCGATCAGCGCGCCCATGTCGAGCGCCATCAGCTTCTTGTCGCGCAGGGATTCGGGCACGTCGCCGTCCACGATGCGCAACGCAAGGCCCTCGGCGATGGCGGTCTTGCCGGTGCCGGGCTCGCCGATCAGCACGGGGTTGTTCTTGGTGCGGCGCGACAGCACCTGCATCGCCCGGCGGATCTCGTCGTCGCGGCCGATGATCGGGTCGATCTTGCCCTCGCGGGCCGCCTCGGTGAGGTCGCGCGCGTATTTCTTGAGCGCCTCATAGCCTTCCTCGGCCGAGGCGGTATCGGCCGTGCGCCCCTTGCGCACGTCGTTGATCGCGGCGTTCAGCCCCTGCGCGGTGACGGCGCCTGCCTCCAGCGCGTCCTTCGCGCCCGAGCGCACGACCGCGAGCGCGGTCAGGATGCGCTCTACGGGAACAAAGCTGTCGCCGGCCTTGGTCGCGATCTTCTCCGCCTCGTCCAGCACCTTGGCAAGCTGCGTGTCGACGTAGATCTGCCCCTGCCCGCCACTCACCTTGGGCTGCTTGGCGAGGTTGGCGTCGAGCGCCTCGCGCACCCGTTCGGGTGCGCCGCCCGCCCGCGTGATGAGGTTGGCGGCCATGCCCTGCTCGTCGTCGAGGAACGCCTTCAGCAGGTGCTCGGGCACCACGCGCTGGTGATCCTCGCGCATCGCGATCGTCTGTGCGGCCTGCAGGAAGCCCCGCGACCGTTCCGTGAACTTCTCTAGGTTCATCGGTGTCTCTCCTTCATCAAGCGCCCGTCCTCGGCGCCCCCGACCCTGCGGCGGACGCCCTCCGCGGGCCTCACGGAAGCGAGATGGGGAGGGTGTTGCCCCTTTGCAACCGAACCGGCAGGGCTCCGGGCCCGCGAGGGCGTCGCGGGCTCGCCGGCGCCACGTCACTCGTCTTGCGCCTGCCGCCCCGCCTCGTCTTCGTCGTCGTCTTCTTCGTCGTCGTCGTCGTCCCCCCGCGGCCACCCGCGTCATCGTCCGTCGCGTCGGTGGTGGGGTCGGTCTGCTCGCCCTCGTTCCCGGACGACTCGTCGCCGGCCCCATCACCCGTCTCGTCCTCTGGCAATGCGGTGCGAACATCGGACTCGCGCACCTCGTCCGGCACCTCTTCGTCGACGATCTCGCCGGCGACGGCCTGATCCTCGTCGGGGTCGACGCGGCCGCCCCCGGGGGGATCGGGGGGCAGGTCCATCATTTCGTCGCCGGGAGTCGCCGACGTTGCGTTGGGCGAGCTGCCCTCTTCAAGCGGGGTCGGCGAGTCGGCAAAGAGCCCTGGATCGGTCTCGCCGCCGATGCCTTGAGGCTCGGCGCCCTGTCCGTCGACGGCGCTGTCGGCCGCGTCCGCAGCCGTGTCGCCGGCGATCTCGGCCTCCTCGCCGCCGGGCTCTTCGCCGTCGTTCGTCAGCACGTAGGCGACGATCGCGATCGCGACCACCGCCGCCACGATGACGAGCCGGCGAAAGAGGCTGGGCCCCCCGGCGCGGGCCATCCTGTCCCAAATGGTTGTCGCTGCCATGCGGTATCTCCTTTCCCGAAAGGGTAGGAGACTGAAACGGCTCCCGGTGGGGGCTGTTCCGCACCGTCGCCGTCCGGCACAGGGAAACGTTTACCTTTCCGGCGTAGAGGTGGCGGCGCCACGGCGAAGACGGAGCGACGGAATGGCCCCCAGCAGCACCCGCATCTGCGGCGTCACCTACGACGCGGCGCGGCGCCTCTACTCGGGCGACGTGATCTATGCCGGCCCCGAGGGCCTCCTGCAGCTGCGCGTCAGCGCGCCCGGCGTCCCCGGCTGGAGCTACGAGCGCACCCTGCATGCCTTGTCCGAGGCCGGCGCGCGCCGACGGGCCGAGGTGGTGCGCTGATCCCGCCGCTTCCCGTCGCCACCTTGACCGCGCCGCGACCCGCCGCCATCACACGCCGCGACTGGCACGGGCGAGGGGGGCCGTGATGGATGGGCACATACGGGACGGCGACGACCGACTGATCGTCGCACTCGACGTGGCCGACGCGGTCACCGGCCTCAAGCTGGCCGAGCGGATCGGGCCGGCCGTGTCGTTCTACAAGATCGGGCTGGGCATGCTCACCGGCGGTGGCCTCGCCCTCGCGCAGGAGCTGAAGGACACGCAGGGCAAGCGCATCTTCCTCGACATGAAGCTCTTCGACATCGGCGCGACGGTCGAGGCGGCAGTGCGGGGGCTCTGCCGGTTCGACCTCGATTTCCTGACAGTGCACGGCGACCCCCACGTCGTGCGCGCCGCCGCCGAGGGGCGGGGCGCCACGGATACATGCATCCTCGCCGTGACGATCCTCACCTCGCTCGACCGCGCCGACCTCGACGAGGGGATGATCCGCGTAGGCGACATTGCCGGCATCGTGACCGAGCGCGCCGCCCGCGCCTTCGCCGCCGGGGCCGACGGCGTAATCGCTTCGCCGCACGAGGCCGCCGCGATCCGCGCCCTGCCCGAGGCAGCCGGCAAGCTGATCGTCACCCCCGGCGTGCGGCCCGCCGGCGCCGACCTCGGCGACCAGAAGCGCGTCGCCACGCCCGCCGGCGCAATCGGCTCGGGCGCCGACCACATCGTGGTGGGCCGCCCCGTCTGGCAGGCGGCAGACCCCGCCGCCGCCGCGCGCGCCATCCTCGCCGACCTGCCCGCCTGACCGCGGCCGCGCTTGCCCCGCATCACCGCCTGCCCTAACAGGGCCGCAGACGGAGGGTTCGCCATGGAAAAGTTCGAGACACTGACCGGCATCGCCGCGCCGCTGCCCCTGATCAACGTCGATACCGACATGATCATTCCCAAGCAGTTCCTGAAGACGATCAAGCGCTCGGGGCTGGGGGTGAACCTCTTCGACGAGATGCGCTACACCGACGACGGCAGCGAGAACCCCGACTTCGTGCTCAACAAGCCCGCCTGGCGTGAGGCGCAGATCCTGATCGCCGGCGACAATTTCGGCTGCGGCTCCTCTCGCGAGCACGCGCCGTGGGCGATCAAGGATTTCGGGATCAAGGTGATCGTCGCCCCCAGCTACGCGGACATCTTCTACAACAACTGCTTCAAGAACGGAATCCTGCCCGTCACCCTGCCGCACGAACAGGTCGACATCCTGATGAAGGACGCCGAGAAAGGCGCGAACGCCCGCATGACGGTCGACCTCGAGGCGCAGACCATCACCGCCTCGGACGGGCAGGTTCTCGCCTTCGAGATCGACCCGTTCCACAAGCGCTGCCTGCTCGAGGGCCTCGACGAGATCGGCACGACGCTGGAAAAGGCCGACTCCATCGCGGCCTTCGAACAGGTGCAGGCCGGCGCCCGCCCCTGGATCTGACGCGACACCGCCAGCGCCGCGCTTCGCAGCCCCCGCAGCATCTGGCCTGGTGTGGGGAACCTGCCGCATTTCGCCCACAGTCTTGATGCAAAGCCGCACCACTCCGTCCCCAAAACCGCCTCAGAAAATTGGTTAACCTTAACAGCAGGTTGGCATACGGGCGGAAAGTGGGCAGAAATTGGGCGAGAATGAGGCAGGCCGCCGGCACCGGCGGAGAACAGCGAACAGAGGTGCGGGCCCGCGCGGCCTGACGCCCGTGGCAGGATCGGACGTGCACGCAACGGCCGTCGCACAGGAACGCCCCGCGCAGGGGGGCCAGGGGTGATGATGCGCCTGGCCAACGGCGCCCTCCGTGGGCTGCTGACGGGTGTGCTCGTCGCCACGCCGTCACTGCTCCTGCCGGGCGTATCGGCCGATACCGCGCAGGTCGTCTCGCTCGTGGGCCTCGCCATGGCGCTGCTCGTGACGGTCGAATACGCGTCGAGCTATCCCAGCCTGATCGAGTTCCGCGACGCGCCGCCCTTCAACCGCATCCGCTTTCTCTGCCTGTTTGCCACGGTGTTCTTGCTGTCGATCCTTCTGCGCGGCGAGGCCGAGGCGAGCGGCTTCGCCCTGTTCGTCACGGCGGTCGGCCACCTCGCCGGCGTGGTGCTCGACGTGCCGTTCAGCCCGATCCGCCTGCTTCTGCTGACCCAGCCCGAGACCACGACCGCGGCCGACATGATGACCCTGCGCGCGGCGCTCGGCCTGTCGTTCTTCGCCGCGTTCTTCTCGTTTGTCATCTTCTACCTGATCCTCAAGCTGGCCGACTGGCCCCGCTCGGTGGGCGCCTTCAACGTCTGGACGAACCTGCCCACCTTCGACCCCACGACCGGCAGCGACGTGGTGACCCGCCTGCGGCGGGACGGGCGATTCAACCTTGTCCTCGGGGCGCTCCTGCCGTTCCTTGTGCCGGCGGTGACGCTGGCCAGCGGCACCGTGTTCGGCCCCGCGCTCGAAAGCGACGGGCAGTCCCTGATCTGGATGGTGGCCGCATGGGCCTTCCTGCCCCTCAGCCTGTTCATGCGCGGCATCGCCATGTTGCGGGTGGCCGACATGATCGAAGAGATGCGGCGCCGCTCCACCGCCGCCCCCCACATCTCGCCGGCGGTTGCGCCCGCCGAATAGCCCTCGCCGCGTTCTGCTGGCTCATGGCACAGGCGGCCGCCGCGACGGATCTGCGCCTCGCCACGTGGCATGTCGAGCTGTCGCGCGACGGCCCGGGCCTCCTCCTGCAAGACATTGCCGCGGGCGACGACCCGCAGGTGGCCGCGGTGCTGGCGGTGCTCGGAGAGACGCGCCCCGACATCCTGCTGCTGACCGGCATCGACGTCGACCCCGGCGGCGCGACGCTTTCAGCGCTGCAGGACGCGCTCAAGCTTGCCGGCACGCCGTTCCCCCACGCCTTCGCGCCGCCCTCCAACGCCGGGCTGCCCAGCGGGGCCGACCTCGACGGCGACGGCCGCACGGGCGAGGCGCGCGACGCGCAGGGGTATGGCCGGTTCCGGGGCGACGGCGCAATGGCGCTGCTCAGCCGCCATCCGGTCGACGCGGGCGCGGCGCGCGACTTCACCGCGCTCCCGTGGCGCGACCTGCCGGGGGCGGCGCTGCCCGTGACACCCGAGGGCGATCCGTTCCCCTCGGCGGCGGCGCAGGCCGTGCAGCGCCTCTCGAGCGCCGGCCACTGGGCGGTGCCGGTGCTGCTGCCGGGCGGGGGGCGCCTCACGATCCTCGCCTTCGCCGCCACGCCACCCGTCTTCGACGGCCCGGAAGATCGCAACGGCCTGCGTGCGGCCGACGAGACACGCCTTTGGCTGCGGCTGCTCGACGGCGCGATGGGGCCGCCGCCCGAGCCGCCCTTCGCCGTGCTCGGCCGCGCCAACGTCGACCCGGTCGACGGCGAAGGGGTGCACGCGGCCGTCCGCGCCATGCTTGCCGATCCCCGCCTGCAGGATCCAGCTCCCCGCAGTGCCGGTGGCGCCGCCGCCGCAGACCCCGCGCACCGGGGCGATCCCGCGCTCGACACGGCGGAATACGACGGACCCGGCAACCTTCGGGTGGACTACGTGCTGCCCTCGGCCGACCTGCGCGTGACGGGCGCGGGCGTCCACTGGCCCGAGGGCGCGGCCGAGACGGTGCGCGCCGCCTCGCGCGGGCGGATCGTCTGGGTCGACGTGGCGCTGCCTCATGGTCACCCGCCCGACTGAGCCCAGCTTGACCCGGCCGGAGGGCCACGCTAGGCGCCGCGCGATCCTCACGGAAACGCGGAGCGCACGATGGCCAACCCCTCTCTCCTGATCCTGCCCGGCGACGGCATCGGCCCCGAAGTGATGGCCGAGGTGCGCAAGGTGATCGACTGGTTCGGCACCCGGGGCCTCGCCTTCGACGTCGAGGAGGATCTTGTGGGCGGCGCGGCCTACGACGCCCACGCCACACCGCTCGCCGACGCGACGATGGAAAAGGCGCACGGGGTCGACGCGGTGCTGCTCGGTGCCGTGGGCGGGCCGAAATACGACGTGCTCGACTTTTCCGTGAAGCCCGAGCGCGGCCTCCTGCGCCTGCGCAAGGAGATGGACCTCTACGCCAATCTCCGCCCTGCCCAATGCTTCGACGCGTTGGCGGACTTCTCGTCGCTCAAGCGCGATGTGGTGGCGGGCCTCGACATCATGATCGTGCGCGAACTGACCTCCGGCGTCTATTTCGGCGAGCCGCGCGGCATCCACACAGAGGGCAACGAGCGCGTCGGCATCAACACCCAGCGCTACACCGAGAGCGAGATCGCCCGCGTCGCCCGCTCGGCCTTCGAGCTCGCCCGAAAGCGGGCCAACCGCGTCTGCTCGATGGAAAAGGCCAACGTGATGGAATCGGGCATTCTCTGGCGCGAGGTGGTGCAGGAGGTGCACGACCGCGAGTATCAGGACGTCGAGCTGTCGCACATGTATGCCGACGCCGGCGCGATGCAGCTCACCCGCTGGCCCAAGCAGTTCGACGTGATCGTGACCGACAACCTGTTCGGCGACCTGCTGTCCGATCTTGCCGCCATGCTCACGGGCTCGCTCGGCATGCTGCCCTCCGCATCGCTCGGCGCCCCGATGGCGAACGGGCGTCCCAAGGCCCTCTACGAGCCCGTGCACGGCTCGGCTCCCGACATCGCCGGCCAGGGCAAGGCCAACCCCATCGCCTGCATCCTCTCCTTCGCGATGGCGCTGCGCTACTCCTTCGACCTGGGCGACGAGGCGACCCGGGTGGAGAAGGCGGTGGAGGCAGTGCTGGCCGACGGCCTGCGCACCGCCGACCTGATCGGCGAAGAGGGCCGCGCGCCCGTCACCACGCAGGAGATGGGCGACGCGATCGTGGCCAGGCTCGCCGCGGGCTGATCCCCCCCTCCAGATCGGAACCGAACCCCGGTCTGGCGCGTCTCGCAACGAACCGTTCGCTGTCACGACCGGGTCGCGCGGCCGTGGCAGGGAGGGAATGACGGCGGTCAAATCGTGGCGGGCCGCGCTGACCTATCGTCGCTCCACAGCAATCGGGGGAGGCACCCATGATCCGGCATTTCGCACCCCTTCTCGCGCTCGCCGCCCTGCTGAGCACGGGCGTCACCGCGCAGGAGGACGACACCGCGCGCGACTTCGCGGGCGACCGATACCTCTCCGGCACCGCGCCGGACTCGTCCACGCCCGTTTCAGGCGACCTGTTCGCGGCAGGCGAGCGGGTGGATGTCGGCGGCGCGGTCGACGGTGCGGCGCACCTCGCCGCGCGCCGCATCTCCCTGACCGCGCCCGTGGGCGACGACCTCTACGCGGCGGGCATGGATGTGCGCGTGGCCGCGCCGGTCGAGAGCGCCGCCACGCTCGCCGGCTATGACGTGGAGGTCGCCGCGCCCGTGGGCGGCAACCTGCGCGCCTTCGGCCGGCACCTCGCGATCGGGGCCGACGTGGGCGGAAGCTTCATCGCCGCCGCGCAGACCATCGAGCTGTCGGGCACCGTGGCGGGCGATGCCGACCTGACGGTCGACGACATTTCGTTCGGCCCCGGCGCCAGCGTGGCAGGCACTCTCACCCTGCGCGGGATCACCGAAGAGGAGGCCGCCGTGCCAGACGGCCTCGCGGCCGAGGTCCGCTACCTCGAGCTTCCGCCGGGCGCGGAGGGGCTCGACCCACGCTCTGCGGTGGAACTTCCGGGCCTGGGCAAGATCGTGCTGGCCGCCATGGTGGCCTTCGTCGTCGGCGTGCTGATCGTCGCCGCGCTGGCCCTCGCGATCGCCAGCCTGGCCCCGGCCCGTGTCGAAGACGCGGTAGAGCGCAGCTTCATGGCGCCAGGCGCCACGCTCTGGGCCGGGATCCTCACGCTGTCGCTCATCCTGGGCGGCGCGGTGGTGCTTGCGCTGACAGGGATCGGCGCGCTCGCGCTGCCGCTGATCTTCTTCGCCGCCTTCCTGCTGGCCGCCGCGGGCTACGTCCTGGGCGCCTACGCGATAGGCGCCCGTATCCTGCGCGACGAGACGCAGGGCGCGCCCGAGCGGTTCGTCCCACGCGCCGGTGCGGCACTCCTCGGCGCCTTCGTTGTGGCGCTGCTCGCGCTCGTGCCGTTCCTCGGCTGGCTGATCACGCTGGGCGTTGCGCTGTTGGGCCTCGGCCTGATCCTGCCCGCCCGCGCACGAATGGGCGAGGCGGCGACGGTCTGACCGGCCGCCGGGGGACGGCTAGAACACCGCGTGCTCGCCCAGATCCACCGCCGCCTCGCCAGCCGCGAGGCGGCGGTAGAAGTCGGGCAGCGTCTCCGTCCCCGTCTCGGGGGTGGCGTCGGCGTTGTAACGGCCTGTCACCGGGTCTCGCACCAGCATCGACTCGGTTGCGTAGTAGCGCCCGATCCGCGCGAACTCCGCCTTGTCGGCCAGCGCCCGGCTGACCCGCCCTCCGAGGCTGAGGCCGCCGATGATCGCATCCATCATCCGCACCGGCACGTGGCGAAACCTCGGCTCCACCCCGAAGGCGGCGAAGAGCGCCTCGCCCTGCGCGCGCGGCGTCAGCGCAGGGCCGGGGCCGCCGATGGGCAGGATACGGCCCTGCAGGCTTTCGTCCGTCAGGCAGCGCACAAGGTAGCGCGCGAGATCGTCGTCGGAGATCGGCTTGCAGGCGGTCAGCGCCCCGTCGCCGAACAAGAGGAAGGGTTTGCCCGCGCGCACCCGCTCGGCCTGCCCCGAGAGCGACTTGAAGAAGGCGGTGGGCCGCACGATGGCGAAGGGCACGCCGCTCTCCCGCAACTCGCGCTCGAAGGCAAGCTTGGCCTTCTGGAACTCCAGCAGCGGCTTCTGCACGCAGATCGCCGAGAGCAGCACGAAGGGCGCCGCGCCCGCCTCGCGGGCCAGTGCCAGCAGGTTGCCCTGCGCGCGGTGCTCGACGGCCCAAGCCTCGGCCGGGGCGCCGGTGCGCGAGGCGAGGCACGAGATCACGGCGTCGAAACGGCCCACGGCGCGCAGCGACAATGGCTCGGCCAAGTCGGCCTCGATCGGCGCGACACCCGGGGGCAGCGCCGCGGCCCGGCCTGGCCGCACGAGCCCGAGCACCTTGAACCTGTCACGCAACAGCGCCCGCGCGGTGGCCTGCCCGATCGTGCCCGTCCCGCCGGCGAGCAGCACCCGTCCTCTCTGTTGCCCTGCCATGCGCCCCGCCTCCGCCAGACCATTCTGCCACGATGGACACCGCGACAATCCGTGATAGCCCTGCCCCAGTTCAACCCCTGCCGATCAAGGACGACACGGCATGGCTCCAAATATGCGCGGGGCGCTGCTGGCGCTCGCCGCCTTCTTCCTGTTCTCGGCCCACGACGTGGTGGTGAAGTATCTCGGCGGCAGCTACGCCCCGGTGCAGATCGTCTTCTTCTCTGTCCTGTTCAGCTTTCCGCTCGCCACGCTGATGGCCGTGGGCGACCGGACCGACGCCAACCTGCGCCCCGCGCACCCCGGCTGGATGGCGGCGCGGATGGCAGCGGCGGTGGTCACGGGGCTCTCGGCCTTCTACGCCTTCTCCAACCTGCCGCTCGCGCAGGTTTACGCGATCCTCTTCGCCACGCCGCTGCTGATCACGGTCCTGTCGATCCCGGTGCTGGGCGAGGTGGTGCGCATCCGGCGCTGGGCCGCGGTAGTGTTGGGGCTCTGCGGGGTGCTGATCGTCCTACGGCCCGGCGCGCAGCCTCTCGAGACGGGCCACCTCGCCGCGCTGACGGCCGCGACCGGCTCGGCCGTCGCCTCGATCATCGCGCGCCGCATAGGGCGCGACGAGCGACCTGTCGTGATGGTGCTTTTTCCCCTTCTGGCAAACCTCGCGGTGATGGGCGCGCTCCTGCCACTGGTCTACCGGCCGATGCCGGGCCTCGACCTCGCCGCGCAGGCGCTCATGGCCGGCCTCGCCTTCGCCGCGAGCCTTCTCGTGATTCTTGCCTACCGCGCCGCCGAGGCCGTCGTGGTGGCGCCGATGCAGTATTCGCAGATCGTCTGGGCCAGCGTCTACGGCGCACTCTTCTTCGGCGAGCGGCTCGATGCCTGGACGGCCGCCGGCGCCGCCGTGATCATCGCGAGCGGCATCTACATCCTGCTGCGCGAAGGCCGGCCCGACGCCTCGGCCAACCGCCCCGTCCTGCGCACCCGCTCGCGCTATTACACCGGCACCTTCCCCCGGATCGGCGCCTTCCTGCGCGGCGACCGCGACGAGCGGTGACCCTTGCAAAGCCCCTCGGGCTTTTGTATCTGACCCGCTACGGTCGGAGTGTAGCTCAGCCTGGTAGAGCACTGTCTTCGGGAGGCAGGGGTCGCAGGTTCGAATCCTGCCACTCCGACCAATAAAATAAGGGCCCCGCGGGGTCCTTTTTCGTTTCTGGGGGCGACGTTTCTGGGGGCCGTCCCAGAAATGCGCCCGTGGAGGTCGGTCGCGCGATGCTGAGTAGAGGTCGCACGCGCTGAGTCGTTCCCTCAGCCCCCTGCGCAAGAAAGCCCGCCGCGCTCATTGCGCAGCGGGCCTTCGAGCGAGCAGGAACGACAGCTCAGGCGGCGCGCCGGCCAGCCCTGTTGGCGGCCGCGACGGCATCGGACTGGAAGTCCGGGTGATGGTGCGCGTATTCGTTCAGGAGCGTTTCCATACTGACCCCGAAAAAGCCCGTCGCTTGCCACATATCCATCCCTGCTTGCATGGCCCAGGTGATGGCGGTGTGGCGAAGAGTATGACGGGTCACCTTGGGCAGCCCGGCAGCGGTCTTGATCGTGTGCCAGGCATTCTTCACGCACGCGACGCCGCACCCTCGGAATTCGACGATCCAGTCGCTTCGACGGGTCTTGTGCCACCTGCGCAGATGGGCAAGGAGCTTCGGCGGGATACGGATCGCAGGAGCGCGTGATCCGTGCCCCCGTGCTCTTTCGGTAGGTAAGCGTCGTGTGGGCCCCACCTTCCTGCTGATCTGACGAATTGCGACTGCATCCCTATCGTAAGACAGGGAGTGCGTTTCGCAATGTGTGCTACGAG
>LJNT01000001.1:0-16026 GCA_001314685.1 Rhodobacteraceae bacterium HLUCCA09
CCGCTATCGGCCCAGCACGACGAACTCGCCGCCATGGCAGCCGAAAGCGAGGGCCGGGTCCTGCCCTTCGCCACGGTCGACCCGCGCTCCGACGACAGTGTGACCGAGGCGCGGCGGGCGATCGAGAGGCTCGACTTCCGTGGGCTCAAGATCTACCCGCGCATCGGCTTTCCGCCCGACCACGAGGCGCTGATGGGCACGCTCTATCCGCTCATGGTCGAGCGCGGGCTGCCGGTTCTCAGCCACTGTTCGCGCGGGGGCGTCACCGGGCGGGGCCTGTCGGTGCGCCGGGCCGACGCGCTGACCGACCCGCGCGCCATGCTGCCGGTGATCGAGGCGCATCCGGCCCTGCGCATCTGCCTCGCCCATTTCGGCGGCCAGCGCGACTGGGACTCCTACATCCGCGACGGCCTGGACCCCGGCGACGCCGGGGCGCGGCGCAGGAACTGGCTCGCCTCGATCCTCGACATGCTCCGCGATCATGCCTACGGGCCGCTCTGGGCCGACATCAGCTTCACCCTGTTCGCCCGGCCGCACTACCTGCCGTTCCTCAAGGTGTTCCTCGAGGACGAGGCGGTGTGCGCCCGCACCCTCTTCGGGTCCGACTTCTACATGACGCGGCAGGTCGAGACGTCGGAGCGCGAGGTCTCGGTGCGGCTGCGGCAAACGCTGGGCGAGGACACCTTCCGCGCCATCGCCGAGACCAACCCCGAGCGCTGGCTGGGCGAGCGGTAGGCCGCGCGCGCCGCCCGGTCGGGGCCGCGGCAGGCTGGATTCCGCCCACACCCTGCGCTAGGGCGAGGCCGGTCCCGCGAGGGGCCGGAGCCCGCAAGGAGACGCCGCATGGCCGCGCACGGCACGCTCACGCCCCTGACCGCCCCCGCCTCGGGGCCCCTCACGGGCGAGGCCCGTGTTCCGGGCGACAAGTCGATCAGCCACCGCGCGCTGATCCTCGGCGCGCTGGCGGTAGGCGAGACGAAGATCACCGGCCTGCTCGAGGGGCAGGACGTGCTCGACACGGCGAATGCGATGGCCGCCTTCGGCGCCGAGGTCGTCCGGCACGGAGACGGCCGCTGGTCGATCCACGGCGTGGGCACCGGCGGTTTCGCCGAACCCCAAGACGTGATCGATTGCGGCAATTCCGGCACCGGCGTCCGGCTCATCATGGGGGCGATGGCGACCACGCCGATCGCGGCTACCTTCACCGGCGACGCCTCGCTGCGATCGCGCCCGATGGGGCGCGTGACCGAGCCGCTCGCCCTGTTCGGCGCCGAGGCGCGGGGGCGCGCGGGCGGCCGCCTGCCGCTGACGCTCACGGGCGCCGCCCTGCCCGTGCCGGTCGACTACGTCACCCCCGTCGCCTCGGCGCAGGTCAAGAGCGCGGTGCTGCTCGCCGGCCTGGGCGCCCCCGGCGCGACACTCGTCACCGAGCGGGTGCCGACGCGCGACCATACCGAGCGGATGCTCGCGGGCTTCGGCGCCGAGGTAGCGATCGAGGACACCGCCGAGGGCCACCGCATCGCCCTCACCGGCCGGCCCGAACTGCGGCCCCAGGCCATCGCCGTGCCGCGCGATGCCTCCTCTGCCGCCTTCCCCGTCTGCGCGGCGCTGATCGTGCCGGGCTCCGAGATCGTGGTGCCGAATATCGGCCTCAACCCGACCCGTGCCGGCCTCTACACCACCCTGCAGGAGATGGGGGCCGACCTGACGTTCGAGACCCCGCGCCAGCAAGGCGGAGAGCCCGTGGCCGACCTGCGCGCCCGCTACTCCCCGGCGATGCGCGGCGTCACCGTGCCGCCCGAGCGCGCCGCCTCGATGATCGACGAATACCCGATCCTCGCCGTGGTCGCGGCCAACGCCGAGGGGCCGACGCACATGCCCGGCACCCACGAGCTGCGCGTCAAGGAAAGCGACCGGATCGACGCGATGGCGCGGGGCCTGCGCGCCTGCGGCGCCCGTGTCGACGAAACCGAGGACAGCTTCACCGTGCATGGGACAGGCCCCGGCGGCCTGCCCGGCGGCACCACGGTCGCCGCCCGCCTCGACCACCGCATCGCCATGTCGTTCCTCGTCGCGGGCATGGCGGCGAAGGCCCCCGTCACGGTCGACGACGCCGGCCCCATCGCCACCTCCTTCCCCGATTTCCGCCCGCTGATGGAGCGTCTCGGCGCCCGCTTCGAGGCCGCGACGGAGGACGCATGACCCCCGTCCACCCGACGCGCATCGCCCTTCCCTTCTTCTTGCTGCAAATATCCCCGCCGGAGGCAGGCCGGCCGGCCCGGCCCGCGGAACGGCCGGCATGAGCTTCACGGTCGCCATCGACGGGCCGGCCGCCGCGGGCAAGGGCACCATCGCGCGGGCCGTCGCGGCGCGGTTCGGCTTCGCGCATCTCGACACGGGGCTGCTCTACCGCGCCACCGGCCGGCGCACGCTCGACGGGACCGCGCCGATCGACGCCGCGCGCGGGCTCCAGGCCGACGACCTGTCCGACGAGGCGGGCCTGCGCACGCAGGAGGTGGGGCAAGCCGCGAGCCGGGTCGCGGCGATCCCCGAGGTGCGGGCGGCGCTCGTCGACTTCCAGCGCGCCTTCGCCACGCGGATGGGCGGCGCGGTGCTCGACGGGCGCGACATCGGCACGGTGATCTGCCCCGATGCGGCGGTGAAGCTCTTCGTCACGGCCACCGACGCCGAGCGCGCCCGCCGCCGCCATGCCGAGCTGGTAGGCAAGGGCCACGGCGTGACGCTCGACGACGTGGCAGACGACCTGCGCGAGCGCGACGCGCGCGACGAGGGCCGCACCGACGCCCCGCTGCGCCCCGCACCCGACGCGCGTGTGCTCGACACCTCGGCCATGTCCATCGACGAGGCCGTCGCGGCCGCCATCGCGATTGTCGCCGCCGCGCGGGGCGCCCCCCCCGAGGACGAGCGCCAGTCTCCGGGCTGAGCGACGCCCCGTGGCGCGCGCCCGCGCCGCTCACCCGTCCCGTCGCGGCCCGAAGCCACGCCTGCACCCTGTCCCGCATCGCCATGGCTGGCCAACGGGCGCGGCGCGCCCGCGTTGCACCGCCCGGGCCCGCGCAGGGCGCATCAGGAGGCGAGTTGCTCCATCACCTCGTCGGAGACCTCGAAATTGGCGGTGACGCGCTGCACGTCGTCGTCGTCCTCGAGCACCTCGATCAGGCGCATCAGCTTCTGCGCGCTCTCGTAGTCGAGCTCGGTCGTGTTGAGCGGCTTCCAGACGAGCCTGGTCGATTCCGCCTCGCCCAGCCGGTCCTCGAGCGCGGTCGACACCTCGTTGAGGTCGGTGTCGGCGCAATAGATCGTGTGGCCGTCCTCGCCGCTCTCGACATCCTCCGCGCCCGCCTCCATCGCGGCCTCGAGCACCGTTTCCTCGTCGCCGGCGGCGGCGGGATAGACGATCTCGCCCTTGCGCTCGAACATGAAGCCGACCGAGCCGGTCTCGCCCAGGTTGCCGCCGTGCTTGCCGAAGGTCGAGCGCACGTTCGAGGCGGTGCGGTTGCGGTTGTCGGTCATCGCCTCGACGATGATCGCGACGCCGCCAGGGCCGTACCCCTCGTAGCGGATTTCCTCGTAATCCTCGCCCTCGCCGCCCTGGCTCTTCCTGATGGCGCGCTCGATCACGTCCTTCGGGACCGAGTTCGCCTTGGCCTCCTTGACCGCGAGCCGCAGGCGCGGGTTCTTCTCGGGATCGGGGTCGCCCATCTTGGCGGCGACCGTGATCTCCTTGGACAGCTTCGAGAACAGCTTTGAGCGCGCGGCGTCCTGGCGCCCCTTGCGGTGCTGGATGTTCGCCCATTTCGAATGGCCGGCCATGGTCGTCTCTCTCGCGATGCCTGAATTGCCGGGCATATAAGGCGCCGGGCGGGGCGAGGGCAATCCCG
Source organism: Rhodobacteraceae bacterium HLUCCA09 (assembly GCA_001314685.1). Classification (GTDB taxonomy): domain Bacteria; phylum Pseudomonadota; class Alphaproteobacteria; order Rhodobacterales; family Rhodobacteraceae; genus HLUCCA09. The sequence goes on from LJNT01000001.1 coordinate 3,903, forward strand.
CCGCGCCCCAGCCCCTCGCCCCGCGCCCCCGCCCCGCGCGCCGCGCCCCGCGGGCGTCAGAAGCCGATCGCGCAGCCGTCCTTGCGCGGGTCCGAGCCCGCCATGTAGCCGCCGCCGGGCAGCCTGCGGATCAACTGGGCGCCGCCGAAGCCGAAGGCGTTGTCGGGCGCCTCGACCACGATCTCGTGCCCCATGTCGGCCAGCGCGTCGCGCGTCGCCTCGGGCATCGCCTCCTCGCACGCCACCCTGCGGCCTGCGACGAAGCGCCAGCGCGGCGCGTCGGCCGCCGACTGCACGTCCTGCCCCGCCGCCTGCGTGCGGAGCACCATCTGGACATGGCCCTGTGCCTGCATCGGCCCGCCCATCACGCCGAAGCTCATCTCGGGCTGCCCGTCGCGCATCAGGAAGCCGGGAATGATGGTGTGGAACGGCCGCTTGCGGGGGCCGACCTCGTTGGGGTGGCCTTCCTCGAGCGTGAAGCCCGCGCCCCGGTTCTGAAGGCTGATGCCGGTGCCCGGAACCACGACCCCCGATCCGAAGCCGGCATAATTCGACTGGATGAACGACACCATCATGCCGTCGGCGTCGGCCGCCGTCAGATAGACCGTGCCGCCGTGCAGCGGCGCGCCCGCGGCAGGGTCGCCCGCGCGGTCCGGGTCGATGAGGGCGGCACGGGCGCGCAGGTAGCCGGGGTCGAGCAGCGCCTCGGGCGTGACCGGAACCATCGCGGGGCGGTCGGCGACATAGGCGTCGAGATCGGCGAAGGCGAGCTTGATCGCCTCGATCTGAAGATGCAGCGACCGCGGATCGTCGGGCGCCATCTCGTGCACGCCGGTCGCCTCGAGCATGCCCAGCGCCATCAGCGCGGCGATGCCCTGACCGTTCGGCGGAATCTCGTGCAGCTCGCCGCCGCAGGCCCCCATGCGGATCGTCTCGACCCATTCGGGACGGTGCGCGGCGAGATCGTCGGCCGTCAGCGCCGCGCCGTGCTCGGCGGCAAAGGCGGCGATGCGCTCGGCCAGAGCACCCTCGTAGAAGGCGCGGCCGCCGCTCTCGGCGATCTGGCGCAGGCTGTCGGCCTGGCCGGGATGAGAGAACCGCTCGCCCGCCCGCGGCGCCCGCCCGCCCGGCATGAACGCCGCGGCGAAGCCCGGCTGGTTGCCGAGCGAGTCGGCCCCCTTCGCCCAGAGCGCGCCGATCACGGGCGAGACGACGAACCCCTCTTCGGCATAGCGGATCGCGGGGGCGAGCAGGGTGGGCAGGTCGAGGCGGCCGAACCGCTCGGACAGCGCGGCCCAGGCGCTGACCGCGCCCGGCACGGTGACCGAATCCCACCCGTGGAACGGCATCTCGGCCATCCCGGCGAAACGGTCGCGCGTCCAGCCGGCGGGCGAGGCGCCGGAGGCGTTCAGCCCGTGCAGGCGCGTTCCGTCCCACAGGATGCAGAACGCGTCAGAGCCGAGGCCGTTGCCGGTGGGCTCGACCACCGTCAGAACGGCGGCGGCGGCGATGGCGGCGTCGACGGCGTTGCCGCCGCGCATCAGCATCGAGACGCCGGCCTGCGCCGCGAGCGGCTGCGAGGTTGCGACCACGTTGTCGGCCAGCACCGGAGAGCGACGCGAAGCGTAGAGCGCGTCATGACGGATGAACATCAGGCGGATTCCTTTCGGTCGTCGGCGGCGCGCCGCGCCTTCATGTGCGCCCGCACCGACCAGATAATGGAGAGGACCGCGAGCGCGAGGAAGATCAGACTGACGGGCCGCGTGAGAAAGAGCGACCAGTCCTCGTCGGTCATCAGCGCGCGACGAAGGTTCGTCTCGGCTATGGGGCCGAGGATCACGCCGAGCACCAGCGGGGCGAGCGGAAAATCGAGCGCGCGCAGCGCGTAGCCAAGCACGCCCACGGCGCCGAGGAGGTAGAGGTCGGTCACCCGGTTGTTCAGCGCAAAGGAGCCGACAACGCAGCAGACGAGCACGATGGGCACGACCGCCCATTTCGGCACCTCGGCCACCCGCAGGAACGCGCGCATGAACACGAGGCAGACCATGAGCATCAGCAGGCTCGACACGACCATGGCCAGGAACATGCCGTAGACGAGGTCGGCGTTGTCCAGGATCAGCCGCGGCCCGACCGAGATGCCGTGCACCATGAGCGAGGCCATCAGGATCGCGTCGACCGCCGAGCCGGGGATGCCGAGCCCGATCAGCGGAATCAGGCCGCCGCCCGCCGTCGCCGAATTGCCCGACTCGGAGGCGACGACGCCCTCGGGCGTGCCGGTACTCGACGGACTTCCCGGGGTAGTCCTGCGCCGCGGCGGCCAGCGCGACGCCCAGCGCGACGGACAGCGACTTCGACATGGTCATGGCCGCCTCCCTGCGGTGGGGTGGAGTGCCCGCGAGTATGGGAAACCAGCCGCTCTGGCTAAAGCGAATTGTTCTGGTCTTTTTCGTAAGCAATACTTACGGAACGCTGCATGGACATGCGCCAGCTCGACACCCTGATCGCCGTCGCCGAAACCGGCAGCTTCGCCGCCGCGGCGGCGCGGGTGAACCTGACCGCGTCGGCAGTCAGCCAGCAGATTCAGGCCCTTGAGGCCGAACTGGGGGTGCACCTCTTCGACCGGCGCACCCGTCCGCCCCGGCTCAACGCCGGGGGCGAGGAAATGCTGCGCACCGCCCGCCGGATGGTGCAGGAGATGGCCGAGACGCGGCTGGCCATCTCGGGCGGCAGCACGGCGGGCGTGCTCAGGATCGGGGCGATCCGCACGGTTTCGATGCAGCTTGCGCCGGGCGCGCTGGCCGGCCTGCGCCCGCGCTACCCCGATCTCGCCTTCGCGCTGACGGTCGGCGTGTCGGAGACGCTGATCGCCGACGTGGCCGCGCACCGGCTCGACGCGGCGCTGGTGGCCGAGCATGTCGGCCTGCCTGCGGGCCTGTCGTGGACCGAGGTGCTGTCGGAGCCGCTGGTGCTCATCGCCCCGCGCGGCACCCATGACGGGTCGGACGCCGAGATGCTGCGCCGTCTGCCCTTCATCCGCTACCGGACGGCGGTGCCGCTCTCCCGGCAGATCGAGACCGAGCTCGCCCGCCTCGGCGTGGCGCCGCGCGAGGTCGCCGTGGTCAACACGATGCCCGCGGTGGTCGGCTGCGTCGCCGCCGGCATGGGCTGCGCCGTGGTGCCCAAACTCGCGCTGATGGACGCGGCCGGGGGCCGCTTCGTCGCGCGGCCCTTCGGCGAGGGGCGGATCACGCGGCGGCTGGGGCTGGTCGAGCGGCAGGTCTCGTCGCGCGCCCGCGTGCTCGAGGCGTTCCGGGCCGAACTGGGCCGCTGCGTCGAGGCGGCCGAGCTCTACCGACCGTCGGCGGCGCTGCCGGTCGACACACCTCCCGGCCAGCCGGGCGGGCGGTGACGACGGGGCTCTGGCTGCTCAGCGCGCACGCAGGGCCGCCGTCGCCGCCCTTTCGAGCGCCTGCAGGAAACGCGCCCGGTCGGCCCTCGAGAAGGCCGCGCCGCCGCCCCGGTGGAAGGGATCGGCCGCGCGGATGTCGGCCATCAGGTCGCGCATCGCCAGTCGCGCGCCGATATTGGCCTGCGTCAGCGCCTCTCCGTCGTGCCGGATCACCTGCGCCCCTGCCTCGAGGCAGCGGGCCGCGAGCGGCAGGTCGGCGGTCACGACCACGTCGCCCGGCCCGCAGCGCTCGGCGATCCAGCGGTCGGCGGCGTCGGGGCCCTCGTCGACGACGATGAGCGAGACCAGCGGGTTGGCCGGCGGCCGTATGCCGCCGTTGCAGACGAGCACCATCGGCAGGCCGAGTCGCGTGGCGACCCGCTCCACCTCCTGCTTCACGGGGCAGGCATCGGCGTCGACGTAGAGCGTGGTCATGGGCGTCTCCCGCGTGTCGCGGGCGACGTTAGGCCGGCTGGCTGCCGGTGGCCAGCCGGCCCGGCGGGCCGTGAGCGACCGGCGCCGCCCGCGTCACGCCCGGATCGGGCGGCCGCGCGGCCCGGCGACAAGCCACACGATGAAGCCGAGGACCGGCAGCAGGATGATGGCGATGGTCCAGACGACCTTGGCCAACGTCGAGGCGCCGGACGTCAGCGTCTGGTGGATCGCATAGATGTCGAGGACGAGGATGATCAGTCCGATCAGGAATTCCATGGCGGGGCTCCGTTGCTGGTGGCGTTGGGACAACAGCGCGCCGCACCGCGCCGTGTTCCGCGCCGCCCAGGCAGGCAGCGGGCACTGCCGGGGCCGCGAGAGGGCGCGAGACGGGCGCGCGGTGAGCCCGCCGCGCCTGTCTCGCTGCCCGGCGCCGTGGCACGCACGCCACGATATTCCGCGCGCCGTCCCGGCAGGGCGCCACGTCCCGGCCCCGTCGCGGTGCCCGTCGCGGTGCCCGTCGCGCCGCTGTTGGCAGCGATCGAGGCGTTCGACCCCGCGCCGACGCCAGGACGGCCCGCCCACCCGCTGACGTCGCACAGAGTCGAGCGCGGCCGATATCGCGGTCCGCTCCGGCGCGCGGCGTCCGCGGCTGGCGCCGGCGCGGCCCTTCAGGTGCCGCCCGGCGCTGCCGATCGCGACCCGCCTGGCGAGGATCGTCTCGGGGCCGGCACCAGCCATCCCGGCGCGCGGGCACGGCGCGCCCAGGCACGGAGTGCGCGGGCCGGGTGCCGGTTCGCCTCCGGAGCGATTGCGCCCCGGCGCCCATGTCGTATAGATCGTGCAGGCGCGAGGGGAGGCCACAACCATGCGCATTCTCATCACCCTGGCCGCCGCCGTTGCGATCACGGTCGGCCTGGTGCTGGCGATCGTGACCGCCGGGGCGGCGCTTACGGCGGGCGCGCGCACGGCCGTCGAGCAGACGCCGGTGACCGGGGGAACCCTCTCCAAGGTGGCCTTTGCCGTGCTGTGGTGCCTTGTCTTCGGCGTCTCTGCCGGCCTGATCGGAGGCCCGTGATGGCCCAGCGCTTCGGCGGCAGATTCTCGCCCGGCGGCTCGGCCGGCAAGACATCGGGGGACAAGGCGGGCGGGCCCCGCCTGCGCCCCTCGTTCGGCCAGCCGGTGCGCGGGCGGGGGCGGCTCAACCTGCTCTACCTCGCGCCGCTGCCGCTGCTCTTCACCGCCTTCCGGCAGGACGCGGTGGGAATGGCGATCGACCTCGTGGCGGCCGGAATCCTGGCGGGGTCGGTGTTCCTGCTCTCGGAGGGCCTGCGCGCCGAGGATGCCTACCGCGAGCGCAAGGTCGCCCGGAAACCCGCCATCCCGCGCAAGATCGTCTCTGCCGTCGGCATGGGGCTGGGCGTGTTCCTCGCCGCCTTCGACCCTCAGGTGACCGCCTTTCTCGAGCCCGCGCTCTACGGGCTGATCGCAGTGGCGCTGATGCTCGCGGCCTTCGGGCTCGATCCGCTGAAGGACAAGGGGGTGTCGGCCGACGGCTTCCAGTCGGAGCGGGTGGCGCGCGCGGTCGACGAGGCGGAGGCGCATCTCGAGGCGATGGGACTGGCCATTCACCGCGCGGGCGACCGGGCGCTCGAGCGGCGGGTCGAGGCGTTCCAGACCACGGCGCGGCAGATGTTCCGCACGGTCGAGGAGGATCCGCGCGACCTGCCCTCGGCGCGCAAGTTCCTCGGCGTCTATCTCGTGGGGGCGCGCGACGCGACGGTGAAGTTCGCCGACCTGTATTCCCGCACTGCCGACGCACGGGCCAAGGCCGACTACGTCGCCCTGCTCGACGATCTCGAGAGCAATTTCGCGGCGAAGACGGTAAGCTTGATGGAGAGCGGCCGCGCCGACCTCGACATCGAGATCGAGGTGCTGCGCGAGCGGCTCACGCGCGAGGGCGTGAAGCCGCTAGACTGACGATTCGGAAGACCCCGGTTGTCCACCCACGGAGAAACCCCATGTCCGACACCGTCCGCCAGAAGGCCGAGGCCGAGCTCGAGGAAGTCGAGGCCGTCACCAGGGCCATCTTGCCAGACCCCGCACCCGCCGAGGCGGTGGTGCCCATGAAGGAGGCCGACGCGCACGTGAGCGACGCGATCCGCAAACGCATGAACGAGATCGACATGGCCGACACGAATTCGATCGTGGCCTTCGGCTCGTCCGCGCAGTCCGAACTGCAGGAGATCAGCCAGTCGATGCTGGCGGGCGTCAAGACCAAGGATGTCGGGCCGGCCGGCGATTCCCTGCGCGAGATCGTCTCGACCATCCGCGGCTTCTCGGTCGACGAGCTCGACCCCAACCGGAAGCGCTCGTGGTTCGAGCGGATCTTCAACCGCACCGGCAACTCGGTGTCGGAGTTCATGTCGAAATACGAGGACGTGCAACTTCAGATCGACCGCATCACCGACACGCTGCTTGGCCACGAGCACACGCTGATGAAGGATGTCAAGTCGCTCGACGTGCTCTACGAGAAGACGCTCGCCTTCTACGACGAACTCGCGCTCTACATCGCCGCGGGCCAGGAGAAGTTGTCGGAGCTCGATGGCACGACGATCCCCGCCAAGGAGGCCGAGGTCGAGGCCGCGCCGGAGGACGACCAGGTGATGAAGGCGCAGGAGCTGCGCGACCTGCGCGCGGCGCGCGACGACCTCGAGCGGCGGGTGCACGACCTGCGGCTGACGCGGCAGGTGACCATGCAGTCGCTGCCCTCGATCCGGCTGGTACAGGAGAACGACAAGTCGCTGATCACCAAGATCAACTCGACCCTCGTCAACACCGTGCCGCTGTGGGAGACGCAGTTGGCGCAGGCGGTGACGATCCAGAGGTCGTCCGAGGCCGCCAAGGCGGTGAAGGAAGCCTCGGACCTCACCAACGACCTGCTGACCGCGAATGCCGAGAACCTTCGGCAGGCCAACAAGACGGTGCGCGAGGAGATGGAGCGCGGCGTGTTCGACATCGAGGCTGTCAAGCAGGCCAACGCGACGCTCATCGCCACGATCAACGAGAGCCTTCAGATCGCCGACGAGGGCAAGAAGCGCCGCGCCACCGCCGAGGCCGACCTTCAGAAGATGGAGGCCGAGCTGCGCGATACGCTTGCCTCGGCCAAGGCACGCGCGGCCGGCGGAGGCTCCGGCGACGCGGCCGCAGCGCCGGCGCCGACCGGCTGACGCGCATGGTCGGGGGCGCGCTCCGCGCGGGATGGGCGGCAGCGGCCGCGCTGACGCTGGCGTCGTGCGCGCCGGCCCCGGTCGGCGTGTCGCCCACGCCCCCCGCGCGCCCCGACGGCGCCGCCGAGGTTTCCCTGCCCGCGCCCGAGCGCAGCCCCGAGAGCCGGGCACTCGCCCGCTATTACGCGCGCGTCGAGTCCGACCTGCTGGCCCAGGGCCTGTTGCGGACCGATGGCGGCGGGCCCGACGCGCCGTTCGACGCGCGGATCCTGGCCGAGAATTTCGTGCGCATTGCGCTCTTCGACGAATACGCCGAGGTCGGCGGCACGATGGTCGCCCGGCAGACGCCGAGCGAATTGCGCCGCTGGGCGGAGCCGGTGCGCATCGAGATCGAGTTCGGCGAGACCGTCCCGGCAACGCAGGCCCGCGCCGACCGCGCAGCGCTCTCGACGCTGACCGCGCGGCTCGCCCGCGTGACGGGTCACCCGATTCGCAGCGTGCGCGACGGCGGCAACTTCCACGTCCTGATGCTGCACGAGGACGAGCGGCGCGGCTATGCCGACCGCCTGCGCGAGCTGGTGCCGGGGATCGGGCAGACCGCGCTGCGCACGATCACCGACATGCCGCGCTCGACCTACTGCCTCGTCTTCGCCTTTTCCGAGGGGGCGAGCCGCGAATATGTCCGGGCGGTGGCGGTGATCCGGGCCGAGCACCCCGACCTGCTGCGCCTGTCCTGCCTGCACGAGGAGGTGACGCAGGGGCTGGGCCTGGCCAACGACAGCCCCGCCGCACGGCCCTCGATCTTCAACGACGACGAGGAGTTCGCCCTGCTCACGCGGCATGACGAGCTGCTGCTGCGGATGCTCTACGACGACCGGCTGCGGCCGGGGATGGATTCGCGCGCCGCCGGCCCGATCGCGCGCGCCATCGCCGAGGAGCTGATCGGGGGGGAGACGTGAGGCCGCCGCCGGGGGGCGCATGACCGCGGCGCTGGCCGCGCTGCCCATCGCCGTGGTGCTGGCCGGCATCGGTGCGCTCGGCCTTTCGGCGGCACGGGCCGGCGTCGTGGGCCTCGCCGTGGCGGCCCTGCTGGCGCTGACCGTCTTCGACCTCGGCGCGGCGGCGCCAGGCGGCACCGCGGCGGCGGCGGGCGGCACCCTGGCCGAGGCGCTTCATTCGACCGCGGTGATCCTCTGGGTGATCCTGCCGGCGCTCGCATTGCACGAGTTCCAGCAGGCGACCGGCGCGGTGGGGCGCATCCGCGACGCGCTGGGGGGCCTCACGACCGACCGGCGGCTGCAGGTCATCCTGATCGCGTGGTTCTTTGGCCTGTTCATCGAGGGGGCGGCGGGCTTCGGCACGCCCGTGGCGCTGGCGGCGCCACTGCTCGCGGGTCTCGGCTTTGCGCCCGCCCAGGCGGTGGTGCTGGCGCTGCTGGGCCACGCGGCCGGCGTGTCGTTCGGCGCGGTGGGCACCCCGACGCTGACGCAGGTGGCCCTGTCGGGCCTGCCGGGGCGCGAGATCGCGCTCGCGGTGACGCTGATGCACGCCGCGCTCGGCCCGTTCCTGCTGCTCGTCGCGCTCCGGTTCGCCGCGCCGGGGCCCCTGCGACTGCGCGATATCGGCTGGGCGCTCGTCGCCGCAATCTGCTTCTTCGTGCCCTCGGCCGCGCTCGCCGGCCTGATCGGGCCGGAACTGCCGAGCCTCGGGGGCGCGCTCATCGGCGGGGCGGCCTTCGTCGCGCTGCTGGTCCGCTTCGGCCCGCGCATCGAGGCGCGCCGGCCCGAGGGGCTCGCGGCCGACCTCGCGCCCTACCTCGCGATCCTCGCGCTCGTGCTCGCCACCCGCCTCGTCGGGCCGGTGCAGGAGGCGCTGTCGGGCCTTGCGCTGGCATGGGAGCTGCCGGGCGGCTTCTCGGGCGCCTTCGCGCCGCTCTACCACCCCGGCACGCTGCTCTTCGGCGGGCTGATCGGCGCGGCGCTGGCGACGGGGCGCGCCCGCGCGATGCCGGGCGCCGTGATGGCGGCGGCAGCCCGCCTCGGCGCGGTCACGCTGGCGCTCTTCGCCATGCTGCTGCTGTCGCGACTCATGGTCCATGCGGGCATGATCGGGGCGCTGGCCGACGCGGCCGCGCAGACCGGGCGTTACTGGCCACTGGTCGCGCCGTTCCTGGGCGTGCTCGGCACGTTCGTGACAGGCTCGGCCACCGCCTCGAACATCCTGTTCACCGAGCTCCAGCTCTCGGCCGCCGAGACGCTGGGCCTCGCGCCCGTGACGATGGCGGCGGCGCAGGGCGCGGGCTCGGCCATCGGCAACGTGGTGGCGCCGCACAACATCATCGCGGGGGTGGCGACGGTGGGCCTTGTCGGCCGCGAGGGCGCGGTGCTGGCGCGCACGCTCGCGCCGGGCCTGCTCTACGCCGCCGCGCTCGGCGGGATTGTCTACGCGCTGACATCCTGAGCGCCACGGCGACGGGGGGCAAGGCCGTTCGAACGGCCTTGGCAACGCGCTTCCAAGCGCGTTTCCCGCCCTGCCGACCGGGGGTCTCGCCGGGCGGCATCCGACCCGCTATAGTCGCGGCGAACGCATCGAGGGGCGGCAGCCATGGGCATCTTCGACTTTCTCTCCGGCCAGTTCATCGACGTCATCCACTGGACCGACGACACCCGTGACACGCTGGTCTGGCGGTTCGAGCGGGAGGGCCACGAGATCAAGTACGGCGCCAAGCTGACGGTGCGCGAGGGGCAGGCGGCGGTCTTCGTCCACGAGGGGCAGCTGGCCGACGTGTTCACCCCCGGTCTGTACATGCTCGAGACCAACAATATGCCGGTCATGACGACCCTTCAGCACTGGGATCACGGCTTCCGCTCGCCCTTCAAGTCGGACATCTACTTCGTCTCGACGGCCCGCTTCACCGACCTCAAGTGGGGCACCAAGAACCCCATCATGCTGCGCGACCCCGAATTCGGGCCGACGCGCATCCGTGCCTTCGGCACATACACAATCAAGGTGACCGACCCCGCCCTCTTCCTGCGCGAGATCGTCGGCACCGACGGCGAGTTCACGATGGACGAGATCCGCTTCCAGATCCGCAACATCATCGTGCAGGAAGCCTCGCGCGTCATGGCCTCGTCCGGCATCCCCGTGCTCGACATGGCGGCGAACACCGGCGACATGGGCCGCCTGATCGCGGCGGAAGTGTCGAAGGTGCTGGCCGAATACGGCCTGATCATGCCCGAGTTCTACATCGAGAACATCTCGCTGCCGCCGGCGGTCGAGGCGGCGCTCGACAAGCGCACCTCGATGGGGCTGGCGGGCGATCTGGGCAAACTCACCCAGTATTCCGCCGCCGAGGCGATGACGCATGCGGCCCAGCAGCCGGGCGGCGGCAGCGGCATGGGCGCGGGGCTCGGCATGGGGATGGGCATGGCGATGGCGAACCGGCTCTCGGGCCAGACGGCCGGCCAGGGGCCGTGGGGCGCATCGCAGGGGGGCTCGCCCGCGCAGGCCGCCCCACCGCCGCCCCCGCCGGTCGAGCATGTCTGGCACGTCGCCGAGAACGGCGAGACCGACGGCCCCTTCAGCCGTGCCGACATGGGGCGGATGGCCAAGCAGGGGCGGCTCACGCGCGAGACCCTGGTCTGGACGCCGGGGCAGGACGGCTGGCTGCCCGCCGAGGACGTGCGCGAGCTCGCCCAGCTCTTCACCGTGCTGCCGCCGCCCCCACCACCGCCGCCGCCGGGTGCCTGACGCCCCATGAGCACGACCGAAACGGAGCACGCGGCCGCCGCCGAGGCCGAGCGGAGATTTCCCTGCGACGCCTGCGGGGCGGCGATGCGCTTCGACCCCGGGCGCGGCCTGCTGGTATGCTCCCATTGCGGCGCCGCGCAGGAGACGAGCGGCGGGCCGTGGCGCCAAGCCACGATCCGCGAGCTCGACTTCGAGGCCGCCCGCGCCCGCACCCTGCCCGAGATCGAGCAGGAGGAGACGCGCGTCCTCTCCTGCACAAATTGCGGCGCACGGGTGGAATTCGAGCCCGGCCTGCACGCCGCCGAATGCCCGTTCTGTGCCACGCCCGTCGTGACCGGCGCTGCGACCGACCGGCACATCAAGCCGCGCGCCGTCCTGCCCTTCACGCTTGACGAGCGCGCGGCGCACGACGCGATGGAGACATGGTTCGGCCGGCTGTGGTTCGCCCCCTCGGGGCTGAAGGACTATGCCCGACGCGGCCGGAAGATGACCGGCATCTACGTGCCGCACTGGACCTTCGACGCCGACACGAAAAGCGCCTACCGGGGCGAACGCGGCACGGTCTACCACGAGACCCGCACGGTGATTCGCGACGGCAAGCGCCAGACCGTGCGTGTGGCCAAGGTCCGCTGGACGTCGAAGAGTGGCCGGGTGGCGCGCTTCTTCGACGACGTTCTCGTGCTCGCCTCCCGCTCGCTGCCCGAAAGCTTCGCCCGGGGCCTGCCGCCGTGGGATCTCGCCGCGCTCGAGCCCTACAATCCCGAATACCTCGCGGGCTTTCGCGCCGAGGCCTACACGATCGGGCTGGAGGACGCGTGGGAAGACGCCCGCGTCCAGATGGACCGCACGATCGAGCGCGACGTGCGCTTCGACATCGGCGGCGACCGCCAGCGCGTGCACAAGATCGACACCGACATCTCCGAGATCACCTTCAAGCACGTGCTGCTGCCGGTCTGGATGGCCGCCTACCGCTATCGCGGCCGTTCCTTCCGCTTTCTCGTCAACGGCCAGACGGGCCGCGTGCAGGGGGAGCGGCCGTATTCGGGGTGGAAGATCGCCGTGGCCCTCGCGCTCGGCCTGCTCGCGGCGGGCGCGGTCGGCTACCTCGTCGCCATGAGCGAGGGCATGGCTCCGCCACCCGGCGGCTTCTGAGCCGCCCATCACCGCGCGCGCGCACTCGGCCGCCGCGCCGGTGCGTATTTGCGACAGAAAGAAACCGGGGCGCGGTAACCCTGGATTAACCGTGATGCGCGAACATGGCGGG
>LJNT01000001.1:16039-22062 GCA_001314685.1 Rhodobacteraceae bacterium HLUCCA09
GGTACAGGCTGGCGAGCCGATGACCGCACAGGAAGAAGCCGCCCCGGCCCGCGAGTCCGTCCGCCTGTAAAGCGGGGCCGCCGGCCGGGGCGCACCCTCCAGGGTTTCTTTCTGTTCCAAATACGCATTTCCACCCGCCGCGGCAGCGCCGGCGCCCTCTCCGGCGCGCCGCGGGACAGCACAGGCGGGCGCGGCGGCGCGGCCATATCCGCCGCGTCCGGGGCTTGCAGCCGCCCCCCCGACCTGCCTCAATGGCGGCCGGGAGGGCTGCGCGATGATCCTGTGTTCCGGCGAGGCGCTGATCGACATGCTGCCGCGCGAAAGCGCGGGGGGCGAGCGGTGCTTCGTGCCCGTGCCCGGCGGCGCCGTCTTCAACACCGCGATCGCGCTCTCCCGGCTCGGCGCGCCCACGGCGCTGTTCACTGGCCTCTCGCGCGATCTCTTCGGGCGGCGGCTGGCGGCGGCGCTCGCGGCCGACGGGGTCGACGCGCGCCTGGCCGTGCGCTCCGACCGGCCCACCACGCTCGCCTTCGTCGAGTTGACCGGCGGCCATGCGACCTACGCGTTCTACGACGAGGCCACCGCGGCCCGCGCGCTGACCGGGGCCGACCTGCCGGACGATGCCGCCCTCGCCCCGGTGCGCGCGGCCTTCTTCGGCGGGATCTCGCTGGCGGCCGAGCCCTGCGCGACAGCCCACGCCGCCCTGATGGCCCGAATAGCACCGCGCGCGGTCACCATGCTCGACCCCAACGTGCGCCCCACCTTCATCGCCGACGACGCCGCCTACCGCGCGCGGATCGGGGCGATGCTGGCGCAGGCCGATATCGTGAAGGTGTCCGACGAGGATCTCGCCTGGCTCATGGGCCCCGGAGACGCGACCGACCATGCCCGCGCGCTGATCGGCCGGGGCGCGCGGCTCGTCTGCGTGACACAGGGCGCGCACGGCGTGACCGCGCATCACGCGGCGGGCCACCTGCACGTGCCCGCCCGCCGCGCGCAAGTGGTCGACACGGTGGGCGCGGGCGACACGTTCAACGCCGGCCTCCTCGCGGGGCTCGACGAGGCGGGGGCGCTGACCAAGGGCTGGTTCGGCTCGCCCGACGAGGACGTGCTGGAGGCCGCCCTGAAGCTCGGCGTCGCGGCGGCGGCCGTCGCCGTCTCTCGCGCGGGCGCCGACCCACCGACGCGGAGCGAGCTCGCATGAGAGCGCTGATCCAGCGTGTGACCCGCGCCGAGGTGCGCGTGGCGGGCGAGCGGGTGGGCGCCACCGGCCCCGGCGTGCTGGCGCTCGTCTGCGCGATGCAGGGCGACACCGGGGCCGAGGCCGACAAGCTCGCCGCCAGGCTCGCCCGCCTCCGGATCTTCCACGACGAAGCGGGCAAGATGAACCGCTCGCTGATCGACACCGGCGGTGGCACGCTGGTCGTGTCGCAGTTCACGCTGGCCGCCGACACCTCGCGCGGCAACCGCCCCGGCTTTTCCGCCGCCGCCCCGCCCGACGAAGGCGAGCGCATCTACCTGCGCTTCGCCGAGGCGCTGGCGGGCCACGGCGTGCCGGTGGAGACGGGCCGCTTCGGCGCCGACATGGCGGTGGAGCTGATCAACGACGGGCCCGTCACGATCTGGCTGGAAATCCCGCCCGCCAGATGAGCAGCCGCCCGCAAAACAGGCATATCACCCCCGCGAGCGCCCATCACACGCGCATCGGCCGCCCGAAAATCAGGCGTGCCTTGCAGCCCGCCGCCAGCGGAGACAACGTGCCTCCATGTCCGACGCCCCGCGCTTCTTCGATGAACTCGCCGCCCCGGGAGGCGAACCGCGCCCACCCTACGAAGGCTATTGCGCCTGGTTCGACGGCGAGGACATCACGCGGTTGCGCCGAAAGGCGGCCGATGCCGAGAGGTTCTTCCGCCGCACCGGCATCACCTTCAACGTCTACGGCGCGGAAGAGGCCGACGAGCGGCTCATCCCGTTCGACATCGTGCCCCGCATCATCTCGGGGCGCGAATGGGCGCGGCTGACGCGCGGGATCGAACAGCGGGTGCGGGCGATCAACGCCTTCCTCTACGACATCTACCACCGGCAGGAGATCGTGCGCGCTGGCCGCATCCCCGAACGGCTGATCGCACGGAACGAGGCGTTCCTGCCCCAGATGATCGGTCTCGCGCCGCCCGGCAACGTCTATACCCACATCGTGGGCGTCGACCTCGTGCGCACCGGCGAGGACGAGTTCTACGTGCTCGAGGACAACGCCCGCACCCCCTCGGGCGTCAGCTACATGCTCGAGAACCGCGAGACGATGCTGCAGATGTTTCCCGAGCTGTTCAGCCATATCCGCGTGCAGCCGGTGCAGGACTACCCCACGCGCCTCGCCCGCTCGCTCGCGGCCTGTGCGCCGACGGGCTGTTCGGGGCGGCCGGTGATCGCGGTGCTCACGCCCGGCATCCACAACTCGGCCTATTTCGAGCATTCGTTCCTCGCCGACCACGCCGGCGCCGATCTCGTCGAGGGCACCGACCTGCGCGTGGTCGACGGGCGACTCGCCATGCGCACCACGCGCGGCTACACGGCCATCGACGTGCTCTACAGGCGGGTCGACGACGCCTTCCTCGACCCGCTCAACTTCCGGCCCGACAGCGTGCTGGGCGTGCCCGGCATCCTCGACGTCTACCGCTCGGGCGGCATCACCCTGGCCAACGCGCCGGGCACGGGCATCGCCGACGACAAGGCGATCTACTCCTACATGCCCGACATCGTGGAGTTCTACACCGGCGAAAAGGCGCTCCTGCCCAACGTGCCGACCTGGCGCTGCTCGGAGCCCGAGGCGCTGAAATACGTGCTCGACAACCTCTCCGATCTGGTGGTGAAGGAAGTGCACGGCTCGGGCGGCTACGGCATGCTCGTCGGGCCCGCCGCCTCGAAGCGGGAGCTCGCGGCCTTCCGCGCCAAGCTCGAGGCGCGGCCCGCCAACTACATCGCCCAGCCCACGCTCGCGCTGTCGACCGTTCCGGTCCTCACGCGCGCCGGTCTCGCGCCGCGCCATGTCGATTTGCGCCCCTTCGTCCTCGTCAGCCCCAAGGGCATCGACATCACGCCGGGCGGCCTCACGCGTGTGGCGCTCAAGAAGGGCTCGCTCGTCGTCAACTCCTCGCAGGGCGGCGGCACCAAGGATACCTGGGTGCTCGAAGAATGACCTCCCCCGCCCCCCTGCCCTGCCCCGGGCTTCTTCTTGCTCCAAATATCCTCCCCGAAGGGCCGCTCTCGCTCGCAGCCCCCGGCCGGGCGGGGGGCGCCTGATGCTCGGCAAGACCGCGGGGGGCCTTCTGTGGATGTTCCGATACCTGGAGCGGAGCGAGAACACCACGCGCCTGATCGAGGCGGGCTTCCGCATCGCGCTGACCCGCCCCGCCACCTCCGACGACGAGTGGGCGAGCGTGCTCGACGCCTCCGGCGCGCGGGCCGCCCACGGCCAGCGGCACGCCACGACCACCCAGGCCAACGCGATCGACTTCCTGCTGCGCGACCCGGCCAACCCCTCCTCGGTGCTGG
Organism: Rhodobacteraceae bacterium HLUCCA09; assembly: GCA_001314685.1. Lineage (GTDB taxonomy): Bacteria > Pseudomonadota > Alphaproteobacteria > Rhodobacterales > Rhodobacteraceae > HLUCCA09. The sequence goes on from LJNT01000001.1 coordinate 19,589, forward strand.
CCTGCATCGAGGGTGCGCGCAACAACGCCCGCCTCGTGCGCACCGCGCTCTCGCGCGAGGTCTGGGAGGCGACGAACGAGTGCTGGATGGAGGCGCGGCGCCTGCTCGCCCGCCCCGTGCGCGAGCGCGACCTGCCCGAGGTGCTCGCCGCCATCCGCCAGCAATCGGCGCTTGTGCGGGGCGCGCTGCACGGCACCATGCTGCGCAACGACATCTTCAACTTCGCCCGCATCGGCACCTTCGCCGAGCGCGCCGACAACACCGCGCGCATCCTGGACGTGAAGTATTACGTGCTGCTGCCCTCGATCAGCCAGATCGGCTCGCCCCTCGACAACGTGCAGTGGGAGAACATCCTGCGCTCGGTCGGCGGCCTGCGCTCGTTCCGCTGGCTGCACGGGGCAGAGATCACGCCGCTTGGCATCGCGCAGTTCCTGATCCTCGACGGGCGGATGCCGCGGTCGCTGGCCTTCTGCACCGCCAAGATCGCGGCGAACATGGGCTACCTTGAAAAGGAATACGGCGCGCGCCACCCCAGCCACGCTCTCGTCGAGGCGCTTTTGGGGCGGCTCTCGGCGGCCTCGACCGAGGCGATCTTCGAGGCGGGGCTGCACGAGTTCATCCTCGATTTCCTGTCCGACGTCGCGGGGCTGGCCGCGCAGATCGAAACCGACTACCGGTTCTACGGCTGACCAGATGCGTCTCTCGATCCACCATACCACGACCTACCGGTACGAGCGGCCGGTCTCCTTCGGGCTGCAGCAGCTGCGGCTGACCCCGAAGAGCCGGATCGGCCAGTCCGTGCTCACCTGGCGGACGACCGTCGAGGGCGGCCAGCGCGAGCTCGACTACGACGATCACCACATGAACCATGTGATGCTGGTGTCGTTCTCGGGCGATGGCCATGCGCTGACGATCAGGTCGGAGGGCGAGGTCGAAACCGCCGATACCGGCGGCGTGGTAGGCAAGCACGCGGGCTTCGTGCCGCTGTGGTATTTCCGGACGGCGACGCCCCGCACCCGACCCGGCGCGGGGGTGCGCGCCCTCATCCGCGGCCTCGCCGCGGAGCACGACGACGAGATCGCGCGATTCCACGCGCTCTCGGCCCGCATCCGCGAGATCGTGCCCTACGAGACCGGCGAGACCGACGCCCACACCGATGCCGAGGAAGCCATCGCCATCGGCGCCGGCGTCTGCCAGGACCATGCGCACATCTTCCTCGCCTGTGCGCGGGCCATGGGGGCGCCCGCGCGCTACGTCTCGGGATACCTGATGGTCGAGGGGCAGGTGCGCCACGACGCGAGCCATGCCTGGGCCGAGGTGCATATCGACCCGCTCGGCTGGGTGGGTTACGACATCTCCAACGGCATCTCGCCCGACGCGCGCTACGTCAGGGTCGCCACCGGCCTCGACTATGCCGAGGCGGCGCCCGTCATCGGCGTCCATACGGGCGGCGGCGGGGGCGAGACGCTCTCGGTCACGATCGAGGTGCAGCAGCAGCAATAGGGCGCAGGCCGGCGCTGCATGGAAGGAGAGGGGCGGGATGACCTATTGCGTGGGGTTGCGGCTCGACCGCGGGCTCGTGTTCATGTCGGACACGCGCACCAATGCGGGCCTCGACAACATCTCGACCTTCCGCAAGATGGCTTCGTGGGAGGTTCCGGGCGAACGGCTGGTCACGGTGATGACGGCCGGGAATCTCGCCACCACGCAGGCCGTCATCTCGCTGCTCGAGGAGCGCTCGAAGGCGGCGGGAGAGCGCCACCCCAGCGTGCTCGAGCAGCCCTCGATGTTCCAGGTGGCGCGCGAGATCGGCCGCACCCTGCGCGAGGTGATAGCCGAGAACCGGGGCGACGGCCCCACGGCCGAGAGCGCCTTCAACGCGACGATGATCGTGGGCGGGCAGATCCGACCCGGGCCGCCGCGGCTGTTCCTGATCTATCCCGAGGGCAACTTCATCGAGGCCTCGGACGACACGCCGTTCTTCCAGATCGGCGAGACGAAATACGGTCGGCCGATCCTCGTGCGGGCCTACGACCCGTCCATGCCCTTCGCCGAGGCGGTGAAGCTCCTGCTGGTGTCGTTCGACTCGACCATCAAGGCCAACCTTTCCGTGGGCATGCCGATCGATTTCCAGATCTATGGCGAGGGCACGTATCGCCGCGGTCCCGAGGCGCGGATCGAGGCGAACGACGGTTATTTCGCGGCGATCTCGGAGGGCTGGGGCGAGGCCCTGCGCAAGGCCTTCGCGCAGCTGCCCGCCTTCGACCTCGACGGGATATGATCTCTGCCCCCGCCGGAGGGAGCGGGACAACGCCCTTCGAAGGGCGTTGTGCGCGCCTGCGGCGCCGTGACCCGCCTCCCCCGGTGTACGGTTTCGGACGCTGAAGGAGAACCTGCTCTGGCTGCGCCGGTTCGAGACGATCGAGGACCTGCGCCGGGCCCTCCTGGCGTTCCAGCAGACCTACAACGAGCGC
>LJNT01000009.1 GCA_001314685.1 Rhodobacteraceae bacterium HLUCCA09
CGAGACGCTGGCCCACGCCATAGAGTTCGCCCGCGCCGGCGAGGTGGAGGCGATCACCTTCGCCCCGTTGAACAAGCGGGCGCTTTACGATGGTGGCTGGCGCTTTCCCGACGAGCACAAGATGTTCGCCCACCTGCTCGGCCACACCGGGCAGTTCTCGGAAATGAACGTGCTCGACGGGCTTTGGATGACGCGCGTCACCAGCCATGTCGCCCTGCGCGAGGCGCTCGACCAGATCACCGAGGCGCGGATCGTCGACGCGCTCCACCTGGCCGACCGCACGATGAAGGGGGCGGGGATCGACGCGCCCCGCATCGCGGTGGCGGCGCTCAATCCGCATGGCGGCGAGGGCGGGCTGTTCGGGCGCGAGGAGATCGATATCATCGCCCCGGCGGTCGAGCGCGCGCGCGCCGAAGGGATCGACTGCCGCGGCCCGTTCCCCTCGGACACGGTCTATCTCAAGGCGTTCCGGGGCGAGGTCGACAGCGTGCTGGCGATGTATCACGACCAGGGGCAGATCGCGACGAAGGTGCGCGGCTTCATGAAGGGCGTGACGATCACCGCGGGTCTCGACACCGTGTTCACCACCCCCGCGCATGGCACCGCCTACGACATCGTCGGGCAGGGCACGGCCGACACGGGCGCCATGGAGGCGGCGATCAGGCTGTCGGCCCGCCTCGCTGCGCGCAGGCGGGCCGAGGCGTTCGAGCCTCAGGGCATATAGAGGCCGCCCGAGACGTGCACCGTCTGGCCGGTCATGTAGCCCGCCTGGGGCAGGCACAGCGCGACGACCATCGCGGCGGCCTCTTCCACCGTGCCCGCCCGGCCGAGCGGCCCGTCGCCATGCGCCGGCGCGGCCCCGGCGGAGGACGAGCGCGCGCCGCCGATATGGCCGGGCACGAGGCAGTTGGCGGTGACGCCCCGGTCGGCGAACTCGACCGCGAGCGCCTTGGTGAAGCCGACGATCCCCGCCTTGGCGGTGCAGACATGGGCGCGGTTTGGGGCGCCGGTATGCCCCGTCATCCCCCCGATATTGACCACCGTGCCACCGCCGGTCTCGATCATCAGCGGCAGCAGCGCCCGGCAGGTCAGGAACGCGCCGTCGAGCACCACCGCGTTGATCTGCCTCCACTCCTCCAGCGACATCTCGAGCAGCGGCGCCTGCTTCCGCACGGCCGCGTTGTTCACCACGATGTCGGCGCGGCCATGATCGGCGCGCACCGTCTCGGCGAGGCGCGCGACATCGCCCTCGGAGGTGACGTCGGCCATGACCACGGTGGCCTTGCGCCCGAGGGCGCGGATCTCGTCGGCGACGGCCTCGATCTCGTCCTGCGCGGATCGGGCGGTGACGACCACGTCGGCGCCATGCGCCGCCAGGCCGAGAGCGGTCTGGCGCCCGATGCGACGCGAGGCGCCCGTCACCACGGCGACGGAGCCTTCGATTCGGGTCGGATCAACACCTGTCGGCACGTTCATGGCAGTCTCCCACACTTCGGTCGCGCGGAGCGTCGCGCGTCTTCCGCGCTTCGTCAACTGTTGACAATTTCGGCTCGACCGCATTGAAACCCCCGCAAGGAGGAGCGATGACACGGACTATCCCGGCCAGCGTGGCAAAAGCCGCGATCCATGGCGGCGACGAGGTCGCCTTTCTCGATCTTCGCGAGGCGGGGCCAATCTCGATGGGTCACCCGCTGTTTGCCGTTCCGTGCCCGTTCAGCGTGCTCGAATTGCGGGTCGGCGCGCTCGTGCCGCGGCAGGACGCGCCGATCCTGCTGCTCGACGACGGCGACGGGGTGGGCGCGCTGGCGGCGGAACGGCTTGCCGAGATGGGCTATGGCGACGTCGCGGTGATCGAGGGCGGCGCCCGGGGCTGGGAGGCTGCGGGCTATACGCTGTTCAAGGGCGTCAACGTTCCCTGCAAGCTTCTGGGCGAACTGGTGGGCGAGACGCGCGCGCCCAAGCGGATCGGACCCGACGAGTTGGCGCGGTGGCAGGCGGAAGGGCGTGATTTCGCCTTCTACGATTGCCGCCCTCGGTCGGAATTCGCGAAGATGACGGTGCCCGGGACGGCGTGCCTTCCGAATGGCGAGATCGCGCACCGGCTGCCGGCGGCGGCGCGGCCGGGTCAGCCCGTCCTGCTCACCTGCGCGGGGCGCACGCGCGGGCTGATCGGCGCGGTATCGCTCGCGGAAGTGGCGCCGGAGGTCGAGGTCTACGCGCTCGAGAACGGGACGCAGGGATGGGCGCTCTCGGGGCGCGATCTGTTGCGGGGCAACACGCCGACCGCCTATCCCGAGCTCGACGACAGCCAGCGGGAGGAGACCGCGCAGCGTGCGCGGCGGTTCATGGCCGACAAGGGTATCCCCGAGATAGATTCGTCCGGCGTGCGCGACTTGCTCGCGGATCCGGCCAGGACGACCTTTCTGCTCGATGTGCGATCGAGCGAAGAGGCGCGCGACGACCCGCTTCCGGCCTTCGCGCCGGCGCTTTCCGTTCAACTCGTGCAGGCGAGCGACCAGTGGATCGGGGTGCGCCGGGCGCGTGTCGTTCTGGCCGACGACCTCGGTCTGCGCGCCGCCATCGCCGCGCGTTGGCTCCGGGCCCTTGGGTTTGATGCCCGCGTGTTGCGCATCGACGCGGCGGCGCGGGCGATCCCGCGGCGTGCGGTCCCTGCGCCGCATCCTGTCTTGTGCGAGGAAATCGACGCGAAGGCGGCGCTTGAGCGGTCCGCGCGGGGCGGCGTGCGGTGGATCGACGTGCGATCGTCGGACGCCTATCGCGCCGGGCATGTCGCCGGAGCCGCCTGGGCCCTGCGCACAGATAGGGATGTGCTGCGAGGGGGGGCGGAGGCGGTCATCCTGATCGGCGACGGCTCCGGCCGGGCCGAGTTGATTGCGGGCGATCTGACGCGCAACGGTGCCGGGGGCGACGTGGCCTGCGTGCGCGGCGGCCATGATGCGCTCGTGGCGGCCGGCGCCGCGGTGCAGGCGACTCCGGACCAGCCGCCGGAGCTGGCCTCGCCGGATGTGACGTGGTTCGCCCACGGCCGGCACGACGGCGACCTCGACGCCTCGCGGACCTACCTCGATTGGGAGGTCGGGCTGGAGCACCAGCTCGACGCGGAAGAGCGCGCGGAATACGCCCTGTGAGCACCCGGAGAGGCGCGACCGGCCAGGTACCGACTGTTGACAATCTACAATTCTTCGGGTGGTCTGCTCGAGGTGCGAAATGGAGGGCCCGTGACCGTGAACATGATCGTCGATAACGCGAGCGATGCGAAAGCCTGGCAAGATGTCGGGGACGGTCTGACCGCCGAGGTGGCCGACTTCGTGCTCGGCACGACCGTGGCGGACCTTCCCGAGGTGGTCGTCGAGACGGGTCGCAAGTCGATCCTCGACGGTCTGGGGCTGGCGCTGTCGGGCTCTGTCGCGGCCTCGGGCCGCATCGTGCGCGCGCATCTCGACTCGCTGGGCCTCGGTGCCGGGCCTGCGACCGTGATCGGCTCCGCGATGCGCGTGGCGCCCCGGTTCGCCGCCTTCGCCAACGGTGTCGGGATCCATGCCGACGATTACGACGACACGCAGCTGGCCGTCGCCCCCGACCGGGTCTATGGCCTGCTGACCCACCCGACTGCCCCCGCGCTGCCCGCCGCCCTCGCGCTCGGCGAGGCGAAAGGCGCCAGCACCGTCGACGTCATGCTGGCCTATCACCTGGGGGTCGAGGTCGAGTGCAAGATCGCCGAGGCGATCAACCCGCGGCACTACCAGACCGGCTTTCACGCGACCGCGACATGCGGCACCTTCGCGGCTGCCGCCTCTGCGGGGCGTCTGATGGGGCTCGACAAGGACACCATGCTGCGCGCGCTGTCGATCGCCGGCAGCCAGTCGGCCGGTCTGCGCGAGAACTTCGGCACGATGACCAAGCCGTTCCACGCCGGCCGCTCGTCGGAGAGCGGGGTCGTCGCGGCCGATTTCGCGGCGCGCGGCTGGTCGGCCAGCCCCAACATCCTCGAGGCGATGCGCGGGTTCTTCCGCGCGGCCGGCGGCGGCTACGACGGAGGCGCGATCCGGGGCAAGCTGGGCAAGCCCTGGACGTTCGAGGAGCCGGGCGTGTCGATCAAGCCGCATCCCTCGGGCTCGCTCACCCATCCGGGCATGACCGAGATGCTGCGGCTGATCCGCGAGAACGGGATCACGGCCGATCAGGTCAAGCGCGTGCGCGTCGGCACCAACTCGAACATGCCCAACGCGCTGATCCACCATCGCCCGACCAACGAATTGCAGGCGAAGTTCTCGTTCGAGTTCTGCATGGCCATCCTGCTGATCGAGGGGCGGGGCGGTCTGCCCGAGTTCACCGACGAGGTGGTCAACCGCCCCGACGTGCAGGCGATGATCGAGAAGGTCGACTTCGTGATCGACGAGCGCGCCGAAGCGGCCGGCTACCACAAGATGACGACCTACATCGACATCGAGCTGGCGGATGGCCGCACGGTGTCGGGCGTGGCGGATTTCGGCAAGGGCAGCCCCGCCAACCCGATGAGCTACGACGAGGTCGCCGGCAAGTTCCACGAATGTGCCGAGTTCGCCGGCTGGGACCGGGCCCGCGCCGAGCGCGTGGTGGCGATGGTCGCCGAGTTCGAAAAGCTCGATTCGCTCGAGCAGCTGATGGCGGAATTGCGGAAATAGGCGCCTGCCCGCGCGGGGCCGCATGATGAGGGAAAAGGCATGACCGATCGCATGGTGACACGCGAGTTGGCGCAGTGGATTTCGGGCCTCTCGGGATCGGACATTCCGGGCGAGGTGCGCAGCGAGGGCGTGCGCACCTTCGTCAACTGGCTGGGATGCGCGCTGGGAGGCGCCGATCATCCGTCGATGGATGCCGCGCTGCGCGCGCTGTCGCCGTTTTCGGGGCCGCGCTCGTCGACGGTGCTCGGCCGCACCGACACGCTCGACCCGATGAACGCGGCGCTGCTCAACGGCATCTCGAGCCACGTGCTCGATTACGACGACACCCACCTCAAGACGATCATCCACCCTGCGGGCCCGGTGGCGTCGGCCCTGCTGGCGCTGGCCGAGCTTCGGCCGATGTCGGGCGAAGACTTTCTGACGGCGCTGATCGCCGGCGTCGAGGTCGAGTGCCGGATCGGCAATTCGGTCTACCCCGCCCATTACGACAGGGGATGGCACATCACCGGCACGGCCGGCGTCTTTGGTGCGGCCGCGGCCTGCGGTCAGGCCATGGGCCTCGATGCGCAACGGCAGACCTGGGCGCTCGGCCTCGCGGGCACGCAATCTTCCGGGTTGCGCGAGGCGTTCGGCACGATGACCAAGTCTTACCATCCCGGCGTCGCCGCGATGAACGGGTTGCGGTCGGCGCTTCTGGCCGAGGCGGGCTTCGACAGCGCCGAGCAGGGCATCGAGGGGCGCCGCGGCTGGGCGGCGATCCTCTCGGACGCCTTCGACGAGACTGAGATCCTCGGCGGCCTCGGCGAGCGGTGGGAGGCGGCGCTCAACAGCTACAAGCCGTTCGCCTGCGGTATCGTCATCCACCCCACGATCGACGGCTGCCAGCAGATCCGTGCGGAGATCGGCGACAGGGTGAACGATATCGCCAAGGTCGAGCTGCGGACCCATCCGCTGGTGCTCGAGCTGACCGGCAAGCGCGCCCCGCGCACCGGGCTCGAGGCCAAGTTCTCGGTGTTCCATTCTGCCGCGTGCGCCCTGCTGCGCGGCGACGGCGCGCCCACGGCCTTTACCGACGAAGTGGTCAATCTGCCCGAGATCCTCGATCTGCGCGGCCGTGTCGAAGCCATCACCGACCCGGACATGCACGAGGCCTCGGTCAACATCACGCTCACCTTCAACGACGGCACGACCCTCGAGAAGTATGTCGATCGTGCGATCGGCAGCCGCGACAGGCCCCTGTCCGACGCCCATCTGGAGCAGAAATTCCTCACCCAGGCCGGCCTCGTCGTCGGCGAGGACGTCGCGAAGGCTGCGCTCGACGCGGCGTGGGGGATCGAGCGTGCCGATCCGGCATCAGTTGCGCGGGCAACGGTGCCGGTTTCGAGCGCGGCTGCGGAATAACTCGGCACCCGGCGCCTTTGCGGCTATTGTGTTTCGTGGTCGATGGCCCGAGCCTGGGCAGGCCCGGGGACGGGAATCGACCGAAGGCGGCAATGTGAGCGCAAAAGGTGTCATTCGACCGGCCAGACCAGAGCGACGACCTGTCGGTTCTCCGATCGGTCTCTCTGACGAGCGCGCTCGAGCGCAAGCTCGAACACCTCATCATGTCTGGCGAGCTGGAGCCGGGTGGTCGGCTGAACGAGATCCAGCTTGCGCAGCGGTTCGGCACGTCTCGCGGGCCGGTGCGCGAGGCGATGCGCAGTCTCGAGGCGAAGGGCTTCGTCGAAGTCGTTCGCAATCGCGGCGTGTTCGTTCGCCAGATCAGCCTCGCCGAGGCGTGCGAGATCTACGAATTGCGCGGCACGCTGTTCGGCCTTGCAGGGCGGCTGACGTCGCATCGCATGACCGATGATCTGCTCCGTCGCCTGCGCGACCTCGTCGAGGCGATGGAGAAGGCCGCAGACCAGAACGACCTAGATGCCTACTACCCGCTCAACCTGCAGTTCCACGCCACCATCATCGAAGCGAGCGGCAACCGCCTGTTGGCGACCGAATATTCGAGGTTCGTCAACAAGATGCACCTGTTTCGGCGCAAGAGCCTCGTGCAGGGCGGAGGCCTGGCGGTGTCGAATTCCGAACACCGCGAGATGCTCGCCGCGCTCGCGGCCGGCGACGCCGACCGGGCCTATCTGAGCCATTGGCGGCACGTCGACCGCGCCAAGCACCGCATGATCGTCGCCGTCGAGAGCTCCACCGCCGGCGCGCTCGACCGCGACGGCGATCCGGCCGCACGCTGATCCGAGCCTGTTCCGTCGGCGGTGGGCCCCCTGCCGTGCCCCGGGTTCCTGCGCTCCGAATTGACAGTAGTTGTGCTTGCTACTACTAAGATCGGGTGACGGGAGAGGGAGGCCGATCGGCATGTTGCGAGAGAGCGGACGCACCACCGCAGGACACGCCCGACACGGGCGCATGCGATGACGCAGATTGCGAGACTTGCCCTGCGGCGGCTGCGGTTGCCGCTGCACACGCCATATCGTCTGTCCTATCGGACATTCACCGAATTCGAGCCGTTCCTCGTCGAGGTCGAGGATGCCGACGGGCGCATCGCGCGGGCCGACGCGCATATCTCGCCGGGGTCGAGCGCGGAGACACGCGAAGGCGGCTGGGCGCACCTGACCGAGCGTCTGCCGCGCCTCGTGGGGATGGAACCCGAGGCCGCCAAGGCCGCGCTTCTGGCGGACTTCGCCGCGAGCAAGGTGGCCACGACCGCCGCGGTCGTCGCCCTCGAGATCCTCGCCGACGACCCGCTCGCGACGGTCGCGGCGCCGGCGGACCTGCCGTTGCTCACCCCGATCGGCGCGCTGCAGCCCGCCGACATCGAGCGCGAAGTGGAGCAGGCGATTTCGGCGGGCTTCGCCACGCTCAAGATCAAGGTCGGCAAGGATCTGGAGGGCGATCTCGTTCGCCTCGGCCACATCCAGCGCGCCGTCGCCGGCCGCGCCACGCTGCGCGTCGATGCCAACCGTGCCTACGACCGTGACGATGCCATCGCCTTCGCACGCCGGGCAGACCCGGACGGCATCATGCTGTTCGAGCAGCCCTGCGAGGCCGATCTGTGGGACGACAACGCCGCCGTCGCGGCCGTCTCCGACATCCCCGTCATGCTCGACGAGCCGATCTGCACGATGCAGGACATCGAGCGCGCGGCCGGGATTCCCGGCGTCGGCTTCTGCAAGGTGAAGCTGAAGCGCTTCGGCGGCCTCCAGCCGCTCGCCGACGGCATCCGCGCCATCCAGGGGGCGGGGATGCAGGCGGTGCTGGGCGACGGGCTCGGCTCGGATCTGCACGCATGGTGCGAAGCGGCCGTCGCCGCCCGCAGCATCGACAATGCCGGCGAGTTCAACGGCTACCTCAAGATGACCGGGCGGCTCTTCGCCGAGCCGCTCGAGACCGAGCGGGCGGTGCTGCACCTCGACCCCGGCCCGTGCCCCGCGCTCGATCCCGCCCGGATCGAGGCCGCGACCACCCAACATGTCGAGTTCCGCTGACGGAAAAGGAGCCAGCATGGCGCATGACGAGCTGATGAAGGAGCTGGACGCCCGCCGCGCGGCGGCCCGCCGGATGGGCGGGCCCGAGAAGCTGGCGAGGCGCGCCGAGAAGGGCGACCTCAACGCCGAGGAGCGGGTCGCCGCCCTCGTGGACGAGGGCAGCTTTTACGAGACGGGGCTGCTCGGGGTATCGTCGTATTCGCCCGCCGAGGCCGCCAGGACGCCGCGCGACGGCAAGATCGCGGGCTTCGGCCGGATCGACGGCCGCGATGTGGGCGTGGTGGCGAACGACTTCACCACCAAGGGCGCCTCTACCGGCGCGACCAACTCGAAGAAGATGGGCCACATCCGCAAGACCTGCGTGGAGCGCGGTATCCCGTTTCTCCATTTGGGCGAGTCCACCGGGGCGCGCCTGCCCGATGCGATGGGCTCGCGGGGCATGGGCCAGATGCTCGGCAACGACACCTCGCAGTTCCGGCGCAAGCGCGAGGTGCCCTACCTTTCGGCGGCGCTGAACACGTCGTTCGGGTCATCGGCCTGGATGTGCTGCATGGCCGACTTCGCGGTGATGAAGAAGGGCTCGATCATGTCGGTGTCGAGCCCGCGGCTCGTCTCCATGGCGATCGGCGAGAAGGTGGACCTCGAAGAGCTGGGCGGATGGCGGTTGCACGCCGAAAAGACCGGGCTGATCGATCATTTCGTCGATACCGACGAGGAGGCGATGGCGGCGATGCGGCACTTTCTGTCCTACATGCCGAGCCATAACAGGGAATTGCCGCCCGAAGCGCCGGTGCCCGATGGCGCGGGCGAGGGTCAGGAGAAGATCCTCGACATCCTGCCGGAGCGGCGGAACCAAGTGTACAACATGAAGAAGATCGTCGAGGTCCTGGTCGACACCGGCAGCTTCTTCGAGCTCAAGGCCCGCTTCGGCAAGCCGCTCGTCACGGGGCTCGCGCGGATGGGCGGCAAGGTCGTGGGCATCCTCGCCAACAACCCGATGGTGGGCGGCGGCGCCCTCTCGGCGGACGCCTGCCGCAAGGCGGTCGATTTCACCGTGCTGTGCGACAGCTTCAACATTCCCATCGTCCGGCTGATGGACACGCCGGGCTTCGTGGTGGGCACCGAGGCCGAGCGACGGGGGGCGCCGGGCTGGATCATGAACTTCATGAACACGGCCTGCCTGACGACGGTGCCCTCCGTCACCGTGCTGTGCCGCAAGGCCTACGGGCGGGCCTATGTTGCGATGGGCGGCGGGGCGCACAACGACAGCCTGGTCGCCTGGCCCATGGCCGAGATCAGCTTCATGGATCCGGTCTTTGCCACCTCCATCGTGCACAACAAGACCCAGGGCGACGAGGGCTTCGAGGAGGCGCTCGCCGACATCCAGAAGGATCTCGAGGTCTGGGGCATGGCCGAGATCTATTCGGCGCACGACGTGATCAAGCCGCAGGAGACTCGTGACCATGTCATCCGGATGCTCGACATCCACCGCCGCCGCCGCTCGGGCGGACTGGGCGAGCACCTGATGAGCACCTGGCCCACCAGCTACTGATGCCCGAGGAGCAGACACCGATGACCAGCCCCATCCTGGCCGAGGCCTTCGCCCGCGGCGCCAAGGCGCTGCCCGAGGCCGAGGGCAAGGCCCTGCTCGCCGCCTACGGCCTGCGCGTGCCGAGCACGACGGTCGTCACCGATCCCGCGCGCATCGCCGACGAGATGGCGGGCGCCTCCGGGCCGTTCGCGGTCAAGGTCGTCTCGCCCGACATCCTGCACAAGTCCGACGCCGGCGGCGTCGCGCTCGGATTGCAGGACGCCGACGCGGTGGCGGCCGCCATCGCCGAGATGGCGGACAAGCCGGCGATCCGGTCGGCGCGGGTCGACGGCTGGCTCGTGGAAGAGATGGCGCCCGGGGGGCGCGAGATGGTGATCGGCGCGCTGACCGACCCGCAGTTCGGACCGCTCCTGATGGTCGGCATCGGCGGGATCTTCGTCGAGGTCCTGCAGGACGTCAGCTTTCGCCTGTGCCCGATCACCGAGGCCGATGCCCGCGACATGCTGGCAGAGTTGAAGGGCCACGCGTTGCTGGACGGCGTGCGCGGCGAAGCGGGCGTGGACCAGGACGCGCTCGTCGACGCGATGCTGCGCATCGGCGGCGAGGACGGGCTGATGATGCGCGAGGGCGCCGCCATCGCCGAGCTCGACATCAACCCCCTCATCGTGGGCGAGCGGGGCGCGATGGCGGTCGACGCGCGGGTGATCCTGAACACCGAGCGTGCCGCGCCTCGGCCCCCGCGCGAGACGGCCGACCTCGCGCCGCTTTTCCAACCCGCGACGGTCGCGGTGCTGGGCGCCTCCACGAAGGAGACGGCCATCGCCAACACCTTCATCCGCCGGATGAAGGAGTTCGGCTATGCGGGCGAGATCTATCCGATCCACCCCAAGGCCGGAGAGATCGAGGGGCTGACCGCCTATACCGACCTCGCCAGCACCCCGAAGCCGGTGGATTACGCCTATGTCGCCATCGGGGCGGGGCGCATCCCCGATGCGCTGGCCGCGGCGAAGGGGAATTGCCGGATCGCGCAGGTCATCTCGTCGGGCTTCGGCGAGGTCGAGGAGGGCAAGGCGCTGCAGGAAGATCTCGTCGAGAAGGCGCGCGGCGCCGGCATCCGCGTGCTCGGCCCGAATTGCCTGGGCAGCTACAGCCCGCGCGGGGGGCTCACCTTCCCGGTCGGGGCGCCGAAGGAGGTCGGCAATATCGGCGTCGTGGCACAATCGGGGGGCCTCTCGACTGACATCATCAAGCGCGGCCAGAGTCGCGGACTGCGCTTCTCGGGCCTCGTGACCGTCGGCAACAGCTGCGATCTCGGCCCGGTGGACCTGCTGGAGTTCTACCTCGCCGATCCCGTGACCAAGGCGATCGGCCTCTACATCGAGGACATCAAGGACGGCCGCGCCTTCTTCGACCTGCTCCGCTCGGCGCGGGCCACCAAGCCGGTCGTGATCCTAAAGGGCGGGCGCTCCTCGCTCGGGCGGCTCGCCGCGGCCTCCCATACCGGGGCGCTGGCGGGCGACGACCGCGCCTGGGCGGCGCTGGAGGCGCAGACGCCCGTGGTGAGCGTGCCGCATGTCAACGCCTTCCTCGACACGCTTCTGGCCCTGCAATGCCTGACCCCGCGCGCCGGCCGGCCGACCGAAGAGGTCGTCTTGTTCGGCAATGGCGGCGGCTCCAGCGTGCTCGGCACCGATGCGTTTGCCGATGCGGGGCTGCGCGTCAGCCCCTTCGGCCCGGCCGCGCGAGAGCCGCTCGAGGCGCTGGGCCTGCCGCCCGGCACCAGCGTCGCCAATCCCGTGGATACCCCGGTGCGCACGCTGCAGGAAAAGGAGGGCTGGGTCGCGGGGGAAATCCTCGACCTGATCTATGCCCATGCCAGGCCCGATGCCGTGGCCCTGCACCTCAACCTCGCTGCGTTCGTCGGGCGGGGCGATGTCGACCCGATCGGCAACCTGATGACGGTCGTGGAGAGCATCCAGGAGAAATATCCGGGCCAGGCGCATGTGGCGCTCGCACTGCGCAGCGACGAATCCGCCGAACTGGAGGCCAAGCGCCGCGACTATGCCGAGCGGGCCATCGCGGCCGGCGTGCCGGTGTTCTCCGAGATCGCGCCGATGGCCGATGCGCTTGCCGCGCTGGCCCACCTCGAGCGGCGCCTCGGCGCGCGGGGCTAGTCCGACAGCCCCGTCTTCTCGCGGAAGGAGCCGATCTGCTCGTCGGTGAAGCTGCGCGTGCGCAGGCGCGACAGATGCGGGCCGAACACGGCGTCGAGCTCGCCTTTGAAGCGGCCGAAGATCTCGGCCATGTAATAGTCGTGGCGGATCAGCGAGAGCGCCATCTTCACCACCGCGCGGTTCTGCGTGTGGGCGGCGCGGATACCGCCATCGTCGTTGGCCGTCAGCATCTGCGTCTGGTCGATGGCGATGGTGAAGAGGTTGTCGGCCGACCCCATCCGCACGCCGCTGGCCTCGTGCACGAACACGGCGCACTGCTCGGTGAAGCGGTAGTCGCCCGGGTTCGTCCCGAACAGGATGACCATCAGCGCCACGCCGCGCGTCGTGGCGGCCTCGCGCAGGGCGTCGGCGTGCCGGTCGAGCAGGGGCGTGTCGCCCTTCAGCCAGATCTCGCGCTCGGCGGCGGCGATCATCTCGGCCACCTTGGCCTGGACCTCGGCCGCGCCTTCGAGCGTCCAGACGTAGTGATCGCCCTGCGGCGCTGCGAGCGTCTCAAGCCGGCCGGCGAGGCTGTCGTAGACGGTCTGGGTCTGCGCGAGAATCTGGCCGAAGAACTCGCGCGGCGGGCGCGCGGCGTAGCGCACCGGCTTTTCCGAGACGGGCATGACGGCGCCGCGGGCTTCCAGACCTTCCAGCGCCGAATAGGCGTTGGGCCGGGGCACGCCCGATTTCTTCGCCATCTCGTAGGCGGTGGCGGGCGGAGACTGAAGGAGCGCGAGCAGGATCCGCGACTCGTATTCCGTCAGGCCCAGGCGCTTCATCTGGGCAACGAGATCGGGGGGGGCAAGGTCGGTCGGGCTGGTCACGGGCGACACCGGTTGAGACGTTCGGCGCACGCTAGGCGGGCGGCGNNNNCCGCCGGTAAAGGCGGGCGCCGCGTCGCGGCGCCCGGCCCGTGTCAATCGCGCGCCGCGCGCGCCGTCGCCGCGCGGTAGAGCAGGGCGAGCAGCGCCGCCTTCACCACCGCGCCCGGAAGGAAGGGCAAGATGCCGGCGGCGATGCTCGCCTCGGGCCCGACGAGCGCGGCGAGCCACAGCGCGCCGGGCACGAAGATGAGCGCCGTCGCGCCGGCGAGGCCGAGGCCCAGGCCGACCCGGCTGCGCAGCGCCCCGCGTTCGGCCAGCGCCCCGAGCGCGCCGGCGGCCAGCACGAAGCCCACGAGATAGCCCGCCGTGGGGCCGGCGAGATAGGCCAGACCGGCGCCGCCGGCGAAGACCGGCAGGCCGAGCGCACCCTGCGCCAGATACAGGCCTACGGTCGCCGCGCCGAGCCGCGCGCCGTAGAGCAGGCCGATGCCCATCACCGCGAAGGACTGCATGGTCATCGGAACCGGCCACATCGGGACCTGCACGCGCGCCGCGATGGCGATGGCCAGCGTGCCCAGCAGCGCGAGGGCCAGGGCTGTGCCGAAGGACCGGCCGCGCGGTTCGAGGGCGGCGAGGGTAGCGGGGATCAGGCTCATGGGTCTCTCCTTACGTCTTGGGCGCGAGGTCTGCGAGATGCGTGTCGATGAAGCCGGTATGGACCCGGCCACTGGCGAATTCGGGGTGGCGCAGGCAGGCGATCAGGAAGTCGCGGTTGGTGTTCGGCCCCGCGACCTCCGTCGCCTCCAGCGCTGCGATGGCCCGGGCGATCGCCGCGGCCCGGTCTGGGCCGGCAGCGACGATCTTGGCGATCAGCGGGTCGTAGTAGGGGGTGATGGTGTTGCCCTCGGCATAGGCCGCGTCGATTCGCAGCGTGTCGTCCGGCGCGGGAAGGCGCAGCCTCTCGAGGGTGCCGGGGGAGGGAAAGAACTTCCTGGCCGGGGTCTCGGCGTAGAGCCGGCACTCGACGGAGGCGCCGCATCGGGCGATGTCGTCCTGGGCCAGCCGCGCGCCGCTTTGGCCATCGAAGGCATGGGCGATCTGCATCGCCACCAGATCGCGACCGGTGATCATCTCGGTCACCGGGTGCTCGACCTGGATTCGCGTGTTCATCTCGAGAAAGAAGAATTCTTCGGTCGCCGCATCGACGATGAACTCGACCGTTCCCGCTCCCGCATACCGTGTCTCGCGCACGAGGGCGAGCGCGGCCTCGGCCATGCGCGCCCGGGTGTCGGCGGCGAGCCCCGGCCCGGGCGCCTCTTCGATCACCTTCTGGTAGCGTCGCTGCAGCGAGCAGTCGCGCTCGAACAGGTGCACGCCCGAGCCGTCGCCATAGCCGAACACCTGCACCTCGACATGGCGCGCTGTGGGAATGAGGCGCTCGAGGAACACGGTGCCGTCGCCGAACGCCTTGGCGGCCATGGATTGGGTGGCGCGCGCCGTCTTGCCCAGGTCCTCGGGGCGGTCCACCCGCTGCATCCCGATCCCGCCGCCGCCGGCCGAGGCCTTCACGAGCAGGGGGTAGCCGACCGCGTCGCCGGCCGCCTCGAGCCCGTCGGTCTCTCCCTCGGCGAAGCGGTCGCTGCCCGGAACCACCGGCACGCCGGCCGCCGCGGCGATGACGCGCGCGCGGCCCTTGTCGCCCATGGCCCGGATCGTCTCGGGGCGTGGGCCGATCCAGGTGGCCCCGCTGCCGGCGACCATGTCGGCGAAATCGGCGTTCTCCGCGAGAAAGCCATAGCCCGGATGCACGGCGGTCGCGCCGGTCTCGGCGATCGCGGCAACGATGCGCTCGGGCTTGAGATAGCTCTCGCGCGCCGCAGCCGGTCCGATGGCCACCGCCTCGTCGGCCTCGGCCACGAAGGGCAGACCGGCATCGGCCTCGGAAAAGACGGCGACCGAGCGCAGATCGAGGCTGCGGCAGGCCGCGATGATCCGGCGGGCGATCTCGCCGCGATTGGCGATCAGAACCTTCGACACCGCCCGGCCTCAGTCCGTTTCGAGCCGCGCGACCACCGTGCCTTCGGTCACGACGGCCTCGGGCTCGGTGAGGATTTCCTTGACGATGCCGGCTTCGGGCGCGGAGACCGGAATCTCCATCTTCATCGACTCGAGGATCATGATCGGCTCGTCCTCTTCCACCCGATCGCCGACCGACGCGACGATCTTCCAGACGTTGCCCGTGATTTCGGTGGCGATGTCGATTACGGCCATGGCACTCCCTTTCGCTGAGATGGTTTACACTAGGCGGGCCCTGACGTAGTTGCAATAGCAACTAATAGCCGAGGAGGGAAGGCAACCATGGCGCCCCAGACGATGACCGTGATCGAGATGTCGGAAGCGGGAGGGCCCGAGGTGCTGGTGCCGGGCCAGCGCCCGGTGCCGCAACCGGGCGATGGCGAAGTGGTGATCCGCGTGGCGGCCGCCGGCGTGAACGGGCCCGATCTGGTGCAGCGGCGCGGCCATTATCCGCCGCCGAAGGGCGCCTCTGACCTGCTCGGCCTCGAGGTCGCGGGCGAGATCGTCGCCGTGGGCGCCGGCGCGGGCCGATGGCAGGTGGGCGACAGCGTCTGCGCGCTGACCAACGGCGGCGGTTACGCCGAGTATGTCGCCGTGCTGGCCGACCATTGCCTGCCGGTGCCCGAGGGTGTGAGCGCGGTCGACGCCGCGGGCCTGCCCGAGACCTACTTCACGGTCTGGAGCAACGTCTTCTTCGGTCAGGACGTGCCCGAGGGCGGCACCTTCCTCGTGCAGGGCGGCGCCGGCGGGATCGGCTCGACGGCCGTGCAGCTGGGCGCAGCGATGGGCCTGCAGGTGTTCGCGACCGCCGACGGGCCCGAGGCCTGCGCCTGGTGCACCGAGCTGGGCGCGCACCGCGCGATCGACTTTCGCACCGAGGATTTCGTGGAGATCGTCCGCGCGGCCGGCGGGGCCGACGTGACGCTCGACATCCTCGGTGGCGACTACGTGGCGCGCCATATCAAGGCGAGCCGGGCGGATGGGCGGATCGTGTCGATCGCCTTCAACGCGGGCAGCAAGGTGAGCGTCGACCTGATGCCGATGATGCTCAAGCGGCTGACGCTGACCGGCTCCACCCTGCGCTCGCGCCCCGACGGCTTCAAGTCGGCCGTGGCGCGCGACCTCGAGGCGCGGGTGTGGCCGCATTTCGCCGCCGGCACGCTGCGGCCGGTCACCTTCGCCACCTTCCCCCTGGAGAAGGCCGGCGAGGCCCATGCGACGATGGAGGCGGCGCAGCACCGCGGCAAGATCCTGCTGGTCCCCGGCGCATGAGCCAGGCCGCGCTGGCCGCGCGGCGGGTCGTGCGCAGGGCGGCCGAGCTGTGGCCCGGCGTTCTGATCTGCCTGCTCGCGGCGCTGTCCGCCCAGTTCCTGTCGAGCCATTACGGGGCGCCGGCGATGCTGATCGCGCTCCTGCTCGGCCTCGCCCTGCAATCGGCGGTGCGCGGGGCCGACCGGGTCACGGCCGGCCTCGGGTTTGCCGCACGCGATCTGCTCCGTCTGGGCGTCGGCCTGCTGGGCGCACGGATCAGCCTCGAGGTGTTCCTGTCGCTCGGCGCAGAGGCGATCTGGCTCGTCGTCGCCTCCATCCTCGGCCTGCTCGCCTTTTCGCTGGTGTTCTCGCGCCTTCTGGGGCGGGGGTGGCGGCTGGCCGTGCTCACCGGGGGTGCCGTGTCGATCTGCGGTGCATCGGCGGCCGTGGCCATCGCCGCGGTGCTGCCGCGCAGCGAGCACTCCGACCGCGATCTGTCGTTCACGGTGTTCTCCGTCACCCTGCTGAGCACGGTGGCCATGGTCGCCTACCCGATCCTCGGCGCGGCGCTCGGCTTGCCGGACAGCGCCATGGCGCTGTTTCTGGGCGCCACGATCCATGACGTGGCGCAGGTGGTGGGGGCGGGCTTCAGCGTGTCCGAGCCGGTGGGCGAGACGGCCACGACCGTGAAGCTGATCCGAGTGGCCATGCTGGCGCCGTTTGTCATGCTGCTGTCGCTGGCGCTGCCGCTGTTCGGGGCGGCGCCGCGCGAGGGCGGGGCGCGCCCGCCCATCCTGCCGTGGTTCGTCGTGCTCTTTGCGGCGATGGCCGCGGCGGCCTCGTTCGGGGTGATCCCCGAGCCCGTGCAGGCGATGCTGTGGCAGGGCTCGCGCTGGCTCCTGCTGACCGCGATCGTGGGCGTGGGGCTGCGGACGGATCTGGGCGGGCTCCTGTCGATGCCACCCACGGCGCTGGTGCTGATCGTCGTGCAGACGGTGCTGCTCGCGGCGTTCGCTCTGGCCTGGCTCGCCGGCTAGGTGCCCTCCGTCGTCGTGAGAGGTGCCCTTGAGCCGGACAACGCGATGCCGTACCGTAGCGCGATGACGACCGCGCACGCGCCCGTCCGCCGCTTGCGGACGATCCCTCGCACTCTCCCTCGAAACATCCGCCCCGCGGGGATGCGGGCGGTGCGGGCATGACCGCGCCGCTGCCGCTCCTGATCGGCGGTGAATGGCGGCAGGGGGGCGGTACGCCCTTCGACAGCGTCAACCCCGCCGACGGCTCGTGTGCCGCGCGCCTCGCGACCGCGGATGCCGACGACGTCGATGCCGCGGTCGCCGCCGCAAGGGCGGCGCAGGACGACCCCTCCTGGGCGCGGATGCGCCCGCACGCGCGGGCTCGCCTGCTGCACGCCATGTCGGACCGGATCGACGGAGCGCGCGAAGAACTCGCCCGCGCCCAGATGGCCGACAACGGCAAGACGATCCGCGAATGCCGGTCTCAGGCCGCGGCCGCGGCCTCGGTGTTTCGCTACTATGCCGCGCTGATCGAGACCGCGGAGGGCGAAGTCACGCCGCAGCGCGGCGATGCGGTCACGATGACGCTCTACGAACCGATGGGCGTGGTGGCGGCCATCACGCCCTGGAACTCGCCGCTGACGCTCGAGGCGCAGAAGCTCGCACCGGCGCTCGCTGCCGGCAACGCCGTGGTGCTCAAGCCCTCGGAAGTGACGCCGCAGGTCGGCCGCATCTTCGGCCGCCTCGCGCTCGAGGCGGGTCTGCCCCCGGGCCTCGTCAACGTCGTGACCGGTGCCGGCGAGACGGGCCGCGCCCTCGTCGCGCATCCGGGCGTCGATCTCGTCTCGTTCACCGGCGGCACGGTGGCGGGGCGGCACATCGCCGAGGCCGCCGCGCGCCGGCTGTGCCCCGTGCTGCTGGAGCTCGGCGGCAAGTCGCCCAACATGATCTGCGCCGACGCCGATTTCGAGGCGGCCGTGCAGGGCGCCGCCGCCGGCATCTTCGGCTCCGTCGGGCAGAGCTGCATCGCGGGCTCGCGGATCTTGGTCGAGGCGCCGATCCATGACCGCTTCGTCGAGGCCCTGGTTGCCGCTGCGGCCGAGTGGCGCCCCGGCATGCCCGAGGACGGGGATGTGCGCATCGGACCTCTGGCGAGCTTCCGTCACCGCGACACGGTCGCGGCGGCCGTCGACCGCGCCCGCGCGGAGGGCGCCCTGGTGCGCTGCGGCGGGGCCGCGCCCGACGATCCGCGCCTTGCCGGGGGCGCCTTCTACCTGCCGACGGTGCTGACCGGGCTGGGCAACGGCTCGCAGACCGCGCAGCGCGAGATCTTCGGCCCGGTCTGCGTTGTCCTGCCCTTTGCCGACGAGGCCGACCTGGTCGCGCAGGCCAACGATACCGAGTTCGGGCTGGCCGCCGGCATCTGGTCGTCGGATGCACGCAAGTGCTGGCGCATCGCTCGGGCGGTGCGGGCCGGCACGGTCTGGATCAACGGCTACAGGGACGGCTCGATCTCGACACCCTTCGGCGGGATGAAGCAGAGCGGGATCGGCCGCGAAAAGGGCAGGCTGGGCCTGCGTGCCTACAGCCAGCCCAAGGGAGTGTTCTGGCGTCTCGACGACTGAGCGGCGCATGCGCGGTCACGGCTCACCCTGGCATGCGGGCTCGGCTCGGCATCGGCCCACACGGCCGTGTGCCCGCTCCCCGCGTGCCGCCACCGCTGCCCCGAGGGGCGCGCTGCGAGCCACAGCGGCATCGGTCGGCGGCGAGGCGCGACCGGCTTCGGATGGGCGTCGAGGCGATGCCGCCCGGCAGCTTCGCGATCCCGTCGCGCCGGACCGCCGATGGCGACCCGGCCGGCGCCGGGGGCTGTCCACGCCGTCGAGGCAGGCCCATGGGACCGCCGCCCCGGCGCGGGGGGCGGTCGCCGCATGACACGGAGCGCCTGATCCGGCGGTGGCGGTCGTCGGGTTATTTGCGGTGGCAGACCGCCCGCTTGCCCGAGCCGCTGGGCGAGCAGGCGTAGGAGGCGCCACCGCCCACTCGCAGAGCGGCGACGGCGGCGCGACTCGGCCGGGTCGCCTCCTTCTGCTTGCCGGCGGCGTGCCAGTCGTAGAGCTTCGGCGACTTTGCATGCGTCCCGTCCGCCAGGGCCGCAGAAACCGAAAAGGCCATCGCCGCCGCAAGACCCGCCGCGGCGGCCGCTATCGACGGGCCAAGCCCGCTCATCCGTGCCGGATTGAAGTCCACTGCTCTCTCCTCTCGTGCGCTTATTGCGGGCGCGGCCGGCTAACGCCTTGATGTCGCTCGAAACGGGCAAGGGATACGGCGCGCCGCCCCGACCGTGACGTTGTATCGCACGGTCGGGGCGAGGATGTGGAGAGGAGGGGCCCTGAAGATGGCGGATTTGTGCCGAAGTGAGGCTCAGTCGGCGGAGTCGATCACGTTCGAGCCGATCCGCCAGTCCGGAAGGCCGAATCCATCGGGCCACGGATAGACTTCGCGCTGGTTGAAGTAGACCACGCCCGACAGTCGCGGAAACTGCGGATACTCGACCCGCACGTCGTTTTCCCACATCTCGACGTAGTCTTCGTCGCCGACATAGCCGAGCTCGGCCACGACGACGGGCTTGTCGAACTGCACGGCCCGTTCGTAGCGGGGCGTCAGGATGTCGACGAAGGTCTGCTCGCCTCCGAGAATCTCCTTCTCCCACGGCTGCAGACCGAACACGGACAGGCCGATCACGTCGACATAGTCGCTGCCGGGGTAGTAGTCGTTCATCTCGTCGTAACCGAGTGGAGACCACATGTACTGCACGTCGGGCGCCTCCGCGCGGCAGATGTCGATCATCCGGCGGTAGGCCGCGACGTATTCGTCGGCGCTCCATCCGGCCCAGATGAACTGACCGCTGTAGTCGTCCATCTCGTGGCCCCAGCGCACCGTGATCGGGCTGCGCATGCTTCCGAGCACTGCGCAGATTACCCGCATGTTCTGATCGTAGAGCCCCTCGGCGATGCCCTGTTTCAGATACTCCGCCGTGTTGCGTTCGTCCCGCGACCATGTCCACGGCTCGATCGTGACCAGGAGCGCGCGGTCACGGTCCAGAGCGTACTGGTCGGCATCGACAAGGCTCGACAGCAGAAGGTCTTCCCACGGCAGGAAGAGGTGTTCGATCTCCACCTCGGGGTCGTCGCTGAAGTCGCCGTAGGGGTCGTAGACACCGAACGGAA
This sequence comes from Rhodobacteraceae bacterium HLUCCA09, assembly GCA_001314685.1. Classification (GTDB taxonomy): domain Bacteria; phylum Pseudomonadota; class Alphaproteobacteria; order Rhodobacterales; family Rhodobacteraceae; genus HLUCCA09. The sequence continues at coordinate 20,339 of LJNT01000009.1, forward strand.
CGTCGCCCGGCGGCGCGGCTGCAACGCCACCCGCGAGCAGGAGTGCAGCTGACGCTGCAGCGAAACTGGAGACGCGGAGCAGGCTTGTCATGGTAACTCTCCATTCTGGGGGCGGGTCCCGCCCCATTCCGACACGGGTCTCAGGTACACGTCGAACTGACCCTCGGCATTGCCGGCGCCCGCCACGCGATACCTGACGTCGGTCACGCGCAGCACATTGGCGCCGGACGTGATGCCATGCAGCCCGTAGAGCGCCGTTTCCTTGCCGCCGACGACGAGGAAGGCGGCGACCGCAACGGCGACGATCGCCTTGCCCGACAGATGGGTGACGAATTCGGGCCAGTGATAGCGGTTTTCGCGGGCATGCATGATCACGATCAATCCCAATATGATAGTATATACCAGCGCGTTCATCAGCGCGAGGAGGTAGAAGCCTGCGGCATTCCGCACGCCATCGAAGTGGACGACCGCCACGAGGGGGGCGGTTGCGAGAAGCGCATACGGCAGGATCACGCGCCACGGCAGCGGCGCGCGCTCGGTCGTGGCCTTCGGCGTGATACGGAAATCGACGAAGGTGCCGGTGAGGGCGTCGCGCACCGCCGTGAGCACTCCGGCCAGAACCCACGGCCACTGGATGAACAGAAACAGCGCCTTTTCCCACGACAGGATGCGCGCATCGTGGGGCCGGAAAAAGCCGTCGCGCCCGGCGACGAGCGCCACCCAAGTCAGGATCAGGGTCTGCGGCGCCGCGTGGAGCACGAAGCCGGGCCATGTGACGTTGGCGAAGGGCGTATCGGTGGCCAGCGCGACGATGGGCATGAGGAACATCGCCACATGGGCAGCAGCGAGGATGGGGTAGAAGAGCTGACAGAACAGGAACTGGAAGCGCAGGCGGGGCGGCAGCTTCCAGATGTAGGCGCGCGTGTGTTTCAGCAGCAGGGTCACCAGACTGCGCGACCACTGGAACTCCTGCGTGGCCATGTCGGCGATCGTCGCGGGCCCGTCGCCCACGGCGATCGCATCCATGGCATGCACCCCGCGCCATCCGGCGGCCGCCATCATCATCGTGGTGGAATGATCCTCGGCCAGCTCCGGGCCGAGGCCGCCCGCCTCCTTGAGAGCCTTGGTGCGGACCGCATAATGCGAGCCGATGCAGATCGACGCGCCGCCGCTGGTGTATCCGCTCTGGAAGATCCCGTGGAACAGCGCCTCGGTGTGCATCCGGGTGCGTGCGGCCCAGCTCCGGTCCGCGTTCGCCGCGCAGATGCTGGGTGCGCTCACATATCCCACTGCAGGGTCGGCGAATGGCCGGAGCATCTCGCGCAGGTAGCCCGGCCGGGGCACGTGGTCGGCATCGAGCTGCGAGACGAAATCGTAATTGTCGTAGCCGTAATGGTCGTAGAAATAGGCGAGGTTGCCCTCCTTGCAGCGGGTCCGCCGCGGCCATGTCTTGCGGTGATAGTCCGGGCGGCCCCTGCGGGTGGAGACGCGAACGCCGTGCGCGGCGCACCAGTCCAGCACCTCGGGCGACGGGTCTTCGTCGGCAAGCCAGGTGTCATGGGGCACGTCCTGGGCGAGCATGCCCTCGAGCGTGCGCTTCACCACGCCGAAGGGCTCTGACGGCGCCTTGGTGACGACCATGGCCACCCGCCCCTGCGGCATGTCCTCGGGCCTGGTCGCGGCCCGCTGCGCGCGCATGAAGAAATAGAAGAAGTACCAGACCAGAAAGTGCAGCCACACAAGCACGAGCGTGACGACCGCATAGCGCCCGATGCCGAGCACGTGCTCGGGTTGCAGCCACCAGACCCAGAAGTAGGCCCCGGCGCACAGGGCGAGGCCCACCGCGACGGCATATTTCCGGCGCTGTCGCCGGGTCATCGCGTGGTCGAGATAGGCGGTCCGGCCGGGCACCGTATCAGGCGATGGAGGCATTCGCCTCCTGGCTCTCGAAGGCGCGTGCGGCCGTGCGAACGATCGTGGTGATGTCGGAGTGCCGGCACTCGAAGCCGAGAACCGCGCGCGCCCGCGCGGGATCGGCCACCAGCATGGCGGGGTCGCCCGGGCGGCGGGGGCCGAGCTCGCGTCGCACCGCCCGGCCGGTATGCCGCTCGACCGCCTCGATGATCTGCAGCACCGAGTATCCCGTGCCCGACCCGAGGTTCAGCGCCAGCGCCGGTCGGTCGGCCAGCGCATCGAGCGCGGCGACATGGCCGCGCGCGAGGTCGGTCACGTGGATGTAGTCGCGGATGCAGGTGCCGTCCGGCGTCTCGTAGTCGCTGCCGAACACGCGCAGGGCCGGCCCGCCATGCGCGGCTCGCAGGGCGAGGGGAAGCAGATGTGTTTCGGGGTCGTGGCGCTCGGCGAGCTCTCCGTCGGGGTCTGCGCCGGCCGCGTTGAAGTAGCGCAGCAGCGCGAAGGAGATGCCGTGCTGGCGGGCGACATCCGCCAGCATCTGCTCGCCCATGAGCTTGGTGCGGCCATAGGGGTTGATGGGCGACTGCGGCGTGGTCTCGTCGATCGGAACGGTCGCGGGCACGCCGTAGGTCGCGCAGCTGCTCGAGAACACGAAGCGGGTCACGCCGGCTGTGACACTTGCCTTGAGAAGGCTCAGCATGCCGCCCACGTTGTTGTCGTAATAGGCATCCGGGCGCTCGACGGACTCGCCCACATAGGCCGATGCCGCGAAGTGCAGCACGGCGCTGGCTTTGAACCGGGAGATCGCGTCGGCGACGTGCTCGGTGTCGCGCACGTCGACCTTCTCGAACGGCCCCCACCTGACCGCGTCGCGGTGGCCGGTCGACAGGTTGTCGAGGGTCACCGGGGTCCAGTCCGCGGCGGCGAGGGCCTTGCAGGCATGGCTGCCGATGAACCCCGCCCCGCCGGTGACGATCACCGCGCCGCGACGGTCGCTCATCTCGCCAGCTCCACGCAGTCCAGCGCATTGGCGAAGTAGGCTATGGTGCGGTCCAGCCCTTCGTCGAGCGGCACTTTCGGCTGCCATCCGGTCAGACGACCGACAAGGCCGATATCTGGCCGGCGCTGACGCGGGTCGTCGACCGGCAGATCGCAGAACCGCAAGCGGCTCGGGCTGTCGATCCGCTCGAGCACCTTGTCGGCGAGTTCCAGAATGGTGAACTCACCGGGGTTTCCCACGTTCACCGGCGGCACGACGCGATCGGGCAGCGCCATCACTGCCTGGATGCCGTCGAGCAGATCGTCGACATAGCAGAACGACCGGGTCTGGCGGCCGCTGCCATAGATGGTCAGATCCTCACCGCTCAGGGCCTGGCAGATGAAATTGGTGACGACGCGCCCGTCGTCCCAGGCCATCCGCGGGCCGTAGGTATTGAAGATGCGCACGGTGCGCGTGCTCACGCCACGGCGGTCGGCGTAATCGTGGACCAGCGTTTCGGCGGCGCGCTTGCCTTCGTCGTAGCAGGAGCGCGGGCCGACCGTGTTGACCGCGCCGCGATAGGTCTCGGGCTGCGGCGAGATATCCGGGTCGCCGTACACCTCGGATGTCGAGGCCTGCAGAACGACGGCGCCGGTTCGCTCAGCCAGATCGAGGGCGTTCATCGCGCCCAGCACGGATGTCCGTAACGTGTGGATGGGATCGGCCCGGTATTTCGGCGGCGAGGCCGGGCAGGCAAAATTGTAGATCTCGTCGATCCGGCCCGTGATCGGCAGCGGATCGCACACGTCATGCTCGATGAAGGTGAAACCCGGCCGATCCAGCAGATGGAGAATATTCGCCATTCGCCCGCTGTCGAGGTTGTCGATACAGATGACGACCGCCCCGCCATCCGAAAGTCTGTCGCAGAGATGCGAGCCGAGAAAACCGGCACCTCCGGTAACCACCACAATCCTGCGCCTCTCCGTCGAAGAGGACACCTGCGAACTCTCGTTCGCCAAATCGCTATCGTGCATGTTGCATCCCACGCTGTGCGACCGCCGTGAGCGCCCCGACGGCTCATCACCCCAGCCGAGGCGTGCCGCGTAGTGCGCGCGGCCCCCGGTTGCGCCGGTCCCCCTGCGCAGGACATTGGTATACAATAGCATTTTGTCAAGGCTGGCCCGCTGGGCGCTACCGTTTGCCGCAGCGGCCGCAACCCTCCACAGTTCGCTTCGGGTGTGAGATTGTATATCATGGCTGGTGTGGAGTGTGCCGGCATCTGGCCGTCCGGGAGCGAGCCGGGCCAGGTCGGCGAAGCCTGAGTTGGAAGGAAAGGGACGACATGTCCGGGATCGTGCGAGTCATTCTCTGCAGCACCGCGATTGCAGCTGCATCTTTCGCCCAAGTTGGAACGGCAGCGGCGCAGGCCGGCGAAAACGGCCAGCGAGTCCCGCTGATGATGCCCCCCGAATACGTGCCGTGCGGCGAGGTTCCTCAGGAACTCGCCGAAGTTGACGCGCGGCTTCGCGCCATGGGGCGGACGGGTCGGACCAAGGAACAGCAGTTCTGGCTAAATCGGCAGGAAAGGCTGATCAACCGCGCCTACACCTGCCAGGAGGATTAAGCGGGAGGGGCAGGGGACACAGGCCGCGGCCCCCTCGGGCCCTGGGCCGCTGTGCAGCATCCGCAGGTGCAGCGTGAGGCATCCCGCCCCCCGGCGCCGGACGTCCCCGATGCCGGTCGGCCGTGGCTCTCGGTCAGTCGTTGGGCGATGTCGGGCCGCCCTGCGTCCAGCGGCTCGACGCATCGCGTATCGCATCCGTGAGGAGGCTGAGATCGCGGTCGGAGCGGGCCGGGATGCCGCAGACGATGAACAGCGACATGGCGTTCTCGACGCTGTTGACGGCGACCGCCTCCGGTGCGCCGGGCTCGACATCCGATCGCGTGAGCCACCACTGCCCCGTGCTGTCGTCTCGGGCCAGCCACCGGTCGTCGGGATTCTGGCCCTGCGCCTCCGCCTCGGTCGCCATCAGGGTGGAGCAATTGGGCCGCGCGCCTGCCACCGACGACATCGCGTAGAGCGCGCCGGCATCGAGGCCGGTCAACGGGCTCTCCTGGCCGGAGGCGAGGCTGGGAGCGAGAGCGGCGAGCGCGCCGGCGCAAAGAAGACGCTTCATATGGCTTACCCCTTGCTGGCCCCCGATCGTCGGAGAGGCTGAATGTTACGATAGGAGAAACGGCATAACGTCGCAATTCCGGCGCACCTCGTCGGGCAACGCGTCTTCGCTCACGCGCCCCACATCAGGCTGTCGGCGGCAACGCCGTGCAAGAGGCCGCTTCCCTCCAGCGCCAGCCAGTCGACCGGTTCCGGGGCGTGCGCGGTCTCGCTGTCCCGCGAGGTATCCTCCTGCAGGATCCCCCAGCCGCCGTCGGCCGAGAGGCCGTCGATGCGCAGCCCGGTCGGATCGCGGTCGTGGCGCCCCGAGATGCCGGCGAGCAGGACCGGCGCCGCGATGAAATCCTTGTCGAACCAGATCGTGCCGCCCGAGGAGTCGAGCGCGAACCCGATTTCGGACGTCTCGAAAACGAGGGCGCCCGACATCGACTCCACCGTGCCGTCGGCACGCTCGACCGCGAGCCAGCCGATCTCCTCGTCGACGTGCTTGCCCGGGTTGAGCTTTTCTTCCTCTTCCATCACGAGAGAGAAGCCCTGCGTGCCGGGGTTTTCCGCGCGGGTCCAGATCATGTCGCTGCCGTTCGACGTCTGATCCGTCGTGAAGATCGCCGGGCGCTCGCGGAACGCATGGTCGAACTCGACCGGCGTCGTCCCCTTCGAGGACAGGGTGTTCGTCGTCGTGGTGCCGGCCTGCAGCGCGAGGCCGCCCTCCGCTATCCAGTTCCCGCTCTCGACGACGATCCAACTCACCGTCTCGGGGACATGGTATCCGTCGAGATGGTTCGGCTCGTCGAGGTAGATCGAGAAACGGTCTGATCCGACATCCTCGACACGGGCGGACACCGGTTGACCGCCGTTGACGCTGTTGATGGTGGCGATGACCACGGGCGCCTCGAAGGCATGGTCGAGCTGCACGGTCAGAGGCTTGTGGTCGAACTCGACGGTGCCGTACTGAGCGACGGTCGCCGCCTGCTGGAATGACGGCGCACTGCCATCGGCCGCCGTTGGGCCCCCGTCCGTTCCACCGCCGTCCGTTCCACCGCTGTCGGCACCGGCAGGTCCGCCGCCCTCACCCGTATCGCCGGGGTCGTCGTCGGGGCCGCCCGGCTCGTCCTCGGGCTGCGAAAGGCTGTCCGACTCGTCGGAGCCGACCAGAACCCCGGGCGCAGCGACGTCGGCGAAGGCCAGGCCCACTTCGCTGATGGTCCCGTCGTCATGCACGAGGTTGGTGCCGATGCTCCACTGATCGAGGTTGTCGTACAGGCCGAACCAGGCGTGACGCTCGACGAAGTCGAGCCCGTCCATCATTTCCGCGCCCTCGCGGAAGAAGCGCGCATTGTCGACATGCGTGAACTTGTCGAGATCGAACCAGTCGGCCAATGCCCACTCGGTCACCCATACGGGCAGCTCATACTGGGCGTGGACCTCCTGAAGGAAGGTCTCGAAGGCAGCGATGTCGCCATCGTCGGAATAGTAATGCACCGCGATGAAATCGACGCGGTATCCCGCGGCATCCGCGCCCTCCATGAAACGGCCGAGCCAAGAGTCTTCGCCAAGAACCTCGTATTGCGTCGGAGACGGCGAGCCGAGTCGCGCGCCCGTCGTCATCAGGTCGGGCCAGAGCGCCAGGGCCTCCTCGACGGTCATGTCGGACTGATCGACGTGGTCGGGCTCGTTGAAGCCGAGAATGGTATCGACGCCCGTCAGGCGCTCGATCGTCTCGGGGGTCACGTCGGCCCCGCTCCAGATCATGTGCACGAAGTCCGCCTCGGCCCCCCACGTGACCGCCGGATCGAGGCCACCATTGGTCAGAAGCTCCGTCGATCCGTCCGACAGGCTGACATCGCCGATCTCGACCGCCCCGCTTTCCCCCCAGAGCAGGACGCGTGCCGTCACGGCGCCGTCCGGCGCGACGACGCCGGGCAGCGAGGCGGTGCCCGCCTCGCCCGGAAGCGGGAGCCAGTGTGTGTCAATCGTCTGTCCGGAATCGTCGAGAAAGTGCACCATCGCCCCGGCGCGGGCCTCCGCCCCGGCACCGATCTCGACCGACAGGGTATAGGCCGCGCCCGCCTGCACCGCCGCATCCTGGAACAGCCATGCATCCGCGCTGTCGCCGAGGAGCACGCCATGGTCGCCCGCGGTTTCGACCGGCTCGAGGTCGGTGCCCAACGTCCATCCGTCGAGCGCTGGAGGGGAGGCCGTGACATCGGAGGGCGCATTCGGGCCCCAGACGTAATACCAGTTGGCTCCGAGGGCCGCGAGGTCGTGGTAGAGCCTGTCGGTGCCGAAACTGGACCACGCGCCGAGACCCACCTTTGCGGGGTGTGCGAGCACCATATGCTCTGCCATCTTCTCTCCTCGACTTGCCTCGGCGCCCTGCGCGGGGCCGACCGGCGGTCTTCTGCTGACCATCGCGGGTCGGGCCTAACGATTGATTACGGCGGAATGCGGACGATTTGGTGGCCTGTGGCGACTGCAGCCCAAGATATGCGAAACACTGTGATCCCACGGCGTCACCCTGGCGCATCTTGAATTGCGCGGCTCCGGCCCAAGCGAGTCTCTCGCGGATCGGGGGGGCGGGGCGGCGCGTCACCCGCGCGGCATGGGCGGCACGGGTGCCGGGCGGGCCGGACCAGGCATTCCGGGTGCGCCGGGTCTGCGGGCGCCATCGCTGTCTGTCTGCGTCGCGCCACCAGCTATCCTTCGCGGCACGGACGCCCTGTGCTCGCAGCGCACGGTGCATCGTGACCGGGCGTGCCCCGCAGCGGCGGGCAGGTCGTCTCACCGGTGCGCCTCCGGTGAACGCGTCGACGTCACCGGTCGAGCGGCACCTGCAGCGCAGTGGATGAAAGAGAATGAGTGGTCTTTCCCGCCTGTCCATCCTTGGCATGGTCCTGCTGGTTGCGTCGCTGGCCCAGCCTGCCCACGCCGATATCGGCCCCGGTGCCGGTCTTGGCGCGATCGGGAGCGACGCGACGACCGCGGAGCAGGCGCCGATCTTCATCACCTCCCTTGCACGCTGGGGGCACGACTGCCCTTCTCAACGCGCTCCACGACGTGCCCGGTCTTGCGACGCACATCTAGCCGTAGCGGCGGTTCTCCGATGCGAGGGCTCGCAGGCGCTCGCGCACCGCCGCGTCGTCGCGGTCGACCGGACGGTACTGCTGGACCGATCGCGCGAGGCCGACGACCCGGCAGCTTCGCCGCTCGCTCAGTCCCATCTCCGTCTGTAACTGTTCCATCCCGGATGATCACATCTCCCCTCGGCGTTTTGGCCTGTTCGTGGCAAGGTCGGTTCTGAGGTGCGTTCGGGACGGGGCACGACCATGGATTCATCTTCACAAGCAAGCGACGACCACGCCGAAGGTTCGGGCCGCCATTCAGGCCAGCGATGACGCTGGGACGGTTCTCGCAGAACGCTTCGGAGTCACCCCGCAGACCGTCTACAAGTGGCGAAAGCGCGACAGCGTTGAGGATCGCGGCCATACGCCGCATCGGCTTCAGACGACGCTGACACCGGCGCAGGAGGTGGTCGCGGTCGCCTTGCGCAAGACGCTGCTGGTCTCGCTCGACGACCTGCTGGCGGTGGTGCGGGAATTCCTGAACCCGAATGCCTCGCGGTCTGGTCTGGACCGCTGCCTGCGTCGGCATGGCGTTGGAAACCTGCGGGATTTGAAGGCCAGGGCAGCCAAACCGAAACACAGCGGCTTCAGGGCTTACGAGCCGGGCTATCTCCACATCGACGTGAAATACCTGCCGCAGATGGCAGACGAGAGCCGCCGCCGCTACCTCTTCGTCGCCATTGATCGGGCGACCCGCTGGGTGTTCATCCGCATCTTCACGGCAA
>LJNT01000089.1 GCA_001314685.1 Rhodobacteraceae bacterium HLUCCA09
GAGGGATCCCAGCGCCGCCCGCGCCTCGCCCCCGTCCCACTGACCGAGCGCCTGCCTCAGCGCCCGGTGCTGCCCGACGCCCGCGGCGCGGAACTGCCATAGCTTGGCAAGGACGAGCGCGAGCGTGACCACGGATACGGCGATGAGCAGGGCCACGACCGGCCCGCCCAGCGCCCAGACCTCTCTCAGCGGCGCGATGACGGCTTCCCCGCTCATCCCGCCACCTCGACGCCCGTCCGGGTGGACAGGCGCAACCCCTCGATGCAGGCGCCGGGCGCCAGCCCCGCGCCCGCACATTCGCTCGCGCCGTTCACCAGAACCTGCCCCAGCGCGTCGCAGGACAGACCGCCCAGGTCGAACTGGCGCACGCGGGGGCGCCCCGCGGGCAGCGCGCCGAAGTCGAACAGGGTCAGCCGATCGACCGAGCCCCCGGCGGTGAACAGCACCGCTTCGAGCACCAGCGCGTCGAGATCGGCGCCGAGCGCGTTCTCGGCGAGGAAGGTCAGGCGGCAGGCGCCCTCTTCCTCGGTCACGGTGTTGAGCTCGAGCCCGAGGGCGGGCTCCTCGGCGAGGGCGGGCGTCGCGAGGGTGGCGGCGAGCAGGAGGGAGAGCGATCGCATGGCGGCCTCAGAACGTCTTCGAAAGGGTGAGCTTGACGTTCCGACCCGGCGCGGGGCGGGTGGCGAGGTAGGGCGTGTAGTCCCGGTCGCCCGCGTTCTCGATGCCGAGGCGCAGCTCTGCCCCCTCGAGCCAGCCCTCCTGCGGCGCCCATGTGGCGCGCAGGTTGTGCACCGCGTAGCCCGGCGTGTGGTCGCCCTCGTAGGTCTCGCCGCGGGCCGCGACGAGCTCCCAGCTCAGGTCGAGTTCGTCGCCGAACCGCTTGCCGAGGGTCAGGCGCGCGGTGTCGGCCGGTGCGTTGCGCCACTCGGCGGTCGCTCCGTCCGACAGTTTCTCCTCGCCGCTGACGAGATTGGCGTTGAGGTCGAGGTAGAGGCCGCTGGCCATGGCGTAGGAGGCCTCGAGTTCCAGCCCCTGAAGGTCGACCTCCGTCACGTCGGGCGTGCCGAGGCCCTGGTAGGAGGTGACGTCCCACAGGAACGTGTCGTAGGCGGTGGCCTTGAACGCCAGCGCGTCGCCTTCCCCGAACACGTCGAGCGCGTCGTAGGCCAGGCCCGCCTCCCATGTGCGCGCCTTCTCGGGCTGCTCCATGAGCGCGGGGGTTTCGAGATCGTCGAGGATCGGCAGGCTCTCGGTGTAGGCGCCGCTGGCGAAGACCGAAAGCCCGCTGTCGAAGGCGTAGCGCACCGAGAGGCCGCCCACGAGCGCGTCGTTGTCGTAGGACACGCGCGAGCCGTCGTCGAGCTCGGCCTCGATCGACGAGGTCTCCCAGCGCAGCGCGGGCGTGATCCTCAGGTTCGGGCCCACGCTCATCTCGTTGACGGCGAAGACGGCGAAGCGGTCGTCGGTGCCGCCCGGCGCGCTCGCCGCATCGAGGCGCTCGCGCCGGATCAGCTCGACGCCCGCGCGCAGCTCGTGGCTGATCGCGCCCGTGGTGAAGAACGCGGTGTTCTTCGCCGTCAGCTTCGTCGTCTCGAACTGCAGGTCGGCGTTCACGACCGGAAAGCCGCCCGGCGGGAAGGGGAACCCGCAGGGGAAGGGCGGCCCGCCCGCGCAGGTCGACGAGCCCGGCACGTAGTCCTGCTCGATCTCCTGGTTGGCGTAGGAGAGCGTCACGTCGAGGTCGATCAGGTCGTTGCCGGGCGGGTTGTAGCCGTAGGACAGCGCCGCCGTCTGCGAGACGATATCCCGGTCGACGTTTCCGAAGACGTCGCCGGTGACGACGAAGGTGTCGTAAGGGGCGTCGCGCTCTGCGCTCGTCGTCTCGCTGTAGGAGAACGACAGCGTGTGCGCGTCGTCGTCGCCGAAGGTCAGTCGCGCCTTGGCCAGCCACGAGGGCAGGGCGTAGGCGGAGTTGCCGATATCGTCGCCTGCGCCGTCGGTCTGCGTGTCCTGCTCGCGCCACGAGTAGTTCAGCAGGAACTCCGCCCGCTCGGTCGGCTGCCAGGCGAGGATGGAGGACGCGGCGAAGCCGCCTCCGTTCGACCAGACGTCGAGCGTCTGGTCGAAGGCGAGGCCGGGCGCGCCGCCGGTGAAGTCGGCCGCGTCCTTCGTCTCCAGCCGTACCACGCCGCCGACGATGCCGGTGCCGTATTCGAACGAGCCCACCGTGCCGCGGATCACCTCGACCTCGCGGTAGAGCGTGGGGTCGGTGAAGAGCTGCGTGCCGACGCGGTAGATCTCCTCGGCGCCCACCGTCGCCCCGTCGACGAGGATCTTCACCTTCTGGTCGGTGCCGAAGGTGCCGTTGGCGCCGAAGCCGCGGATGTTGATGCCCGAGCCCGAGGGGGTGGAGCCGTTCACCAGCGCCACACCGGGCACCGAATCGATCAGCTCGGCGATGGTGCCGGCCTGCCGGTCGTCGATCTCGCGCTGGTCGATGATCGTCAGCGGCGTGGCGGTCTGGGTCTGCACCTCGCGCTTGCTCTCGCCGAGCGTGATCGTGCCGAGGAAATCGCCCTCCTGTGCCTGGGCGGCGCTGGCGGTGACGGCGAGGGCGGTGGTGGCGCGCAATACGGCGCCGCGTCGGACAGACGGCATGCAGTCCCCTTCACATGGCTGGTGCGCATCCAGGCTTGCGAAGGGCTTGCTCGGCGCTCGGGTGATGGTCGGTTTTTCGAAAGGTCGCGCTTTCGGCTTGAGACGGGTAAGAAATCAGACTAAAACTGTCAACAACAAATCGGGGCCGCGCCCCGATGCCAGGCGCGCCCGTCGCAGCCCAGCCCATCCGGATAACGCCGACAGGGAAGGAGCGCGCCATGGCCGAGACGGCCGACCTGACACCCGACCTCATCCGCGCCCGCCGGGCCGATGCGCCTGGCTTGCGCGACCGCGACCTTGCGGAAAGCCTCGGGATCTCGGAGGCGGAACTCGTCGCCGCCCATGTAGGCGGGGACGGAGCGCGCCGCGCCGTGCGCGTGGAGGCGCACCCCGACCGGCTGATGCCGGCGGCCGAGGCCTTCGGCGAGGTGATGGCGCTGACGCGCAACCCTTCGGCGGTGCATGAAAAGATCGGGCGCTACGGCAACTACCACCCCGGTGCCCACGCCGCGATGGTGCTGACCGAGGCGGTGGACCTGCGCATCTTTCCCTCCCACTGGCGCCACGCCTTCCTCGTCGAGGTCGAGGCAGAGGGCGGCACGCGCCGCTCGCTGCAGGTGTTCGACGCGGCCGGCGACGCGGTGCACAAGGTGATCCTGCGCGAGGGGTCCGACCTTTCCGCCTGGGCGCGGGCGACGTCCGATCTCGCCGCGGGCGACCAGACGCAGACCGCCCGGGTCGCGCCGCGCGAGGCGGCGGAGGCCGCGAAGTCCCGCCCCGACCGGGCGGACGAGCTCAGGGCGGAGTGGCGGAAGATGACCGACACCCACCAGTTCCTGCGCATGGTCTCGAAGCTGAAGATGAACCGCCTCGGCGCCTACCGCATCGCGGGCGCCCCCTTCGTGCGGCGCCTGGCGCCCGGAGCCGTGGATGCGGCCCTGCACGCGGTGCGCGACGATGGGGTAGAGATCATGCTCTTCGTTGGCAACCGCGGCTGCATCCAGATCCATTCGGGGGGCATCGGCACGCTGCACCCGATGGGGCCGTGGCAGAACGTGATGGACCCCGACTTCAACCTGCATCTGCGGCGCGACCACCTGGCCGAGGTCTGGGCGGTGGAGAAACCGACGCAGCGTGGTCCGGCCGTCTCGCTCGAGGCCTTCGACGACGCGGGGCGGCTGATCCTGCAGTGCTTCGCCATTCCGAAGGAGGGGCGCGACAGCCGCCCCGCCTGGGCCCGCATCGTCGAGCGGCTGGAGAACGCCGAGGATGCGCCCGCTCCCTAGCGCCCTGCGCCGGGCCGCCCTGATCGGCCTCGCTGCAGGGCTGCTCGGCGGCCTGGCCGCTACCCTTTGCCTTCCCGCCCTCGCCTCGGCCTGCGCACGGCCGGGCGTGGGCGCCCCACCGGAGATGCCCGACAGATGACCCGTCCGATTCGCCTGCCGCTTCTGCTCGCCGCCGCTGCCGCCCTCGCCCTCGCCCCGCCCGCCGCTGCGGCCGAGGCGGAGCGCGCGAGCCGCATCCTGTCGGTCGGCGGCGCCGTCACCGAGATCGTCTACGCGCTGGGGGAGGAGGATCGCCTCGTGGCGCGCGACGCCACCTCGACCTGGCCGCCCGAGGCCGAGTCCCTGCCCGACGTGGGCTACATGCGCGCGCTCTCGCCCGAGGGGGTGCTGTCGGTCGCGCCCGATCTCATCGTTGCCGAGGAGGGCGCCGGCCCGCCCGAGACGGTCGACCTGCTGCGCGCCGCCGAGATCCCCTTCGTCACCGTGCCGGACGCGACCGACGCGGCTGGCGTGCTCGCCCGGATCCGTGCCGTTGGCCAGGCGCTCGGCGTGTCCGGCAAGGCCGCGGCGCTGGCGGATGAGGTCGGCGCCGAGCTCCACGCGGCAGTAGCGGCGGCCGAGGCTGCGCCGGGCGCTCCGAAGCGCGTGCTGTTCGTGCTGTCGACGCAGGGCGGCCGGATCATGGCCTCGGGCACCGGCACCGCGGCGGCGGGCATCATCGAGCTCGCCGGCGGGGTGAACGCGGTGGCTGAATTCGAGGGCTACAAGCAGATGACCGACGAGGCCGTGGCCGGCGCCGCGCCCGACGTGATCCTGATGATGGACCGGGGCGGCGACCACGCCTCCTCCGATGCCGAGCTGTTCGCCATGCCCGCCATCGCCACGACGCCTGCGGCCGAGGCCCGAGCGGTTGTCCGGATGGACGGTCTGACGCTGCTCGGCTTCGGTCCGCGCACGGCGGAGGCGGTCACGGCCCTGTCGGAGGCGCTGCATGGCGGCTGACACAGCCCTCGCCGCGCCGATAGCCGACCGCCGCCCCCGCGCCCGCCGGGCGACGGTGGGGCTGGCTGTCTTCCTCGCGGCCGTCTCGGTCGCGAGCCTCGCCATCGGCGCTTCGGGCACTTCGCTTTGGGGGGCGCTGTCCACGCTCGCCACCGGCGGAGAGCTGAGCCAGATGGAGCGGGTGGTGCTTTGGGACATCCGGCTGCCCCGCCTCGCCCTCGGCATCCTCGTCGGCGCGGCGCTCGCCGTCTCGGGGGCCGTCATGCAGGGCCTGTTTCGCAACCCGCTGGCCGATCCGGGCCTCGTGGGCGTCAGCGCGGGCGCGGGCCTCGGCGCGATCACGGCCATCGTGCTGGGCGGCCTCCTGCCCGCCGCAATGGTTGCGAGCGTAGGCAACTGGTCGGTGCCCGTCGCCGCGTTCCTCGGCGGCTGGGCCTCGGTGATCCTGCTCTACCGCGTCTCCACGCGGCGGGGGCGCACCTCGGTGGCCACGATGCTGCTCGCGGGCATCGCGCTCGGGGCGCTGGCGGGCGCGGTGTCGGGCATCCTCGTCTACATGGCCGACGACCGGCAGCTGCGCGACCTGACGTTCTGGGGCCTCGGCTCGCTCGCCGGCGCGAACTGGGCCAAGGTGTGGGTGGCCGGGCCGATGATCCTCGCAGCCGTGGGCGCCTCGCTCCTGCTGGGCCGCGGCCTCAACGGCCTCGCCATGGGCGAGGCCACGGCGCATCACCTTGGCATCGACGTGCAGCGGCTGAAGAACGGCGCCATCCTGACCGTGGCCGCCGCGACGGGTGCCGCGGTCGCCGTCTCGGGCGGGATCGGCTTCGTCGGCATCGTCGTGCCGCACCTGCTGCGCCTCGCCACGGGGCCCGACCACACGCATCTGCTGCTCAATTGCGCCCTGCTCGGCGCGGCGCTCCTGCTGCTCGCCGACGTGATCGCGCGGGTCATCATCGCGCCCGCCGAGCTGCCCATCGGGATCGTCACGGCAGTGCTCGGCGCGCCGGTCTTCCTGTGGATCCTCCTGCGCCGGCGCGGGATGGTGGACCTGTGATCGCGGCGAGGGGCATCCGCGTGCGGCTGGGGCGCAAGGAGGTGCTGCACGGCGTCGATTTTGCCGCGCGCCCCGGCGAGGTGACGGCCATCGTCGGCCCCAACGGCTCGGGCAAGACGACGCTGATGCGCGCGCTGACCGGCGAGGTGGACTACGAGGGCACGGTCGAGATCGGCGGGCAGGACATCCGCGCCGCCAAAGGCTGGGAGCTGGCCGCGCGCCGCGCCGTCCTGCCCCAGGCGACCACGCTCGCCTTCCCCTTCACCGTGGTCGAGGTGGTACGGATGGGGCTGATGACCGGCGCCCACGGCGACGATGCCACCCTGCCTTCGCGGGCGCTGGCCGAGGTGGGGCTTGCCGGCTACGAGGGCCGCTTCTTCCAGGAGCTGTCGGGCGGTGAGCAGAGCCGCGCCCATCTTGCCCGCGTGCTGGTGCAGGTCTGGCAGCCGGTGGACGAAGGCGGCCCGCGCTGGCTGCTGCTCGACGAGCCGGTGTCGAGCCTCGACATCGCGCACCAGCTCGAGGTGATGGAAATCGTTGCCGATTATGCCCGGCGCGGTGGCGGGGTCGTCGCGGTGATGCACGACCTCAACCTGACCGCGCTCCATGCCGACCGGATCGCGGTCATGCAGGCGGGCCGCCTGCGCGCCTTCGGCCCGCCTGCCGAGGTCATGACCGACGCCATCCTGTCCGACGTCTATGGTTGCCGCCTGCGCGTCTCCGCCGCGCCGGAGGGGCCCGCGCCCTTCGTCCTGCCCCATTGCGCGGCGCCCGGCTGAGGCCATCCTGCGCCGCATTCTCGCAAGCAGGCGTCAGGTCACTGCCGTGCCTGTCCTGCCCGTGTTCGACGGGGCGGCGACGCGCGGCTTCGCCTCGCTCGGCGTCGGTCTCGGATGGGAGCCCTGGTTTCACGCGGGGGGCGCTCTACCCGAGCATGCCCCTCGGCCCAGCCTGACTGCACCCGAGCCAGCCCCACGGGGATTGCTGTCGCGGCGGCCATGTCAGCATCGCGCACCGCCTTCTGCAGCAGCCTCCCGCCGCCTGGCTCGGTGGCTTCGCCGGTCCAGCCTGCCGGGGCCCGCGCCCCGGGGCAGGCTAGATCTGCTGCCTTGGCTGCACGGGTGACGCGCCTCGGGTCCGCTGCGGGGCCGGGGGCGCGCCACCCGGTCACCGGGCGGCGCCGCGGGGCGAGGTCAGGACGCCATCCACCAGCGTTCGGACGCCTTGTTGCCGTCGTTCTCCCAGTTGGAGGCGATGTTCTCGCCGTGCGTCACGTCGGGGCTCTTGCCCATCACGTAATTGGCGAACATCGGCACGATCGCGCCGCCGTCCTCGTGGATGAGCTTCTGCGCCTCGAAATACATCTCGGCGCGCTTGCTCTCGTCGAGCTCGGCGCGGGCCTCGACCACGATGTCGTTGAAGCGGTCGGCCGCCTCGGTGTCGCGCCAGGCGGTGTCGTTCCACTCGCTCCCCTCGACGTAGGCCGAGGCGAACATCCAGTCGGCGGTCGGACGGCCGCTCCAGTAGCAGGCGCACCACCCCTTCTTGTTCCAGACGTTCGACCAGTAGCCGTCGCTCGGCTCGCGCTCGACCGCGATCTCGATTCCGGCGGCGGCGGCCGAGGCCTGGATCAGCTGCGCGGCATCGACGGCGCCGGCGAACGCAGCGTCGGAGGCCGAGAGCCGGATCGGCCCCGAATGGCCCGACTTCTCGTAGTGGAAGCGCGCCTGATCGGGGTCGTAGTCGCGCTGGGGCAGATCGTTGGCCGCGAAGGGCACGATAGGCGAGATCGGGTGATCGTTGCCGATGGTGCCGTAACCGAGCAGGATCTTGTCGACCAGCTCCTGCTTGTTGACCGCGAGCTTGAGCGCCATCCGCAGGTCGAAATCGCCGAAGGGCGCGGTGTCGAGCCGCATCGGGAACGTGTAGTGCAGATAGCCCACGAGATCGATAATCTCGATGCCCGGCGCACGGCTGAAGAGCTGCACCGTCTTGGGGTCGACCCGGTCGATCAGGTGCACCTCGCCGTTGAGCAGGGCGTTCTGGCGGGCGGTCACGTCGATGATCGACAGCACCTCGACATCGTCGAACCAGGCGGCGCCCTCCTTCCAGTAGTTGGGGTTGCGGCTGGCCAGCACGCGCACGCCCGGCTCGAAATTCTCGATCGCGTAGCCGCCGGTGCCGATGCCGCTCGTCGGATCCACCTCGCCGTCCTCGGACGGCATGATGAGCAGGTGGTAGTCGGAGATCAGGAACGGGAAGTCGGCATTGGGGCTCTCGAGATCGAAGATCACGGTCATGTCGCCGTCCTTGCGGATGTCGGCGATCGGGGCCACGACGCTCTTGGCGGCCGACTTGGAGTCTTCGCCGCGGTGGTAGTTGATCGAGGCGATCACGTCGTCGGCGGTCAGGGTCTTGCCGTTGTGGAACTCCACGCCGGAGCGCAGCCGGAACACCCACGACCGGCCGCCGTCGAGCGGCTCGTAGCTTTCGGCCAGCTCGGGGCGCAGCACGTTGTCCTCGCCCACCTCCGTCAGGCAGTTGCCCCACAGATAGCCCATGTGGGTGGTGAAACCGTTTTCGTAGGTCGAGGGGTCGAGGCTGTCGGTGGTCGAGCCGTGCGCCATCCCGAGCTTGAAGGAGCCGCCGCGGCTGGGCGTGGCGGCCTCGACGCGGGTGGCCATCGACATGGCGGCGGGAATCGCGACGCCGGCGGCGGCGAGGGCGGTGATGAAGCCGCGGCGCGAGAGGCGGCCCTGCGCGTAGGCGGCCTCCTGCGCGGCGATGTAACGGGTCTTGCGATCGGTCATGTTCGTTTCCATGTGCTGCCCGGTTCGAAGCCGGTGATGTCGTTTTTCGGTCAATGCGGGCGGCGAGAGCGCCGCGCCGCGAACATGCCAAGCGGCGAGCCGCGAGGCAACGATTTCGGCGCGTCGCCGGCGCAGGCTTCGGTGAACAAGCGTTTACAATCGCGACTGCGCTGGCCTAGGGTTTGATCTCAACGCATAACAAGGGTGCGACAAAAGCGACATCGCACCAAGGACAGGGGAGGGGCGCACGGGTGCATCCTGTCGTCTCGATCATGCTTCAGCGTCTCGCGCTGGGCCTCATGACGCTCTTCTTCGTCTCGATCATCATCTTCATGGCGATCGAGATGTTGCCGGGAGACTTCACGCAGGCCGTGCTGGGCCAAGCCGCCACCGAGGAGACGGTCGCGGCCTTCCGGCGCGAGCTGGGTCTCGATCAGCCCGCCTACATCCGGTATTTCGACTGGGTCGGCGGGGTGCTGCAGGGTGATTTCGGCACGTCGTTCTCGGGCCGCGCCTCGAGCGGGGTGGACCGCTCGCGCGAGGTGGTCGACCTGATCGGTCCGCGGCTGGCCAACACGCTGTTCCTCGCTGGCATGACGGCCGTGATCGCGGTGCCGCTGGCGCTGCTGCTGGGGATCACGGCGGCGCTCTGGCGCGGCTCGCTCTACGACCGGGCGGTGAACGCCACGACCCTCTCGACCATCTCGATGCCCGAGTTCTTCGTGGCCTACATCCTTATCCTGTTCCTCGGCTCGCTCTACCCCGTGTTCCCCTCGCTGGCCAATGTCAGCGCCGACACGCCCTTCTGGGAGCGGGTCTATCGCTGCGCCCTGCCGGCGATGACGCTGACGCTGGTGATCGTGGCGCACATGATGCGGATGACGCGGGCGGCGATCATCAACCTGCTCGCCTCTCCCTATATCGAGATGGCGCGGCTCAAGGGGCTGTCGGCGACACGGGTGATCCTGTTCCACGCCCTGCCCAACGCCTGGGCGCCGATCGTCAACGTGATCGCGTTCAACCTCGCCTACCTGATCGTGGGCGTCGTGGTGGTGGAGGTGGTGTTCGTCTATCCCGGCATCGGGCAACTGATGGTGGATGCCGTGACGACGCGCGACATCCCGGTGGTGCAGGCCTGCGCGCTGATCTTCGCGGCGACCTACATCCTGCTCAACCTGCTGGCCGACATCATCTCGATCGTCACCAACCCGAGGCTGCTGCACCCACGATGAGCGAGAGCGAGGGATATTCCGCCGCCGCCGAGGTCGGCGCTGTCCGAATGCGCCGGAGCTGGCGCGAGCGCGCGTGGATCGAGTTGAAGAAGGCGCCGTTCACGGCGTGGCTGGGTCTCGTCATCATCCTCGCCTACGTCTTCGTGGCGATCTTCGCGCCGTGGCTGGCGCCCTATGGCGAGGCCGACGCACAGTTCGGCGCCTACGAGCCGTGGTCGGGCGCCCATGTCTTCGGCACCGACCAGATCGGGCGCGACATCCTCAGCCGGCTGATCTACGGGGCGCGCAACACCATCGGCATCGCGCTGGCCACCACGCTGCTGGCCTTCCTGATCGGCGGCAGCCTCGCGCTGGTGGCGGCGATCTCGCGCGGCTGGATCGACCAGGTGCTGAGCCGGGCGGTCGACGTGCTGATCTCGATCCCCTCGCTGATCTTCGCGCTGATGCTGCTGTCGATCTACGGCTCGACCACGCTGTCGCTCATCGTGATCATCGCCGTGCTCGATTCCACCCGCGTGTTTCGCCTCGGCCGCGCCGTGGCGATGAACGTGGTGGTGATGGACTATGTCGAGGCCGCGCGCCTGCGGGGCGAGGGGCTGGGCTGGATCATGCGGCGCGAGATCCTGCCCAACATCATGCCGCCGCTCGTGGCCGAGTTCGGCCTGCGCTTCTGCTTCGTGTTCCTGACCATCGCGGCGCTGTCGTTCCTCGGCGTCGGCATCCAGCCCCCCACGGCCGACTGGGGCTCGATGGTGCGCGAGAACGCCTCGCTCATCCAGTTCGCGCAATTCGATCTCAGGGCAGGGATCACGCCGCTGCTGCCGGCGGCGGCGATCGCCATTCTCACCATCGCGGTCAACTTCGTGGTGGACTGGTTCCTGATGAAGACGAGCGGGCTGCGCGATGAACCATGAACGCGCGGGAGGCGCGCGATGAACCATGAACGCGCGGGAGGCGCGCGATGAGCAGTGACACCCCGGAGCATCCGCAGCACGGCGAGGTGCTGCTCACGATGCGAGGCGTCGTGATCGACGGTTTCGCCGACGAGCGCTGGCACGAGATCATCAGGGGCGTCGACCTGACGCTGCACAAGGGCGAGGTGCTGGGTCTGATCGGCGAGTCGGGCGCCGGCAAGTCGACGCTGGGCCTGGCCGCGATGGGGTTCGCCCGGCCGGGCTGCCGCATCTCGGGGGGCGAGATCGTCTTCGACGGGATCGACCTGGTGGCTGCGTCGGAGCGACGAAAGCAGCGCCTGCGAGGCAGCCGGATCGCCTACGTGGCGCAGTCGGCCGCGGCCGCCTTCAACCCCGCGCACACGCTGCTGGAGCAGACGGTGGAGGCGACGCTGCGGCACGGGCTGCGGGGGCGGGCCGAGGCCGAGGCCGATGCCCGCGCGCTCTACGCCGCGATGGACCTGCCCGACCCCGAGCATATCGGCGACCGCTTCCCGCATCAGGTCTCGGGCGGTCAGCTCCAGCGGGCGATGACGGCGATGGCGATGGCCGCGCGCCCCGACCTCATCATCTTCGACGAGCCGACGACGGCGCTGGACGTGACCACGCAGGTCAACGTGCTCGCGGCGATGCGCAGGGCCATCGAGCAGTTCGACACGGCGGCGATCTACATCACCCACGATCTGGCGGTCGTCGCGCAGATGGCCGACCGCATCAAGGTGCTGCGCTACGGCGAGGAGGTGGAAGAGGCGCCGACCGAGGAGATGCTGCGCGCGCCGAAGCACCCCTACACCCGCTCGCTCTGGGCCGTGCGTTCGCTCCAGAAGCCGGGGCAGACGTCGTCCGACCTCGTGCTCGAGATCGACGGCGTGACGGCGGCCTACGGCACGGTCGACGTCCTGCACGACGTTTCGATCGGCCTGCCGCGGGGCAAGACCGTGGCCCTGGTGGGCGAGTCGGGCTCGGGCAAGTCGACCGCGGCACGCGTCGTCACCGGCCTCTTGCCGCCGCGCCGCGGAGAGGTCCGCTTCGACGGCACGGCGCTGCCGGCCGACCTCAAGGGCCGCACGAAGGAACAGAAGCGGCGCATCCAGATGATCTACCAGATGGCCGACACGGCGATGAACCCGCGCCAGACGGTGCGCGAGATCATCGGCCGGCCGATCGCGTTCTATCACGGGCTGCGCGGTCGCGAGGTGGAGCGGCGGGTGGAGCGCCTTCTCGAGCAGATCGAACTCGACGGCTCCTTCGCCGACCGGCTGCCCGGCGAGCTCTCGGGCGGGCAGAAGCAGCGCATCTGCATCGCCCGCGCGCTGGCGGCGGAGCCGGAGGTGATCATCTGCGACGAGGTGACGAGCGCGCTCGACCAGATCGTGCAGGAGGGCATCCTGAAACTCCTGATGCGGCTGCAGGAGGATCACGGGCTGTCCTACATCTTCATCACCCATGACATCGCCACGGTCGAGGCCATCGCCGACGAGGTCGTGGTGATGCTGGAGGGCCGCGTGGTGGAGCAGGGACTGAAGGAAGAGATCTTCGCACCGCCCCATCCCGAATACACCGAATTGCTGCTGTCCTCGGTGCCGGAGATGGAGGCCGGCTGGCTGGAGCGCGCGATCGCCCGACGCCAGGGGGGGGCTGTCGCGGATCGGCTCGCCGAAGGCGGCCGGGATCTCCCGTCGCCGGGATAATCCCGTCGCCGTGACCACGGCGTCGGCGCGCGACGGGCCACCCCGCCCCGCCCCTTGGCCGGGGCGCCGCCCCGCAAGGCCGCCCTCCGACCGGGATGAACGGTTTCCTCGCCGGCCCCGCCCGGTCGCCAGACCTGTCGGGCCGACGGGCAGGCCGTCGCGGGGCGTCATGCGCCCGTCGGTCATCCGCCGCGCTGGCGGCCACGGGACGCGGAGCCCCGGTCATCGGCGCCTCCCACGGTTTTCGATGTGGCGACGATCGGGGGCGCCCTGCATCCCTATGACCTTGGTCAGTGAAGGCCGCACAGCGCGGCGCTAGAGGCAGCGGGAGCCGTCCCGCATGCCCGAGGTGAATCCCGATGTTCGCCGACCCGTCCGACCGCCGCAATGCAGCGATCCCGTCGCGGGCGCTTCTGGCCTTCGTGCTGCTGACCTTCGCGATCACCTGGGGGGTGATCGGCTTTTACATCGTTGCGCCGGAGCGGGCGGCGGGGTGGTTCGGCGAGATCGGCGGGGCGCATCCGCTGTTCTTCCTCGCCACCTGGGCGCCGGGGATCGCAGGTCTCGCGGTCGTCGCGGCCCATGCCGGCCCGCGCGGCCTGCTGCCGTTCCTGTCGCGCCTCTTCCTGTGGCGATGCCCACCGGCGTGGTGGCTGTTCATCCTGGTGGGGCTGCCGCTCGTCTTCGTCGCCGGCTCGCTGATCAAGGGCGGGCCGGTGCTGGCGCCGCTGCCGCCCGAGGGGGCGGGGCCGCTGGTGGCGCTGCTGTTCATGATGCTGTTCCTCGGACCCGTCGAGGAACTCGGCTGGCGCGGCGTGGCGCAGCCGATCCTGCAGCGGCACATGGCGCCGCTCTGGGCGGGCGCGGTCATCGGGGCGACGTGGGGGATGTGGCATCTGCCCGCCTTCTTCCTCGCCGGCGTGGTGTTCGCCGAGTGGAGCTTCCTGCCCTTCTTCGTCGGCAACGTCGTGCTGGCGATCCTCGTCACCCCGATCTTCAACGCCGCACGGGGGAGCCTGCTGCTGCCCATCCTGTTCCACTGGCAGCTCATCAACCCGTTCTGGCCCGACGCGCAGCCCTGGGACACGTGGATCCTCGTCGGCGTCGCGGCCGTCGTCGTCTGGTGGCAGCGCGAGGCGATGCTGAGCCGCGACGGCGTGGTGACCGAGGTCGTGCCGGGCACCGGGGCGGCCGCCCTCCGGACAGCCGGGTGACGCGATGCGCACGTCCCGCCTCCTCGCCGCTGCGTGCCTCGTCCTCGGCTGGGCTGCGCCGGCGATGGCGGAGGAGCCGGTCAGACTGACCGACCGGCTCGGCGCGACGCTCGAGGCGTTCCGCGAGGACTACGCCTTCCCCGGCGCGACGGCCGCCGTCGCCCTGCCGGACGGACGGGTCGTGACGGCCGCGACGGGCTTCGCCGACATCGAGGCCGGGCGCGAGATGACCCCCGGCACGCGGATGCTGGCCGCGAGCATCGGCAAGACGGTCGTCGCCGCCACCGTGCTGGCGCTGGAGAGCGAGGGCGCGCTGTCGCGGGCCGATCCCCTGTCGGCCCATCTGGGCGACCGGGCCTGGTTCGGCGAGTTGCCGAACGGCGAGGCCATCACCCTCGGCCATCTGCTGCGCCACACGTCCGGCCTGCCGGACCATCCGCACCTGCCGGCGTTCCAGCAGGCCGCCGCCGCGCGCATCGCCACGGGCGCGCCCGCCTTCACGCCGGAGGAGGTCGTGGGCTTCGTTCTCGACCGGGAGGCGCTCTTCGCGCCGGGCGCGGGCTGGGCCTACAGCGATACCGGCTACATCCTGCTCGGTCTCGTGATCGAGCAGGTGACAGGCCGCGCCTATCACGACGAGGTGCGGGAGCGGTTTCTCGCGCCGCTCGGCCTCGACGACACGCTGCCCTCGGACGGGCCGGACATTCCCGGCCTCGCGGTGGGCTACACCGTCCCGGGCACCCCCTTCGGCCTGCCCGAGCGGACGGCCGATGCCGCGGGGCGGCTCGTCTGGGACCCGGGCGTGGAATGGACGGGCGGCGGCCTCGCCTCGACCTCGGCCGACCTCGCGCGGTGGGGGCAGGCGCTGTTCACCGGCGGGGCGATGGCGGCGCCCTACCTCGACCGGCTGCTCGACGCCGTGCCGGTGGCCGGGGACGCGCCCGGCATCCGCTACGGCGCGGGCGTGGCGATCTACGCGGACACCCCGCGCGGCCCCGTCTGGGGCCATGGCGGCTGGATTCCCGCCTACGTCTCCAGCCTGCGTCACTACGCCGACCACGATGTGACCGTCGCCTTCCAGATCAACACCGACGCGGGCGTGGTCGACGACAGCTCCGACCTCGTGCCGGCGCTCGAGGCGGCGCTGGCCGACCTCGCCCTCAGCGCAGGCCCGTGATCGGGCGGCGCGCCCTCCTCGCCGGGATGGGCGCCGCCGCTCTGGGTGGCGGGGCCTGGGCCGCCGGCGCCTTTCGCGCCCGGATGGCCGCGACCGAGACGCGCCTCGCCTTCCGCTCCCACCTCGCCGAGACCCGCTCGGGGCCGATCGAATACGCCGTGGCGGGGCAAGGGCCGCCGCTGATGATGATCCACGGCACGGGCGGCGGCTTCGACCAGGGGCTGCTCTTCGCCCACCGCCTGCGCGCGCGCTTCCAGGTGGTCGCCCCGTCGCGCTTCGGCTACCTGCGTAGCGCCTTCCCCGAGGATGCCTCTCCCGCCGCCCAGGCCGACGCGCTGGCGGATCTGCTGGACCACCTCGGCATCGCGCGGCTGGCCGTCGCGGGCGGCTCGGCCGGGGCGCTGACCGCGGGGGAGTTCGCCCTGCGCCACCCGGGCCGCTGCACGCATCTGGTGCTGCTCGTGCCGGCTGCGAACCTGACCGGGCGCGACCCGGTGGCGTTCGGCGCGCTCCAGCGGGTGGCGGTCGACGCGGTGCTCGGCTCGGACCTCGCGTTCTGGGCGCTGTCGTCGGTCGCGCCGCGCCGGATGATCCGCACCCTGCTCGCCACCGACCCCGCGCTGCCGGACCGCGTCGGCCCTGCCGAGCGGCGCCGGGTCGAGACGATCCTCGCGCAACTCCTGCC
>LJNT01000208.1:0-1485 GCA_001314685.1 Rhodobacteraceae bacterium HLUCCA09
GTCGTCGACCATCTCGACAGCTACGCCTCAGGCCACCGAAACAACACGGTTTGCTGACATCGCCGTGCGAGACGTGTCCGAGGTCCTCTACTACGATTTCGAGACTGACAGCGTCATCAGCCCATTCCGGGACGCGATGGAGCGCAACGACGTGCAGACACCGACCGAGGGCCTTTTCGAACTGCTTCCCACGGACCACCTCATCGTGGAGGAGGAGAACGCCGGGCGACTGCTCCTGTTCTCTCCCGACGGCCATCTCCTCGCGAGCTTCGTAAACAACAACGAGGAGGGTGAGGGCTTCCGGATGGGCTGGAGCCGATACATCACCGAAGACCTCGGCGCCCGCGCCTTGGCGGGAAGCACGGACCAGGAGTGCCCCGCCGCAAGGTGACGGGGCGCCGAGCACGGGCCCTGCCGAGCCATGATCCCACCCCGGCCTTTTCGCACAGTCCCGTGCCCCGGGGGCCGAATGGGCGGACGGTGAGCGAAGCCGGGAGGGGGAAGGGAGAGAACGCCGCCCTGCCGTGGTCGATGCCCCCTCCACGTCGGCCGCCTCGTCGGCGTCATCCGGCCCGCGTGCGCGGTGCAAGCTTGTGCTCGCGGTAGCTGCGATAGTGCTTTTTCCAGTCCACCTCCCGGCCTTCGCGCATCAGCAGCAAAAAAAAAGGCGCCGGTAGCCGAACCGCCTGCGCTCGGCCGACACCTCGGGTGGCCGCGCGTCGCCGCCGCGACGGGAGTGACGGGCCCCCCGGACGCATCAGACATACCCGAGCAGTCGCAGCCCGGTCCTGCACGCGAGGTCGAGCTCCGCCCTGTCTCTTGCCGGCAGTCGATCGTAATGGCTGACTGCAGGTGCGGCCATCGCCGCGGCCCGTTCGAGCCACGCCGTGTCCGGTTGAACCTCGCCGGTGAAGTTCGCGAGGCGGCGGAGCGTCGAACGGGGATCGTCGAGCAACTCTTCGTACCCGATGGTCAGGACACGCTCGGGCGGAACTCTTGCCAGTTCTGCCAGTCCGGCTTCGACCGACCACGACCAGTGTCGGCCGCATTCTTGCAGGGAGACGTCGGCATCGGTGACCTGGTGCACGTCGAGACAGCGCGCGCCCACGGCCTCCACCCATTCGTGCCATCTTGCGACGCCATAGGCGAAATCGGGGCGGTAGGGACTCAGGCCGATCCGTCGGAGTTGCCCGAAATACGCCACCTTGGCCCGGAAATCGGGCTTGCCCCTCATCGAGATGGCGACGTCTCGCCCGTCGCGGTGAAGATGGACGAACCGCGCCTGCGGAAACATCTGCGCGAGACGCCCCGTGAGGAGAAGCGAGTCGCCTGTCCGCTCGATCCACACCCGCCGGCCGGTAGCATCGGCGAGGGCGGCGAAGACCGCGCGCATGTGGTCGGCCAGCGGCGCCATGCGTCTCGGCCGGATCTCTGCCGCGAGGCGCTCGTAGAGCGGCACCGGCGTCTGCGAGAGAAACGGCAGGG
>LJNT01000208.1:1496-17179 GCA_001314685.1 Rhodobacteraceae bacterium HLUCCA09
GCGGGCGCCTCGTGGAGCGGCCAGGGGCCGTGCCGACCCTGCTCGTAGAGCACTTCGGGCTGTTTCTGTCCGGCGAGGTGCATCTCGCGCAGGACGGGGCTCTGGGTCGACAGAAGGCGCCAGTAGCCTTCGCCGTCGAGGCGCCGCCGCGAGAGCGCGCGCGAACTGAGGTACGAGAGATACTCCGACAGCACCAGCCAGTCGCGGTTTTCCCGCATCATCCGGGCGAGAAGGGTCGACCCACAGCGCCCGGTGTTCACGATGAAGACGGGATCGGACATGGTCATCCCGACGTCATGAGGGGCCGGGGCCGCCGTCCCTGCCGGGGCGGCCCGGGGCGCTGCGGAAAGGGACGAGTGAATGGACGTGACCGGAGGGAGCCTGATCGTCGTCCTTGCCGCGGGCGGTCTCGCCGGTCTGGTTCGCGGGTTCAGCGGCTTTGGCGCCAGCCTGACGTTCGTCCCGATCGCCGGCAGACATATCCCGCCGGCGGATGCCATCGTGCTGATCTCGCTCGTCGACGCCTTCGTCGCCCTTGCGCTCGTCCCCGGGGCGGCGCGCCTCGCCCAGCACCGCAAGGTGATTGCACTCGCCGCGGGTGCCGCGGTCGCGATCCCGGTCGGGGCGTATCTTCTCTCGCGCCTCGACGTTCTGACGGTGCGCTGGGTTCTCTGCGCGCTCGTCGCGCTGTCGGTCCTCGTGCTGGCGAGCGGCTGGCGCTACCGTCGCGAGCCGCCGCCCCCCGCAGCCGTCGCGATCGGTGCCATCGCCGGCTTCATGGGCGGCATCGGCGGTCTGTTCGGCCCTGCGGTGATGGTCTTTCTGATGTCGTCGGATGCCGCGGCCAGGGTCGTGCGCGCGAACATCATCGTGTTCCTCGCCTGGATGATCGTGGTCGCGAGCGTCGCCTACGTCTATTTCGGTCTGTTCCGTGTCGAACTGGTGTGGCAGGCGCTCATGCTGGCGCCGGCCTTCGGCGTCGGCGTGCTCGTCGGCGTCTACGGCTTCGGCCGTGCGCGGGCGGCGCACTATCGCTCGGTCGTCTATACGCTGATCGGGCTGGCCGCCGTGACCGGCCTGCCGATCCTCGACGACTATCTTCGGTAGCGCCGGACCCACGCCTCACGCCCTCAGACGCGGCACGATGATCGCTTCGATGATGTTCAGGGCTTCGTCGAGGTCGGCGATCGTGTGGGCCGCCGTGACGCAGGTGCGCAGCCTCAGCTCGTTCTCGGGGACGGACGGGTAGTCGACCGGGGCCACGAACAGGCCCGCCTCGCGCAGCATCGCCGTCAGCTGGTAGAGCAGGATCCGGTCGGAGCCGATCACGATCGGGATGATATGGGTGGAAGAGCCTGACGTGTCGATGCCGAGCCCCAGAAGCCCCTGCCGGAAATGCTCGGTATTCCTGCGCAACCTCTCGCGCAGCGTGTTGTCGCGCGTGGCCACGTCGAGCGCGGCGCGCACGCCGGCGACGACCGCCGGCGGCAGGGCGACCGAGAAGACATAGGTGTTGGCGAAATACCTGACGTAGTCCATCGTCTCCGCCGTGCCGCCCAGAACGGAGCCGGCATTGGCGAAGGATTTCGAGAAGGTGCCGTAGGACAGGGCGATCTGGTCCTCGACGCCGAAATGCTCGCCCGCGCCCCGGCCTGACTCGCCGACCGCGAGGATGGAGTGGGCCTCGTCGACCATCACGTCGACCCCGTGCGCCCGCGCCACCGGCACCAGAAGGTCGAGCGCGCCGAGATCGCCGTGCATGGAGTAGAGCCCCTCGACGACGACGAGCCGGCGCTTGCCCGCGTGCTGCGCGAGCTTGCGGTCGAGGTCGTCGGGATCGTTGTGGGCGAATGTCTCGAGCCGGGCGCCCGCGAGGCGGACGCCCTCGACGAGGCAGACATGCGCATACTGGTCGAGGATCGCGACATCGCCCTTCCGCAGGACGGCCGAGAGCGTGCCGATGGCGCCCGAATTGCCGCTGTTGAAGAGCATCGTCCTGTCGCGCCTCATGAACGCGGCGAGGGCGGTCTCGAGGTCGCGATGCAGGACGGTCATGCCCGAGAGCATGGGCGACCCGCAGGCGCCCGTCCCGAATTCCTGCAGAACCGCGACGGCCGCCGCGATCACCTCGGGGTGCTGGCCGAGGCCGAGATAGCTGTAGGACGCAAGGTTGATCTCGCGCATGTCGCGGCCGTCGCGTCGCAGCGTCGTGCGCGCGAAGGGGCCGGACGAAAGCTCTGGCTCGAACAGCGCGAACGCGACCGAGGCGCCCTGCTTCCAGGCGCTGAAGGCGCCGGGAGACAGCGGGTCGTCGCTGCCGGTGTGATAGAAGTCGCCAAGATCGTATCGAGCCAGGTCAGCCAGATCCACCGCGTCCGCCCCCAATCTGAACGGCCACCCGCAGGTGGCCGGGATACTTGCCAAGATCACCAGGGCGCCAAACTGACCCCAAGTCACATACGAGCTTGGCACAAGAGTGATGTTGTGTCGGTATCCAAGGCCCAAGCTGGGGGTTGGAAGGTGCCTGAGGTCGTCTTTGTGTTTCCGGGGCAGTCTTCACGCCACCCGCAGATGCTGAGCAGGTTCTCCGACGATCCGATCGCGCGGTCTCTGCTCGCCGAGGCGTCCGAGATCCTGGGCGAAGACGTGTCCGGCCGGTTCGCGGCCGACCGTGACGATCTGTTCGACAGCAATCGTGGCATCCAGGTCGGCGTCTTCCTGGCCAACGAGCTTCACCGCCGACGTCTGGCGGATCGGGGGGTGCGCGCCGTCGCCTCGCTCGGCATGTCGCTGGGCGAATACAACCACCTCGTCGATATCGGAGCGATACGGTTCGACGACGCCCTTCGCCTCGTCGAGGCGCGGGGGCGGGTCTACGACGCCGGGCCGGAGGGCATGATGGTGTCGCTCTTCCCGACGACGCGCGAAGCCGTCGCGGCGCTTCTGGCCGAGGTGGAGCGGGCCGGGCCGGGCCGTGCGGCGATCTCGAACGAGAACTCGCCGAACCAGTTCGTGATCGCGGGCGAGACCGCCGCGGTCGAGCGCGCAGCGGCGCTCTTCGCAGCGCGCGAGTTCGCCGAGCCGGTGACCATCGAACGGCGCATCCCGATGCATTCGCCGGTCTTCGCCCCGGTGGCAGAGGTGCTGAGGCCGCATCTGGCCGCCGCCGCCTGGCGGCGCCCGGTGACGCCCTACATGCCCAATGTGACGGCCGTGCCGCTGCCCGATCCCTCGCCCGAGACGGTCGTCGACATGCTTGCCGCGCATGTCCACCGGCCGGTTCTCTGGCGCCAGTCGATCGACGCGATTCTCGAGCGGCACCCCGATGCGGTCTTCGTCGAGGTCGGGCCGCGGCGCGTGCTGTGCAACCTTTTGGGCCGGAAATGGGTGCGCAACCTGCGTCATGCGGCCGAAGAGGCCGACCTGGGCATGCTCGCCGCCGTCCTTGCCGACGCGGAGGCCGTCGAAGGGTGAGGCTCGACGAGATTCAGCCTCTGATGCGTCGCCTGCGGCGCGGGCCGCTCCATGACCGGGCCTCCGAGACCGCGGTGGCCGGCGGGCAGGAGGTCGTGCACCGGGTCTTGCCGCATCGCCACCCGTTCCTGTTCGTCGACCGGATCGTCGCCTATGACCGCGAGGCGGGCACCATGCTGTCGGAGCGCCTCGTGCCCGAAGACGACCCCGTCTTTGCCGGGCATTTCCCGGGGCGCCCGCTGTTTCCCGCCGCCCTGCAGATCGAGGCCATCGGGCAGGCCACCCTCTGCCTGTGGAACGTCCTCGAGAACGGCGGCGAGCCGAACGAGGCCGGCCTCGTCGTCACCAAGGTCGAGCATGCGCAGTTTCTTCACCCCGTCCTCCCCGGAGACCGGATGCAGCTGCACGCCACCATCGTCTATGCCGACGATCTCGTCGTGAGCGCCGCGGGGCAGGTCATCGTCGGCGACACGCTGTGCGCCGCGCTCATCATCAAGGTGTCGATCGTCGATGGATAGGCGCGTCGTCATCACCGGCATGGCCGTCAACACCGCGCTCGGGAGCGACCTCGACACGTTCCACTCCAGTCTCATGGCCAACCGCTCGGGGATCACCCGGTGGCGCAGCATCCCCACGGGGCATGTCTACGGCAAGGTGGGCGGCGATCTCGCCGATTTCGACCCGGCCGCCTTCCTCGAGGGGCTGGCCGGCCAGATCCCGCCCGAGGTCGCGAAGCGGCTGAGGCGCCTGATGCGCCGTGCGCCCTGGGCGACGCAGGTCACGATGCTCGTGGCCGTCGAGGTGTTCCGCCATGCGGGGCTGTTCGAGACGGAGGTCGACCACGAGAGCTGTGCCCTCGTGGTCGCTTCGCACAACCAGAACTCCAACTACATCCAGCAGCAATTCGTCGAGTTCCAGGAGGAGCCAGACTACATC
The DNA here is from genome assembly GCA_001314685.1 of Rhodobacteraceae bacterium HLUCCA09. GTDB lineage: Bacteria > Pseudomonadota > Alphaproteobacteria > Rhodobacterales > Rhodobacteraceae > HLUCCA09. The sequence continues at coordinate 5,907 of LJNT01000208.1, forward strand.
GACCCGCTGTTCTCGCTGCACGCGCTCGACACCGATCACGGCGGCTCGGTGTCGGAGGTGCTGCAGACGAAGGGGCCGCTCTACACGGTCGGCGGCGCCTGCGCCTCGGGGAACCTCGCGCTGCGCCTGGCCGTCGACGAGGTGCGCTACCGCGGGGCGGAGCATGCGCTGGTCGTCTCGCCGCTGCTCGACATCTCGCCGATGGACCTGCACGGCATGGCGCTGATGGGGGCGATCAGCTACGTCGGCTTCAACGACGCGCCCGAGCAGGCGAGCCGCCCCTACGACACGCGGCGCGAGGGCTTCGTTCCGTCGCACGGAGCAGGGGCGCTGGTGGTCGAGAGCCTCGACCGTGCCAGGGCCCGAGGCGCCACCATCCACGCCGAGATCCTCGCCATCGAGGCCAACAGCGACGGCAACCACCTGCCGCAGCCCTCGCGCGAGGGCCAGGCGCGCCTGATGAAGAAGGCGTTGGCGCGTGCCGGCGTCGCGACCGACGAGATCGACTTCGTCAGCGCGCATGCCACCTCGACCCCGCTCGGAGACCTGACCGAGATCGCCTCGATCAAGGATGCGCTCGGCCCGCACGCCTATCGCACGAAGATCAACGCGCCGAAGTCGATGCTCGGGCACACCTGCTGGTCGGCGCCCACCGTCGAGACCATCGCCGCGATCCTGCAGATGAAGGCCGGCCGGCTGCACCGGTCGATCAACATCGACGAGCTTGACCCCGCGGTCGACATCGACGTGCTGAAAGACGGCAACGCGGAGTGCACGGTGCGCCGCTTCATGAAGAACTCGTTCGGTTTCGGCGGGATCAACAGCGTGGGGATATTCGCGAACCATGACCTCGACTGATCCACCCCGAACGATCTTCATCACCGGCGGGTCGAGCGGGATCGGCGCCCAGCTGGTGAAGGATTCGGCGCGCGCCGGCTACGATGTGGGCTTCACCTATTTCCGCGAGACCGAGCAGGCCGAGCGGCTCGTCGCCGAGGCGCGGGCGCTCGCGCCCGGTGCGCGGATCGAGGCGTGGCACCTCGACGTGCGCTCCTCGGCCGAGGTCGAAGCGGTTGTCGATGCCGCCCTCGACGCGCTCGACGACATTTCGGTCGTCGTCTGCAACGCGGGGATCACGCGTACGGGCCTCGTCTTCTCGATGTCCGACGAGGAGTGGCGCGACGTGATCGACACCAACCTGACCGGCGCGTTCCATGTCTGCCGACAGTTCCTCGCCCATTTCCTGGGCAACCGGCACGGGCGCTTCATCCATATCTCGTCGATCGCGATGTACGGCATGGCCGGTCAGGCGGGCTATTGCGCCAGCAAGGCCGGTCTCTGGGCCCTGTCGAACGCGCTGGCGCGCGAATACGGGCCGAAGGGCATCACGAGCAACACGCTCGCTCTCGGCCTGATCGACGCCGGCCTGACCGCGTCGGACGCCAGCACGCGCACGATCGACTTCTGGAAGGAGCATTGCCCCGCCGGGCGCCTCGGCGACATATCGGAAATCTCCGGAGCGGTCCTTTTCCTGGCCTCTCCGGCGGCGTCCTTCATCAACGGCGACGTCATCCATCTCGCCGGCGGCATGAACAGGACGCCGTGACCATGCCGGTGGGCGAGCAACGCTTCGGCATCGAGCGCCTCGGCGTCTGGCCGGCCACGATGGTGCTCGATATCGAGACCCTGTGCGCCGAGAGGGGCAGCGACTACGCAACGGTCGCGCGCTCGCTCAACACCTTTCAGCGATCGGTCTGCCCGCCGTGGGAAGACACCGTGACCATGGCCGTCAACGCGGCGTCGGGCCTGCTGACCGAGGAGGAACTCGGCACCGTCGAGCTGCTGATCGCGGTGACGGAATCCTCGGTCGACCAGGAAAAGCCCGTGAGCTCGTGGGTGCACCGCTGGCTCGGCCTGCAGAGCCATTGCCGGAACTTCGAGATCAAGCACGCCTGCTACGCCGGCACGGCCGCCCTGCGGATGGCGATGGCGTGGCTGCGCGAGCAGGAGGGGCGCCCGGTGCGGGCGCTGATCGTCGGGGCCGACCTGAGCCTTCTCGGCTTCCGCGAGCCCTATGAGCCGGTCATGGGCGCCTGCGGCTTCGCCCTCGTGGTCTCGAACACGCCCGACTTTCTCGAGATCGAACGGGCGCGCTACGGCATCTACGCCAACGAGGTCACCGACGTGATCCGGCCCGCGCTGACGGTCGAGACCGGGAACAGCGAAACGAGCTTGCTCGCCTATCTCGACGCGCTCGAGGGTGCCTACCGCGATTTCGTTCGGCGCACCGGCGAGAGATGCGATTTCGCGCGGGATTTCTCGCGCCATGTCTACCACCTTCCCTTCGCCGGCATGGGCCTCCGGGCGCACCGGGCCCTCGCCGCTCTCGCGTTGGAGATGGACAGGAAGTCTGCGACCGCGCATTTCGACGCGACGGTCGAGCCCTCGATCCGCTACAGCCGCCGCATCGGGTCGAGCTACAGCGCGAGCACCTTCATCGCGCTGCTGTCGCTGCTCGATCACGACGCGGGCGCGGGCCCGGAGACGCCGCTCAGCGTCTTTTCCTACGGGTCGGGATCGTGCGCCGAACTCTATGCGGCACGTCTCGGGCCACGGTCGCGCGAGATCGCCGCCGCGACCGCGCTTGGCGCGCGTCTCGATGCGCGGCGCCCGCTCGACGTGGCCGAATACGAACGCTCGGAAACGGCGCGGGTCGGCGCGATCGGAGCTGCCGATTTCGTGCCCGACGCCGACCTGATCCCCGGATGGTTCGACGACGCCTATGCAGGGCGCGGCCTGCTCGTTCTCGACCGGATCGACGATTACGAGCGGCTCTATCGCAGGACATGACCGCTTCGATGACCACAGTCGCGGTGCCCGAGACGCTGACCGCCGCATCGCTGGCGCGCTTTCGGGCGGCGCTGGGGGAAGGTTCCGCCACGGCGCGCGGCGGCCCGCTGGTGCTTCGGGGTGGGGCTGACATGTGGTGCACCGGGCTCTCCCTCGATGCGATCGACGGCGACCTGCAGGCCAATGCCGCGATGGACAGCCTGCTGGACGTCCTGCGCAGGCTTCGTGCGCACGAGGGCGCCACGGTCGCGCTCGTCGAGGGGCGGGCGGCCGGCGGCGGAACGGGGATCGCCGCGGCCTGCGATGTGGTCGTCGCCGTCCGGGGCGCGCGCTTCTCGCTGCCCGAGGCGCTGTTCGGCCTGACGCCGGCGACCGTCGCGCCCTTCGTCGTGGCGCGCATCGGCCCGGCGCGGGCACGGGCGATGATGCTCGACGGCGAGGCCCGCGATGCCGACTGGGCGCTCGGCTCCGGCCTGGCCGACCTCGTTGTCGATCTGCACGAGATCGAGGGCGCGCTGGCCCGGCTGAGCCGCCGCCTGCGGCGGGCCGACGGCGGGGCCGTGCTCGGCGTGCGTCGCCTCACGTCGCCGCCCGACCTCGAGGCGGCGCTCGAGACGGGCCGGGGCGAGACCCTGCGCCGGCTGGCGGACCCGGATGTGAGGGCGCGCATCCGGCGTTTCAATGCGGGGCAGGCGCCATGGCAGTGACACGCAGCACGTCGATGGGGGCGGGGCCATGCTGAACGACCTGAACGGAAAGACCGTGCTCGTGACCGGGGGCACCCGTGGCATCGGGCTCGCCATCGGGCTGGCCTTCGGCGGGCGGCAGGCACGCTGCGTCCTGACGCACCGGTGGGGCTCGGCCGACGAAGACGAGATCCGCGCGCGGTTCGCCGAAGCGGGCGCGCCCGCGCCGCTCATTGTCGAAGCCGACGTCGCGAACGCCGCCGATACCGACGACCTGCTCGCAGCCATCAGGGACGAGACCGGCCGGCTCGACGTGTTCGTGTCGAATGCCGCTTTCGCGCCGCCGGTCGCGACGTTCGACGATTACGTCAAGCGGGATTTCCTGCGCGCGATCGAATACACGACCTGGCCGATGGCCGCCTACACGAGGGCGATCCGCGCGCAGTTCGGTCAGTATCCGCGATACGTTGTCGGCCTCTCTTCGCCCGGCCATCTGCGCTACCTCGACGGCTACGATGCCGTGGCGATGGCGAAGTCGATGCTCGAGACGATGACGGCCTACCTGGCGCATCATCTCGGCCCCGAAGGCGTGAACGTGAATATCGTGCGCGCGGGCTTCGTCGATACCGAGGCGCTGGCGAGCGTGATCGGCGCCGACAAGGTCGCCCGCCTGCGCGAGATCGCACCGGAGCGTATCATTCCGGTCGAGGAAGTCGCCGATGCCGTGCTCGCGCTCTGTTCGGGTCTGCTCGACGGAGTGAACGGCGCGGTGATCCCGGTGGACCGCGGAACGGTCTTTTCGGATTCGATGCTTGCGGGGCTCCAGCCCTGACAGGGGCGAGACGTTCGCGCCACGATTGCACAGGTTTATCGCGACCCACGGAAATGGAGATCAGGACAATGACGCGTGAAGAAGTGCTAGAAGTCATCAAGAAGAACTTTCTCGAGATCGTCGAGGATGTTGACGAAAGCGATCTCGATCTGTCCAAGTCGATGCGCGACTACGGCGCGACGAGTCTCGACATGGTCGAGGTCGTTTCGGCCAGCATGCGCGAGCTCAAGGTGAAAATTCCCCGCTCCGACCTGAACGGGATCGCCAATATCGACGGGCTTGTGGATGCGCTCCACGCGGCATGCCAGGCCAGGGAATGACGCGGGCGCTGCGGGCGGCGCGTTGCCTGCCGTCCTTTCCCCGTGGCCGGGTCTCGCGGCGCCGCCCGCGCGTGTTCGAGTGACGTCATGCGCCATGCGATCGTGACCGGGGGGTCGAGCGGTATCGGGCTGTCGATCGCCAGGCTGCTGGCCGAGCGGGGCGATGCCGTCACCCTCGTCGCGTCGCGGGAAGGGCCGCTGAGGGATGCGCGGGCCGCTGTCGGCACCCTTCCGGGCGTCGCCGCAGAGAGGATCGGGTCGATTCGATGCGATGTGCGCGACGGCCCGGCCCTTGCCGCGGAGATCGCAGAGGCCGAGGCGCGCCTCGGTGCGTGCGACACCCTTGTGACCTCTGCCGGCGTCGTCCGGCCGGGCAGGTTCGAGGATCTCGACGCGGCCGAGTTCAGCCGGCAGATGGACATCAATTTCATCGGAACCGTGAACGCGGTGCGCGCGGTCTATCCCGGGATGGCGGCGCGCGGGCGCGGGCGGATCGGCATGATCTGCTCGGCCGCCGGGTTGCTCGGGATCTTCGGGCATTCCGCCTATGCGCCGAGCAAGTTCGCCGTGCGCGGATTTGCCGAGGCGCTGCGGATGGAAGCGCGACCGAGGGGCGTGTCGATCTCCGTCTGCTACCCGCCCGATACCGACACTCCGCAACTTGCGGCCGAGGCCGAACACAAGCCGCCCGAAACTCACGCCATCGCGGGATCGGCACGGGTCTGGCGTGCCGACGATGTTGCGCGGCTGACGGTCGACGGCATCGAGCGGGGCCGCAAGGGGATCTACCCGGGCCTCGAAATCAAGGCGCTCTCGGCGCTCGGCCCCCTCCTGCGCCCGCTCCTCGACAGATACTTCGACCACATCGTGGCGAGCGTGCAGCGCACGACCTAGAGCAGCCTGCGCGCGCTCTGCGCCACGTTGCCGAGGAACGCGAAGCCGGATTTCTGCGAGAAGTGGCCGAAGGTCTCGAGGATGGCATCGCAGAACTCGTCGACGAGGGGCATCGGAATGTTCAGCGCCGGGATCGCCGCGATGGCCTCGCCGAACCTGTTGGGGATCATCGCGACCACGCGGTGTTCTTTCATCAGGCGCTCGCAGCAGAGCGTGTAGAAGAGGTCGCCCTCGACCGCGTCGATGGCCGAGCGAACGAAACTCTTGCCGCGGCCCTCGACCAGAACCGAGAGCTGGAGCCCCTTGCCCACGACCGAGATCGTCTCGCCGCTCGGCAATTCGTGGCCATCGAGGCGCTTGCGGATCCGCGCCTCGGCGGCCAGCACGTTGTCGAGGGGGTTCTCGTGTTCCATCAGGTGCAGCACCGCCAGGCCGGCCGCCATCGAGAAATTGTTTTCGCGGAACGTCGACGAGAACACGGCGAGGCGTTCGACATCCTTGAAGACCTTCCTGTAAAGCGCTTCCGGGAACATAAGGGCGCCGACCGGCACGCAGCCGGCACTCAGGCCCTTCGCCAGCATCAGGATGTCGGGGCGCACGGGTGTCCACTCGAAGAAGAAGTTCTTTCCGGTTCGCCCGAAGCCCGACTTGATCTCGTCCATGACGAGGAGGCTGCCATGCGTGTCGCAGAGCGCCCGCGCCTCGGTCAGGAACTCGTCGGTCGCCACGAGGCCGTGCCGCGCCTGAACCGGCTCGATGATGAGGCCGGCGATTTCCCTGCCATGCTCGGCGAATGCCCGACGCAACGTGGCGATGTCGTTGAACGGCACCTGCATGTTCTGGCCGTCGACGTGAAACAGCTTCTGCTGCTTGGTGACGCCGTTGACCGACAGCGCGGTCAGCGTGAGGCCGTGATAATCCCCGTTGAAATACAGCATCTTGTCGCGCCCCGTGGCGACGACTGCCATCTTGATCGCGTAATCCGTCGTCTCCGCCCCGGAATTGGTGAAGAACACCCGGTCGAACCCGTCGCCGGCGAAGTCGGTCAGCCTTGCCGCCAGAATGGTCGCCAGCGTCGGCACGCCGAGTTGCAGAAGATTGGGCCATTGCGCCTCGGCGGCCTGCCGCAGCGCGGCCGTGACGACCGGGTGCTTCCGCCCCCAGTGATGCACGGCGAAGCCCGAAATGAAATCGAGGTAGCGTGTCCCGTCGCGGTCTATCAGGTGATGGGCCGTGCAATCGGCGAACTCGACACCCTCATAGCCGAGGGCGCCGGTGTATTTCACCGCCTGGTTGTTCAGAACCCGTTCATAGGTGTCGGTCAGGGAGTGGCCACGCAAGAACTCGGCAACGAGGCCATCAAGATCGAAATCAGTCATCGGGCACCCCTCGCGCGTTGGCGGCTGCGTCGAAGTAGACGAGACTGCACAGACCCTTGATCTGGATATGCACCGGCGCCAGCAGCCGAATCAGCGCACCGCTCCGGTATTCATCTTCGCAGAGAAAGAGCAGCCGGATCAACGACGGCGGAAGAAGCGGGGCGAGCGAGAGAAGCAGCCGCAACTGAAACCGTTCTCTGGCGGGAAGCGTAGCGACCAGCGCATCGGCGCTCGCCGCATGGTCGAGGCGGGAGAAGCCGGGAAAGTAGATCTCTCCGAGCTTGCGCAGCCCGTGCCGCTCGATGCGCGACAGCCGATCAGGCATGCGCCCGGCGATCCTGGGCGAGAAACTCGTCGGCGGCCCGCTCGGCCAGGCACATCACGGTCAGGCCCGGATTGCAGCCGATCGCGTCGGGAAACAGGCTCACGTCGCAGACATGGATGCGCCGTGCGCCGTGCAGCCGGAAATCGGGGCCGACGACAGAGGTTCGCCGGTCCGTTCCCAGCGCGGCACCGCCCATCGGATGCACCGAAAGGCTCGCCCAGCCGTGCACGATTTCGCGCGCCCCGGCGGCGCGAAAGATATCGGCAATGGCCTTTCTTGCGGCGTCGCGCTTGGCGACGTCGGCCGGGCTCAGGCGCTTGACGAGCCGGGTTCCGCCCCGCGCCGTGACGACGATGCGACCTGGCTCGGTGTCGCGGATCGACGCCTCGGCGCCGGCCCAGTGGCGGTAATCCGGCAGGCATCCCTCCGGTTGCCCGGACCGCGGCAGGGTAAGCGCCATGACCGAGCGCGGCAGGGCGATGCATTCGAGCTTGAAACCCTGCGCGGCGAATCTCGGCTCGTCCGAGGCGACCGACTGGAATGCGCCGACATGGCCGTCGACCGGCGTGTCGTAGCGGGCGACGCTGTTGAACTGCGGGTGGACGAAGAATTGCTGCCCCAGGGCGGGCAGGGCCGAGCGGTAGCCGGAGCGCAACAGGATCGCGGTCGTTCCGATCGCTCCGGCCGCGAGCACCACGCTGCGTGCCCGCAGCTCCCTGCGACGGTCGCGGTGGCGGACGGACAGCGTTATGCCCCCCGCCGTTTCACGAAGCCGGTCGACATCGACCTCGGAGACGACGCGCAGTCCGCCCGCCTCGGCGCGCGCGATGGTCGTCTCGAGGGCGCTCTGCTTCGACCGGCGAGGGCAACCGCCGAGACATTCGATGCAGTTTCCGCCCTCCTGCCAGCGGCAATCGCCCTGGGCACGGTGCAGTTGCCGGGCCTGCCAGCCGTTCGCCTGCATTCCCGCGACAAAGCGCTGGGCATTGCCGTTGTTGGCTGCGTGCGGAATGACCGTGTGGGCGAAGCGGCCGCTGTCGAGCAGCGCCGATGCCACCTGCGAAAGCGTTCCGTCGCCGAGCCACTCGATGCCCGTGCGCGCGGCCCAACGCTCCTGGGTCTGCTCCGGGGCCGTGTCGAGAAGCGCCTGATTGACGACGGAAGAGCCGCCGACGCATTTTCCGCGCAACACGACCATGCGCCCGTCATCGGTAAATTCCATTCCGTTGTTCCAGAAGAGCTGCCCCTGCAACAGCTCCGGCAACGGGAAGTCGACGGCGCTCCAACGGCGGCCGGCCTCGAGCATGACGCATTGGAATCCGGCATTCACGAGGCGTTCGGCCACGAGGCCGCCGGAAAGGCCACCGCCGACGATGACGATCTCGGCCGATTTCGGCACCTCACCGGAGCGCATGTCGTTTGTCATGCGCCGCGGTCAATGCGCGCCAGGGGAGCGTAGTTCGCGGGTGGCGGACCGATACGCGGCGGGACAGTCATCGCCCTCATTCCATTCCGTCCCGGCGCAGGGTCGCCATCGTGTCACTCGAGAAAGTTGCGAGCGATGAGACGCGCCGTATCCTGGCTGGCAAGGCGGTCGCGGTGCATGCGCATTTCGTTTTCGCGGGCTTTGTCGAAGGCGCGAAGGCGGGGCTCGGTCTGGTTTCTCTTGAGCAGGATCAGTGCGTTTCTCGGTTTCTCGGCAATCCGGCGGGCGATATCGAGCGCCAGCGGTTCCACCCGGTCGGAGGAGACCACGTGGTTGACCCCCGGCGCCGAGCGAAGATCGCGTCCACGCCTGTACTCGGTGGAATACAGGAGTTCGTCTCCGACGAAGTCTCCGAGCCGCTCCCGCGCGAGCCACGTCGCGCCCATGCCCGGGGTCAGCCCCAGGTCCATGAAGTTGAGACCGTATCGCGCCCGCTCGCTCAGGATCATCACATCGGCGGCCAGTCCGAGCGCGAACCCTCCGCCGACGGCGTTGCCCCGGATGGCCGCGACGACAGGAACGGGACAGCACAGCAAAAGGCGGGGCAGGCCCAGCTCCGAGACGTTGACATCGCCCGCCAGCAACGCACCCAGAAGGCTTCGAGACGCGCCGGAACAGAAGACCTCCGGCAAACCGCGAAGAACGACTGCATTGATATCGGAGGCGGTGCCGATGGCGGCAAACGCCCGCTCGAGGCCCTCGACCATGTTCTCGTCAAGCGCGTTCTTTGCCGGCCCGTCCTCCATCGAGACGATTGCCACGCCCCGATCGCGCGAGAGGCGCACCGGTCCGTGGCGTATCTCCCGCTCTTGCGGTTCTGACGTCATGGCGTGGCGATCCGGCCTGAAATTCGCGAGAACGGACTTGCTCCAAGCCCATGGGTATCGTGACTAGTCGGTTGTCAATGCAAGATCAAAGAAAAGGATGGCCAACGGCCGAACCGGTCCGAACCGTGCCGGGTTTGCCGGAGGCGCCGACTCCCGTGCAGGATGGAGCATCGTGAGAAGGATCCCGAACAGGTTTTTCCCCGAAATGCGCGCGGTGTCTTCACGCGGTATCGAGACTGCGCGACAGGTAGGCGACGGCCCGGGCCGGCGTGGCGATCTCGCGATACTCGGCCTCCGGGATGGCGACGCCGAGCCGCTCGTGCAGCCGGGCGACGAGGTTGAGCACGTCCATCGAATCGAGGCCCAGGTCGTCCTGGATATGGTCGGTGTCCGCGACCGTGGCGGGGTCGATGTCGGGGGCGATCTGGGCGATTTCGGCCACGAAGGCGGCTCTGAGCTCTGGCGGGGTCATGGAGTCTCCGGGCGTAGCAATGCATCGGCAAGCGCGGCGAGGAAGCGGTCGGCGCCGCGCCCGTCGCTCACGCGGTGATCCACCGACAGGGTCACCGTCACGGTGCGGCGGGGCACGACGGCGTCGCCGACCACCCAGGGTCGCCGTTGCGGCGCGCCGAACGTGACGAGCGCGACCTGCGGGGGAAAGATGATGCCCGCCATCGCCTCTGCCCCGCTTTCCCCGAGCGACGAGACGGTGATGGTGCCCTGCGTCATCTCGGAATTGCGGAGCCGCCCGGCCCGTGCGCGCCCCACGAGATCGCGCATCCCCTGCATCGTGGCGGCGAGGTCGAGCGTGCCTGCGTCGATCAGGGCCGGGGCCACGAGGCCGCCACCGCGCAGGGCGACGGCAACGCCCGCGTTGACGTTTTCCGCCTCCACGAAGCCCCGCGCGTCGTCGTAGTGCCCGTTGAGCCGGGGCACGGCCTGGGCGGCGATCACCGCGGCGCGCACGAAGGCGGCGCCGAGCAGGATCCTGTCCGCGGGCGCGCGCTCGGCGTTGCCCGTCTCGAGCGACGTCGACAGCGCCTCGATGTCGACTGTCTGCGACAGGTAGAAATGCGGGATGGTCCGCTTGGACCGGCTCATCGCCGCGGCAATGGCCTTGCGCATCTCGGCGATGTCGACTCGCCCCGGTGCCGGCTGGGCCCCGTCGCGTTCCGCGCGCGGCGGGCTGGCGGCCGCGACGTCCGACAGCAGGATCGCGCCGCTCGGCCCCGTGCCTCGCAGGCCGGCGAGGTCGATGCCCCGCTCGCGTGCGAGGCTGCGCGCCGCCGGCGAGGCACGGGGCCGGGGGGCGGGCGACGGCGGGCGCTCGGCTTGGGGAGGCTCGGCTTGGGGGGGCTGCGCTTGCGCCGCCGCGTCGGCCAGTGGCTTGCCCGGCGCGGCCTGGGCCTCGGCCGGGGCAGGAGCACGCGCCGGCGGGCTCTCGCCCTCGGCGAGGATCACCGCCATCGGCGCGCCCACGGCGAGGGTCTGGCCGGGCTCGGCCGTGAGGGAGTCGACCCGGCCCGCCTCGAACGTCTCGATCTCGATGGCGCCCTTCTGCGTCTCGACCACGGCCACGACATCGCCACGCTGGACGGACTCGCCCGGCTTCACCAGCCATTCGACCAGCGTGCCCGACTCCATGTCCGACCCGAGCGAGGGCATGACGAAGAC
>LJNT01000158.1 GCA_001314685.1 Rhodobacteraceae bacterium HLUCCA09
GAAACGCGCCTCTCACAGCTATCAACATCCTGATTTGTACAGAAAACGCCAAGGTCCAGACAGCGAAATCAGCGGCTCACTTGGGGAATGCGGGCTCAAAGGTTTCCGTGGCAAAGCCTCACCATTTCCATCCCGGCAAGCTGGGGACATGATGAAGACACCGCGCGCGAAGCCCCTGACCACGCAGCTCAGGCGCATGGACATGCGGTGGCCCAACCTGCAACCGCGACCTGCGGGGCCCGGCGCTCTCGCCTGGCTGGGGCCACTGCGCGGCTTCCAGAGGCCCTACCACGTCTTCGTCCACTGGAGCATCGCTGGCGCTCTTCCCCCGCTCGTCTTCGTTCTGGAGCCTCAGATCGAGCCGAGGGAGAATGAAACCTTCGACGATATCCCACACCTGATCTTCGACGAGGCCGACCCGCGAGACTCGGCGCTGTGCCTCTTCGACCCCGAAGAGGGAGAGTGGGGGCCGCACATGCTGATTGCCGACACGACGATCCCGTGGGCCTCCGAGTGGCTGCACGCCTACGAGCTCTGGCACGCCACGGGGGTCTGGTCGCGCGCAAGTGCACCAGGGCCCGCATCTCGGGCGGAGCTCCAGGCCATGAGAGGGGAACGGCCCGATGCCGCGCGCGCCTGAGGTCAAACCGCATATCAAGATGGTTATCTGGGGACGCGCCGCCGGCCGCTGCCAGTTTCGCCATTGCGGGCGCGAGCTCGACCACGACCTGATCGCGGGGCACGCCACCCAGAGCAAGGGCTACATCGCCCATATCGTTGCGTCGTCTCCCGACGGCGCGCGCGGCGACCCGAACATGTCGTCCGACCGGCTGAACGCGCCCGAGAACCTGATGCTGCTCTGTGACGACCACCACAAGGCTGTCGATCACCCCAGCACCCGTGATGCCTACCCTGTGAGCGACCTCCTCGAGATGAAACGCCAGCAGGAAGACCATGTGCGCAGGATGCTCATGCCACGGTCAATTGCGACACACATGCTGCAGGTCAGCGCGCCGATTGGCCCGAACGAGACAGCCATTCCGTTCGAAGACTGCATGGACGCCGCCGTCGAAATGCACGCCCTGGCGGACATCAAGCCGAGCGAGGCCAAGATCCGTGGGATGCGCCATCGCGAAACGGATCCGGGCTATTACGAGACAGAGCTCCGCCGCCTCCGGCAGGCCTATGATCAGGAGATCCACTGGGGGTTCGAGGCGGGTCGGATCCAGCACCTGTCTGTCTTTGGCCTCGCCCCGCAGCCCCTCCTCATCGAGCTCGGGCGCCTAATCTCCGACATCTCCCCTGCCCGTGTGTTTCAACGACACCGAGAACCCATCCCTGCCTGGTCCTGGCCGAACGACGCAGAAGACCCCCTCCGCTTCGAGCTGGTGCGCGGCGCACCCGGCCCGAAGACGGTCGCGTTGAAGCTCTCTGTGACGGCCGCCATCGACGATAGGCGCGTCCGTTCTGTCCTCGGCCCGGATGCATCGATCTGGGAGATCAGAAGCGATCGCCTTGGCGCCAACGTTCTCCGGAACGAGGCCGATCTCAGCGGCTACCGCGATCTCGTCGGCACTGCCTTCGACGAAATCCGGCGGCTCCACGGCTCCGACGCGCGTCTGTCTGTCTTCCCGGCGGCCCCGAACGCATGCGCCATCGAATTCGGGCGCCGATGGCAGCCGAGGGCGCATCTGCCGTTCGACATCTACGACGAGATCCCCGGCCAAGGTTTCGTGTGGGCCCACAGGGTAGAGGACGAGGTGGCTCCAAGCGCCCGTGCGGCTGGTGAACCAGCCTACGCCCTGCCCATGAGGCGTGGGTGAGGCGACTCACTCGTGTCCGGGGAGGTGTGCTCCCACGCCACTGATTCGCCCTTCCAAGCGCGTCTGAGCGGGGAAAATCGCCGACGAGCGGCCGTTCACCGAGAGGATTCACGCGCGTCACGCGCTTGCGCTCCTGGCGGGATCCGGGGATTTTCCCAGGCGTCGCGACCAGGGATTTTTCCTTGCAACTTTTCCCCGTCGGGGACGTCACGGGGATTCTGAAAAATCCCGATCCGGCCCTCGAAGGCGCTCATCCCGCCCGGGATGTCCCATCCAGAAATTTCCGGGCGCCTGATCAGGCCTCCAGATATCGGTTCGAGGCCCTCCCGGCGTCGATATCTTGTGCCGCATCCCGGTGCGTACGTGGGAATCGAGCTCCAGGAACTGGCGGCCCTCGAGTGCCTCTCCGTGGGAGGCCGCCCTGGCGGTTTGCCCGAGTCCAGATGGGTGCACCATCCCGGATGATCGCATCGACCCCGCCGGTCATGGCTCGGCCGCGTCGGGGCCGTGCCGGCCGAGACTGCGCCTGATGCGCTTGCCCGGCCGTCGGACCACCTCCGCCATCTTTCGACCGCCCGTCACTTCGTCGATCGGAGACGGGCAGACGTCGTCGAGTGCGAGGAGACGCTCCCGGAGCTCAGCCGCCCGGTGCGCGGTCAGATGTCCGAGGCGGCCACCGAAGGCCGGGTGGCCGTCCGCGGGGACGAGTACGCGCCGTTTCAGGTTGAACACGGTCGGATAGCGCAGTCCTGCGGCGCCGACATCTCCGAGGTCCGTCACCGCGAGCGCCGAGCCGGAGAGGGGCCGATTGTCCGCGGGCGCCGACGCCGCGACGTCGTAGTAGGCCCGTCCGTGGAGGAAGCGCACGCCGACGACGAGTCCAGGCCGCGGTCCGGCTGGCGCCCCTCCCGATCGCGGAAGGGGAAAGCGGCACAGCACGACGCTGCCCTGGTCGACAGATCGTGCCGTCCCCCGCGACGGGTCGCCTTCCGGCGCCGCCGTCGCGCTCCCTGCGGTCTCCGCTGCCTCGGGCCGAGCGATCTCACCGGATCCGGAGCGCGCCTTCAGGGCGGACTTCGCGCGATCCTCGAAGCTGGTCACTTCGACGTCGCCGTGGATGAGCAGGTGCTCGAAGGCGTTGCTGTGCTCTTCTGCGGCCGGGAGCGAGACCTCGTGCGTGGTCATAAGGCCAAGAATGCGGTTGGCCATCTCCGCGTTCGAGAGCACGTCGGCGCCAGCCCAATCCGAATTGTCACGCGCCTCGGCACCCTCGATCTGCGCCAGAAACAGGACCCGATCGGACTCGGCTTCAGTGACCCGAACGGCGGTCACCGCCCCCTTTGCATCGAGCACGACCTCTGCGTCGGCTTCCGGCAAAAAGTCCGCCGCGAAGCCGGCAACGACCGGAAACGCGACGTCCGGGTCGCGACCGGGGGCGATCCCGTACTCGACGAGGTCGAGCATCGCCTTGAGCTCGTGAAGCGCGTCGTCGGAATAGTGCCGATCGATCGTGGTGCCCTCGAGATGCCCGAGGATGCGCTGCCGGACGCCGGGGTCGCAATGAGCATGCAGCAGGCGCGTCGCGAGTGTGCGGCGCAGCGCGTAGATGTCCTCTTCCGACGACCTCAGCCCGACCCGGCCGAGGTAGTGCCGCAGCCGGTTGCCGAAGTTCTGCGACTGCCGCTTGTGCGACGCATCGGGTTCGATTTCGGGAAACATCAGCGTCTCGCCGGCACGGATCCGCGCCTTGACCCAGTCGAGGAAGCCGAGATCGAGCAACAGCTGCGGGATCGGCAGCACGCGCCGCGACTGCTCGGACTTGAGGGGGTCGAGCTCCCCCTCGCCGACAAAGAGACAGACAAGACCGTTGCGGCGGCGCACGGCCTCGAGCGGCAAGGGCAGGATCTCCTCCGGCCGCATGCCCATGGTGACCATGATCAGCGGCACCCAGTAGAGGGCGTCGCGCTTGATCACCCGCTTCTTGCCAGAGCCGGGTTTGGATCGACGGGCGGCCGAGGCGCTGCCCTGGTAGAGCGGGGACCGGAAAAACCTGTGGAGGCGCTCGAGCGACCAGGAGCGCCGTCGTTTCGGTTGGGCGATCCGGGTCGGGATGCCGTCGCGCCGTGTCGCCTCGTGCCACTGGCGGAACAGGGCCCTCATCTGCGTGTGGCTCGGAATTACGCGCTCCTCGTCGTCGATGTGACGGCCGACGCGCGCGTTGCCGAGGGCGGCCTTGAAGATCCGCTGGAGAATGTCCCGCAGGACGAGGACGTACTGGTCCGTGAGGCGAGGCACCAGCTCTGACTGAAGGGTGCGCCGCCGTTCGATGTGCGACATGCCCGGGTCGCCGAAGACCTCCTCGACGAGGGCCGCGTCCTGCGCGTCGGCCTCCGCGCGATAGTCGGCCGCCGTGAGGTCCCGTCCCTCGCCGTTGAACCGGTTCTTCCCGTGCGCCCGGCCCCAGTGCTTGGGCAGCCACCAGACGAAGTTGAGAAACCCGACGACATCGTCGTAGGACAGGGACGTCACGGGCACGTCGCCGAAGCGCTCCACCGCCAGCCGGCCCAACGTTCTGATCTTCTTGGCGACCTCCTTCGAGGTGGACGCTGCGGCTTTCTCGGTCGCCGCGGACAGCGTCATGGGCGGCCGCAGCGCATCGCGGCGCGCCGGCAGCCCGAATTCCTGCAGAAGGTCGCGCCCTTCGCGCAGCGGATCCTCGAAATCCCGCTCGGCGACCTCGGCGATGTCGAGCAGGCGGCGCATGGTCAGCAGGATCTGCCGCGCGACGCCGGGGTCGGCCAGCGCCTCCTCCGGCACCGCGCAGGTCTGCGCCGCGTCGCGGGCGACGGTGCGCGCCTCCGGCCAGTTCCGGGCCCGGAGGGCGCCGGTGACCGCCTCGCGGCGCGCGGCGATCTCCGCGAGCGCCGCGCCGCCGTCGTCGGGGGGCGCCTGTTCCTGCTGCTCGACGATCTGCGCGATCGTCGCCCGCACCATCTCGGCGAGCATGGTGCTGACCTGCGCCTCGGAGACCGAGCCGTCCGCGTGTGCCTGCATGAGCTGTCGTTCCCTTGTCCGAAGGGCGTCGCGCAGGATCACGGACCGGCGCAGCGCCTCTTCGGGAAGGTCGGTTCGCAGGGAGACGACCAGAAACTCGGGTGCCCCAAGGTCACGCAGAGGTCGGGGCCAGCGGCGGCGGAAATAGAAGATGCGGTTTCTGCGGACGAGGTGGAGGCCCCACGTCCTGGCGTGTGTCCGCCGGCGCCCCGGCCGGCGATGTGACACAGTTTGTGACGCACGACCGCGTGCCGACGGGAGGATCGCCGCTTGATCAACGGCTATCCCATTGGAAGGGATGACTTTTTTCTGGGTCATGGCTGGGGTGGTAGGATTCGAACCTACGGTACACGGTACCAAAAACCGCTGCCTTACCACTTGGCTACACCCCAGCAGTGGAGGGCGATTTACCGCCCGCGGGCTAAGTCTGCAAGGGGCGGGGGTGGAAAATTGCGCCGATCAGACGCGGGCCGGATCGGCCTTCGCGAGGCGGTCGAAGGCGGCGAGGCGGGCGACGAGGGCGGGCATCTCGGAGAGTGGCACCATGTTGGGCCCGTCCGAGGGAGCGGTGTCGGGCTCGGGATGTGTCTCGATGAAAACCGAGGCGATCCCGAGCGAGACGGCAGCGCGGGCGAGCACCGGTGCGAACTCGCGCTGTCCACCCGAGGCCCCGCCCAGACCGCCGGGCTGCTGCACGGCGTGGGTGGCGTCCATCACCACGGGCCAGCCGGTGCGGGCCATGATCGGCAGCGACCGCATGTCGGCCACGAGCGCGTTGTAGCCGAAGCTCACGCCCCGCTCGGTCAGCAGGATGCGATGGTTGCCCGTGCTCGCCACCTTCTCGGCCACGTTGGCCATGTCCCACGGTGCGAGGAACTGGCCCTTTTTGATGTTGACGGCCGCGCCGGTCTCGCCTGCGGCGACCAGCAGGTCTGTCTGCCGGCAGAGGAAGGCGGGGATCTGCAGGATGTCGACGGCCTCGGCGGCGATCCGGCACTGATCCGGCGCATGCACGTCGGTCAGCACGGGGCAGCCCACGACCGAGCGGACCTCGGCCAACATCTCGAGCCCCGGCCCCATGCCGACGCCCCGCCGGCCCGACAGCGACGTGCGGTTGGCCTTGTCGTAGCTCGCCTTGAAGACGTAGCCGAGACCGGCCTCGGCGCAGGCCGCCGCCATCGCCTGTGCGATCTCGACCGCGTGGTCGAGGCTCTCGATCTGGCAGGGGCCGGCGATCACCACGAGGGGCCGGTCGTTGCCGAACACCACGTTGCCGACGGTGACATCGCGCATCGGATTTCCCCCCGGTCGGAGCGTCGGTCGGGCGCCGGCGCGGCGTCCGGTCAGGCAGAGACCTGCTCGCGCAGCACCGAGGCCGTCAGCGAGAGCATCAGGTAGATGCCCGAGAAGATCAAGAAGGCCAGGGCCGTGTTCTCGAAGGCGCGGGGGTAGGAGGGCTCGTCGGGCGCGACGGGCGAGACGCCCACCGCCATGTAGCGCACCTGGCGGTTCACCTCCGTCCGCGCGGTCTCGAGCTGCTGGGCGGCCTGCTGGAGCAGCAGTTGCCGGGTGGCGAGATCGGCCTCGGCGATGCGCAGCTCGCCCGAGACGCGGGCGAGCGAGGCCTCGCCGCCGCCGCCATCCGTCATCGAGGCGCGCAGATTGTCGATCAGCGCCTGCAGCCGCCCGATCTCGCCCTCGACGCCGGCGAGGCGGGCCTCGTTGGGCCGCGCGTTGGCGAGAAGCTGGGCGCGCTCGAGTTCCTTCTGGCGGAGCTCGATCTCGAACTGCGTGATCTGCTGCATCAGCGAGCCGGTCTCGGAGGCGGGGTCGAGCACGCCGAGCCGCTCCTGCAGGTCGAGGACGCGGGCCTGCGCCGCCACCACGCGGGCCTCGGCGGCCTCGAATGCCTCCTCGGCGCCCGACATCTGGTCGTCGCGCAGGCGCTGGGTCAGGTTGTCGACCTGCTCCTCGGCGTAGCCGATCAGTGCCTCGGAAAATCGCTGGCTGGCCTCGGGGGCGGCGGCGATCACCTCCATCTTGAGGATGCCCTCCGTGGGGTCGAAGGCGACCTGCACGTTGCGTGCGTAAAGGTCATAGGCGTCCTCGTTGCTGGCGTCGGCATCGAGGCGCTGGAGCGGGTCGATCCAGTCCTCGCTGAAATGGGCGCGGTAGCCCTGGTCGCGGTCGAGCCGCAGCATGGCATCGCGCGATTGCAGGTAGGACTGGACGGTCGTGCTGTCCTGCTGGACGGCGAGGCCTGTGCCCTGAAACAGTCCGCCGAGGCCCCCGCCCGCCGGGCTGTCGGCCTGCTGGATGACGAACTCCGAATGGGTGGCGTACATGGGCGTGGCGATCACCGCATAATACCAGCCGACGACGAGGGTCGGCAACAGGACGAAGGCCGCGAGCCGCGCCGCGAGCAGCCGCATCCGCCGGCGGCGCCGGCGGGCGATATCGCGCTGGATCTGCCAGATCTCGCCCGCCCGCTCCTCGGGGAGCTTCACGCCCGGCATGGCCGGTTGGAGGGCGGGGGCAGGGGCCTGGGCGACGGGGCTCGGCAAGCCCGCGCCGCCGCCCCCGTCGCCGCCCCCGTCGCCACCCTTGGGCCGCACGATCGAGAGCATGTTGGCGCGGCTGAACGGGTCGATCCCGCGTGCGCGCAGAAGGCGCACGGCGTCGAAGTCGGAAGTGGGCGCGAGGCCGTGCCGCTGCGCGACGCGGCGGGCCATGCGGAGCTGCCGACCTGTCAGCCCCTCGCGGCGGATGCGGGCGATCTCGGTCTCGGATTCGACTTCCGCCGCCGAGGAGACCTCGCCATGCGCGGCCCCCGTCGTCGTCTGCGCCGTGCCCGGCCCGCCAGTGCCGGTGGCGTGCACGTCGTCCCCGCCCGCTTGCGCGAGCGCGGCGCGGCGCACCGCGACCGGGTCGACCCCCTCGACCAGCGGCGCGTCGGGGCGGAGGCGATACCGGTTAACCCTGGGCTTCGTAGTCATAGAGCGCCTTCGCCTCCTCGAGGGTGTCGAACTGGTAGATCCTGCCGCCCTTCATCACCGCTGCCGAGCGCGCGAACTTCTCCAGCGTCTGCGCCTGGTGCGAGACGATGACCACGGTCGTGTCCTTCAGCCGCTCGCGCAGGACTGCGCCCGCCTTGCGGTTGAACTCGACATCGGTGGTGTGCGGCATCCCCTCGTCTATGAGATACACGTCGAAATCGAGCGCCAGCATCAGCGCGAAGCAGAAGCGCGAGCGCATGCCCTGGCTGTAGGTGCCCACCGGCATGTCGAAATACTCGTCGATGTCGGTGAGCCAGCGGGCGAACGCCTCGACGTAATCGGGGTCGAGCCCGTAGAGCCGGGCGATGTAACGCGCGTTCTCGGTGCCCGAATGTCGGTGCACGACCCCGCCCATGAAGCCCAACGGAAACGACACGCGGCACGCGCGCCGGATCTCGCCCTCGTCCGGCTTTTCCAGCCCGGCGATCATGTTGATGAGCGTCGTCTTGCCGGTACCGTTGGGCGCGAGGATCCCGACCGAGTTGCCCAGCTCGATCCGCAGGCTGGCCCGGTCGAGGATCACCTTGCGCTGCGCCCCCGTCCAGAACGACTTGCTGACGTTGTCGAGTTCGATCATCGGCGCTCCGCCCGCACCCCGGCTGGCCTTGCGGTGGCGATAGGGGGTCAGTTGGGCGATAGTATGTCCGCCAAAGCGGTAAATGTTCAATCAAGCGTGACAGGCAGCGGGAGTGGAGGGCACCCGGGCACTTGCCGGGATCGAAGCCGGACCCGCGGACGAACGGGCTGCGCTTCGCCCCGCGTCCCGCCATCTTGACGGGCACGACCGGTGGCCTCCCGTCAATGCGTGGACCATGCAGCGCACCGGCCGGGCATGGGCCGGCGCGATCAGGCTGCTCTCGGCCCACGGAGCCGAGCAGCTCCGCAGGACCGTCTCCGCCCCGGGTGGCCTGTCGTGCAGCGAAGAGAACGCACGACGCATCGCTGGGGACGCATCGCTGTGCCGGTCGGCGGCAAAGTGTGTATCGGTATCCCCAAGGGGCACGCGGCCGAGGCGCGCGCCGGGCCGCTCGGCCGGATGCCATCAATCCGCCCGACGACGTTCGTCCTGCGTGAGGCGCCGGCAGGGGAACAGGTCGCCAATGCCCGGCGGCGCCAGGCCGCAACCGGTCTCCAGAGAGGTGCCCGAACGCCGGGGCGCTTGCCTGTCCGCCTCCGGGGCGAGCGCCCCGGCGCGGGAGGTCGGCACGGCGCCCGCGAGCGCGGGCTGGCCCGCCGCGGCGGCCACCTGTCCAGTCTCGCCGCGGGCGGGCGCGGCCTGCGCGCTCGTCTCGGCGACCTCCGTGCGCGCGATGTCGAGCCGGGTCTCGGGCATCGGGTCTGGCGGCGGCGGCGGCCCGGGGCGCACCGCGAGCGCCAGCCCGGCCACGAGCGCCGCGTTCGCCGCGGTCGACAGGACGACCGCAAGGGGCCAGCGGGCGCGCCCCGCGCTCATCCGCCGCCCTCGCGCGTGACGATGAGCACGATGTCCTGCGCTCCGAGCGCCTCGATCTCGGCGGCCAGCGGAAGGAGCGCGCGCAACGGCGCGCCGCCATGGGCGTTGAGGCGGACCGGGAGAGCGGGCTCGGCCGCGAGCCGTTCCTCCAGCCGGGCCAGAAGGCCCGCCCGCGAGACGAGCGTGCCTTCGAGGGCGAGCTCCTCGTCCAGGCCGATCGACACGGTGGCCCCGCCGCCGGGCAGGTCGGCGCCGCCCTCGGACAGGGGCGGCTGGACCTCGAAGGGCGCGGTGGCGTCCATGCGGCCCACGAGCATGAAGAAGACGAGAAGGAAGAAGACCACGTCGATCAGCGCGACGATCGTCTCTGGCGGAGTGCGCGTCTCCGGCCGGCGCAGCTTCATCGCTGCGGCTCGAGCTGAACGATGCGCAGCCGCGTCGCCCCCGCCTGCGCGGCGGCGTCCATCACGCGCACGAGCGCCTGGGTGTCCGCCAGCGCCGACGGGAGCAGGAGCACCTGCATCCCTGGCGACGCGGCGAGCCTGTCGGACAGAGCCGTGGTCAGCGCGGCGGGGGAGAGCGCGGCGCCGCCGAGCCGGGCCTGCCCGTCGCCGCCGATGCTGACGAGCACCGTGTCGGCGGGCCCGGCCGCGCCGCCACCGCCCTCTTCGGCGGGCTCGGCGAGCTCCAGCATGTCGAGGTCGAGATAGGTGGAGGTGACCATGAAGAAGACCAGCATGATCAGCAGCACGTCGACCATCGAGACCAGCGAGATGAGGGGCCGGATCGGGCGGGCGCGCCTGAGATGCATCACTCCCTCCCCGCGCTCAGCGGCGCTGGTCCTCCAGCGTCACCAGCGCGCCCACGGCCGATTCCATCGCCTGCCCCGCCCGCTCTACCCGCGCGGCGAGCAGCGCCGCGGCCACGGCGGCGGGAATGGCGACGACGAGGCCCGCCGCGGTGGTCAGCAGGGCCTGCCAGATGCCCGAGGCGAGGATCGAGGCGTTCGCCGCGCCCCCGGCGAGCGAAAGCTCGCGGAAGGCCTGGATCATGCCGAGCACGGTGCCGAGCAGGCCGAGCAACGGGCTGATCATCGCCACGAGTTCGAGAAGGCGGATGCGGCGCGACAGCTCGGCGATCTCGGCGTTGCCGCGCCATTCGAGGTCCTTCTCCAGCGCGGCGCGCGGGCGCCCGGCGATGAGGCCCGACATCGCGGCCGACAGGATGCGGTCCACCGGCGTCGGGCCCTCCTCCACAGTCTTCAGCGCGCTGTGCCGGTCGCCCCGCTGCCAGGCCGAGAGCGCCTCGGCGCATCGGTCGGCACCCGACAGAACGCCGCGCAACTCGAGCGCCTTCGCGACGATGAGGGCGATGGAGACGACCGAGATCGCGAGCAACAGGGCGAGCACCGGCCCGCCGCTCGCCAGCACCTCCAGCGCGCCGCCGCCCATCGCGCTACTTCACGAGCGGCGCGTCGGCGCGGCTGACGAGCTCCAGAATCGGAAAGCAGTCCATCGCCTCGGCATTCTGGGGCCGGCAGACGGGCAGGTCGTGCAGCAATACTTCGCCAACGGCGGCGCAGTCGGTCTCGGGGATCTCGAACAGCTTCAGCGTCGTGCGGTCCATCGGCAGGGGCGCGGCGTCGATCGTCAAAAGCCTGTCGATGACGCCGTCGGTGTCGAGGATGGCGAGCGACATCTCGAAGCCCTCGAAGGGCGTGTCGGCGTGGTTGCGGAAGAGGAAGAAGGCGCGGCAGGCGCCGGTCTCGCCGTCCTCCAGCTTGTTCAGCTCCACCGTCAGCCGCCCGTCGGCGGCAGACTGGGCGCCCGCCGGCCCGGACAGGCCGAGCGCGAGGCCCAGAGCCGCAACGGCTGCCACGCGATCAAGATGTCCCAACGGCTTGCCTCCCCACCCGATCGGCCCCATCAAGACGGGACGGGCACGGAAGGTCAAGCGCGCATCCGGCGATGGATCGCGCCGCCCCCGTGCGCTACGGTCCGCCTCGATATCACGCAGGACGAGGAGCGCCGGTCATGCCGCAGGAAGAACCCGGTCTGCACGCCGGGGCCCCCGACGGGACAACGCCGCCGCCCGAGGCCGCCGACGCGCCCGAGCCGCTCTGGGTCCAGCTGCTGGACGAGGCGCAGTCCGCCCTCGATGCCGGCGACCGGGCCGGCGCGCTGGCGCGCTGCAAGGATACGATCGCGCAGGGCGAATTGCCCCTCGTCGCCGGCCTGCAACTCGGCAAGGTGCTCGAGCGGTGCGGGCAGCAGACCGCGGCGAAGCAGATCGCCGAGGCGACCCGCGCGCGCGCCATAGCCGCCGCCGAGGAGGCGCCCGAGGACGCCCTGCGGCAGGCCGAGACGGGCATGCTCCTGTCGAACCTCGACTACGACGACGACGCGCTGCCGTTCCTCGAACGCGCCCTGACCCTGAACCCCGCCGAGCATCGCCCCGCCATGCCCTACGCCGTGACGATGGCCCAGCGCCGCCGCACCGCGGAGGCGCTGCCGATGCTGCGCGGCGTCGTGGAGGCCAGCGCCTTGCCCGGGGAGGTGGCGCTGAGCCTCGCCAAGGCGATGGCCCATTTCGAGGCGACCGAGGAAGCCGAAGCCCTGCTCGCCCTCGCCGCCCCCTACCGCGAGCATCTGGGCATCACCTTCGAGTATGTCGAGGCGGCGCTGCGGGGCAAGCCGATGACGGTGGAGCAGAATGCGATGGCGATCGACGTGTTCGATGCCTTCGCCGAGAGCTACGACACCGTCCTGACCATGATCCGCAACAACGGTCCGAAGCTGATGGCGCAGATCCTGGACCAGGTCGGCCTGCCGAAGGACGGCAGCCGCGCCATTCTGGACGCGGGCTGCGGCACCGGGCTGTGCGCGCCTTTCCTGCGGCCCTACGCCAGAGTTCTTCAGGGCGTGGACATCTCGATCCCCATGCTGGAGATCGCGAAGGACAAGGCGCTGTACGACTACCTCGCCCGCACCGATCTGGGGGAGATCCATACGTGGCCCGAGGGCGTGTTCGACCTCGTCGTGTCGTCGGACGTGATGTGCTATTTCGGCGCGCTCGACGGCGTGCTGGGCAACATCTACCGCCGGCTCGCACCGGGCGGATGGCTCGTCTTCACCCTCGAGGATGCGGCGGACAAGGCGCCCGCCGCCGGCTTCCGGCTCGGGCCGTCGGGCCGCCACGCCCATGGCGCGGACTACGTGCGTGAGCAACTGAGCGCGGCCGGGTTCCTGCCGCCGCGCATCTTCTTTCAGGATGTCATCCGCCACGAGTTCCAGGACCCGGTGCTGTGCCACGCCGTCGCCGTCCAGAAACCGGCGATCGCGGCGTCGGGGGGCTGATCCGCGCCCGCCCCGCCCCGCGCAGACCCGTCCAGGGCTAGAAGTGCTTGCGCTTGAACTTCTTCGCCTTGTGCTTGAAGCGCTGCCACTTCGTCGCGTCCGAGGTCAGGAACTCGCTCTTCGGCGCGTCGCTGGCGTAGCCCTGCATCATCTTCAGGATCCAGCCGTACTGGGCCTCGCTCGCCTTGTCGCGGAAGCCCACCTCGAAATGGGAGGCGGCGATGTATTTGCAGGCCGATTTCTGCACCTCGCCGATGGTCGCGACACTGGCCGAGAGCTGGTTCGAGGAGATCGCGTTGTCGGGGTTCGACAGCAGCGCCGTCAGGTTGAAATGGCCGATATAGTTGGCTGCCCCGAAGACGAAGCAGCCGAAGAAGGGGCAGCCCTTGATGATCCCGCGGAACTCCTCCACCGACAGCCCCTCGCGCGAGGCCATCGCCGTGCCGCAGGCCTTCGTCGCCTTGTCGAACAGGACGGCCTGGATGACGGAATAGGCCCAGGAGGTGATCGCCTCCACAAGGGCCGCGACGAAACTGAGGACCGAGGAGACGCCGGCCGAGAAGATCTGCGCCAGCAGCGACCCGATCGTCTTCGCGAAGGTATAGGCGGACTTCACGCCGGCGCGGATGGTCTCCGTCATCGTGTAGGTGCGGAACCCCGACAGCGCCACCCTGGGGAAGCCGCTGCCCACCAGCGGCGCGGCGTCCTTGAGGCTCTCGAAGGCGGTGCGGTGGCCATGCGCCTCGATCGCGAGCTGGATGCCCCCCCACGAGCCCTTCACCACATTGTAGAGCGGGATGAGCTGGCCGAGCACCTCCCTGGAGACGAGGAATTTCTTGAGCACCATCAGGAGCGAGTCGAGCCCGATCTTGAGCAGCCGGCAGACGTCCTGCAGCGTCTGGTTCTGCGCGACCTTCGCCTCGACCTTCTTCCAGACCTTCGACAGCAGGAAGGCGATGGCGTCGCCGGCGGCGTCGCGCGAACTGCCGGAGATCCGGCCCGCCACCGTGTCGGCCGGCGACTCGGCGACGAAGCCGTAGACCTCGCCCCCGGCCGAGGTGCCCAGCTGCAGCGACTGCAGCGCGAGGTCCTGCCAGCGGAAGGTCAGCGTCGAGAGCGCCGTCATGCCGCGCACGAGCCCGTCGTACTGCGCCTGCTCGAGGAGCTGCATCTCCCTGGTGTTGAGCGTGATCGCGTTCATCGTCGCCTTCCCTTGCGGATCCCAGTCCGCCGCAGGCTTCCACACCCGGCCCGTTCGGAACAAGGGGTTTGGTGGTGGCCTCCGGCGAGGGCCGGGCCACACGAGGCGCCGGCGACTCGGAATGGGGACGTGCGACGGGGGGCGGGCCAGGGCCGGCCTTCCGGCCCGCCCGCGTGCGGATCCCGGCGCGGACCGGCACCAGTGTTCGCGGCGGGATCTGTCCGACCAGGCCGTTTCGAGGCGGCCCCGGAACGCTCCCGGTTGACCGGGGACGGGCCGGCGCGCCGCCGGACGCAAGCCCTTACCCGCCGACGGCGTCGGACATCTGAAGACCCTTGTTCAGCTTCGGGTCCCAGGGAACCTTCGTCCCTTCCTTGAAGTCTTTCGCGACATACTTTCCATCGTCGCCGTAAAGCCCGATGCACACCTTCGACAGGTCGACGCCGTCTTTCGCGATGAATCTCAGCGACTGGCGCAGCGCGTCTTCGCCAGGGATATAATGCCCGCTGTAGTTCGAGATATAGACGAGATGGCCCTTGTCGTTGAACAGGATGCTCCCGGCGCAGACGACTTCATTCCCCGCGCAGAAACTCGTGTGATTGAACTGGTTCGTGTCCGTGTCCTTCTTCGCGCGAAGGAAATCCCGGGCATAGAGATTTCCGTAGCGGTCCATCGCGTACATCATCGGATACTTGTAAAGGCTCGAGTCTTCCTGATCCTTGTTGCCTTTCTGCTCGTCCACGAGGCTCTGGCCCGACAGGTAGCAATATACCCCTTCATCGCAGGAGAGCAGCCATTTCAGACGATCCTCGCGCTTGTAGTATTCCACCAGCGCGTTCGTGTTCCGTCCATTTTTGTTCTTCTGATAGATTTCGACGAGCTTCCTGAATTCTCCGTACTTGATCTTTTCCCAGTCCGCGTCCTTGCCTTTGTACGCGGAACTCTTGAAGGCGCCATGCATCTTCGTGCCGGAGAGCGGGTTCGATTTCTTCATCTTCTTGAGGTAGTCGGTCCGCTCGTGGGCATAGCCGCCCTTGACGTTCACGCGATAAGGACTGTCATCCGCGGTGACGCTGCGGATCTTGACGCGCCCGATAAGCGGTTTCTCGATGATCGCGTGCACCCAGTTCTTCTTGAGCGCCTCGCATTTGCGGCGGGCATACAGGGCCTCCGCCTCGTCGATCGCGCCGATTTCGGCGATCGCCTGGTCGAGCAGATCCTCGATGACCTTCTTGCGCGCCTTAGTCTGGTCCTTCTCCTTCGTCTTCTTGTTCGCCAGCCACCACGCGGCGGACTTGGCCACCATCCGCAGCGCCGCGAGCTGCTTGCCCTCGTCGGGGCTGTGCCGCACCTCGTCGTAGTCCTTGAGCGCCGCCCACACCGCGGCGATCTTGTTGCCGTACTTCCACTGGCCGGAGAGGCCGGTCCTGGTCTCGAATTGGTGGTTATTCATCAAGGGCATAGGCGTGTTCCTCGTTACCGCCGAGATGGGCGCGAAAGTTGGTGACGCCTAGTCAGGCGGCAGTTTGAAGATGGCGGACGCCGTTGCGGAACTCAACCCCGCTGATGACCTCCGGCAGGCGATTCCGGCCGTCGAGTTTCGCCGTTATCCCCCAAAAGAAGCATCACTCCTCAGCCCGCAGTATTCACCGAATACGTCTGAGCGGCGGGCTTTGGGGGTCGTGGGCCGGTCGTGAGGACCGGTTGAGGGTTGTGCAGGCCCTCACGAGC
>LJNT01000157.1 GCA_001314685.1 Rhodobacteraceae bacterium HLUCCA09
TCGCCGTAATAGCCCTTGAGCTTCTGCTTGGCGCGCAGCTGCAGGCCGAAGTCGCTCATCTTGCCCTTGCGGCGCTGACCGTGCTGGCCGGGGCCGTATTCGCGGCGGTTCACGGGGCTCTTCGGCCGGCCCCAGATGTTCTCGCCCATCCGGCGGTCGATCTTGTATTTGGCAGCGGTGCGTTTCGTCACCTCTGATCTCCTTCCCTGCGGGCACGCTGCCCGCGCTGCATGAAGGGCGTTGTCCTTTCCCTCTGGCCGGGCCGATCCAGCCCGCCATCGGGCGACAGGCATCCCCTCGCGGGGGCCGCCAACACCAAACGATCCGGCATTTGCCGGGAGAGCGCGCCGTATACACCCGCGCGCCTCCGTGTCAACCGGCGGGCGCGCCCACGTCTTCAGGCCGCGGCGCGGCGTAGCACCATCCGCGGCGAGGGCCAGAGCGCGGCATGGCCGAGCGCGATGGCGGCCTCCCCCGCGCCGAGCCTCCGCATCGGGCTCCGCTCCGCCGGGCCGGCGAGGCAGGGCAGCCCCCCGGCCATCACCAGCGGCGCGCCGTCGAGCGTCAGCGCGATCAGGTCGGCCCGGAGCGCGGAGCGGGCGACGGGAAGCGACTCGAGGTCGCCCGCCCGCACGAGCGCCTCGCCCAGCCCGAACAACTCGGACAGCGCCGCGCCCTCGACGCCGAGCCAGGTGTCCTGGCCGACAGTCACCTCGGCGCCGGGCGCCGTCGGGCCGAACAGCCACGCGGGAAGCGCCACCGCTCCCGCCGCCGGGCGCAGCCGCACCGCCCGCACCGGGCGCGCACCGAGGTCGGTGAGCACCGCGTCGCCGGGGCGCAGCCGCTCCACCGGCACCGGCCCGCGGGGCGTCTCGACCGGCGTGCCGGGCACGAACCCCGACAAGGCCCGCGTCGGCACCCGCGCGCTGCCGTCATGGGCCGAGACCACCCAGAGCGGTACGCCGCGCGGCGGCACCGCCCGATCGAACAGGGCGAGCGCCGCGCCGTCGCGCCCCGGAACATAACTGACCGACCACGCCCGGCGGCCGTCCGTCACAACGAAGCCGGTGCGCAGAAGCCGCTCCTCGGCCAGCGGCAGCACCGGCATGCGACGTCGCGACAGGACCGGCAGCGGCCCGCCGCGCTGCGTGACCCGTGCCGCCCGGCGCGCCGCGACCCGGCGCAGCGCCGCCCGCCCGACCGCCGCTTCGAGGCGCAAGGGCGCCGGCACCGCGTCGAGCCGCCACAGCTCGCCGTGCCACCCCCATTCGCCGCCCACCCTGAGCGCCTGGAGCGGCGACCCCTCGATCCCGTCGACCTCAACATGCGACCATTCGGTCGCGTAGAGGGCGCCCCCTCCAGCGGTGCTGCTCATCGCTCTGCCTGCCTGCATGTTCTGTTTTTGGTCGTTCGTTATGCCAAATATGGTAACATGAGACGCGGTTTGCGCAAAGATGCGGCCTGCCCGGCGACACGCGGGGCGTGGAATCGGGCCATACCCGCGCGCAGGCGCTCTCCCTGCAGGCGCCCCGCTGCGCCGCGCTTGCATCGCCGCGTGCTTCGCGCTTTGCTGCGTGCGCGAACAGGGCCGCGCCTTCTACGCCGCATCGAGGGCGCGCGCCGGATCCCGATGTCTGGTAACGCGGCGGATCGTTTCGACCCATGGAGATCGCCTTCGTCCTGAACGGCGCGCCGTTGCGGACCGACACCGCGCCCACGCGCACCCTGCTCGACTGGCTGCGCGAGGAGCGCGCCCTGACCGGCACCAAGGAGGGCTGCAACGAGGGCGATTGCGGCGCCTGCACGGTCATCGTGACCGGCCCCGACGGCACGCCGCGCGCGCTCAACGCCTGCATCCTCTTCCTGCCGCAGCTGCACGGCAAGGCCGTACGCACGGTCGAGGGGATCGCCGGGCCGGACGACGCGCTGCACCCGGTGCAGCAGGCGATGGTCGAGCACCACGGCTCGCAATGCGGCTTCTGCACGCCGGGCTTCGTCGTGGCGATGGCGGCCTCCCACGCGCAGGGACGCATCGACCACGCCGACCAGCTCGCGGGCAATCTCTGCCGCTGCACCGGCTACGCGCCCATCCTGCGCGCCGCCCGCGCCGCCGAGACAGCGCCCGTGCCCGCCTGGGTCGCCGAGGACGCCGCCGCCGCCCATGACCACGCCCGCGACGACCCCCGCTCCTTCTTCTTGCCGGAAATATCCTCGGGGGGGCGCGGCTGCGCCGCGCGGGGGGCAGACGGCCCCCCTCCGACGGCGCCCGACGCGGCGCTGCCCGAGGATTCCGACACCCTCGCGGCATGGTACGAGGCCCATCCCGACGCGACCCTGATCGCCGGGGCGACCGATGTCGGCCTCTGGGTGACCAAGCAGCTGCGCGACCTCGCCCCGGTCGCCTTCCTGCACCGCTGCCGCGACCTCGCTCGCATCGAGGTGCGCGAAACGGAGGTCCGCATCGGCGCCACGGCGACGCTCGCCGACCTGCACGAGGCCATGGCCGCGCTGCATCCCTCCTTCGCCGAGCTCATCCGCCGCTACGGATCGGTGCAGGTGCGCAACGCCGCGACGGTGGGAGGCAACATCGCCAACGGCTCGCCCATCGGCGACAGCCCGCCCGCCCTCATCGCGCTCGGCGCCACGCTGCACCTGCGCAAGGGCGACACGCGCCGCGCCCTGCCGCTGGAGGAGTTCTTCCTCGGCTACGGCCGGCAGGACCGGCGCCCGGGCGAGTTCGTCGAGGCGGTCAGCTTTCCCCGGCAGGCGGACGATCTCGCCTGCTACAAGCTCTCCAAGCGGTTCGACCAGGACATCTCGGCCGTCTGCGGATGCTTCAACGTGACGGTCGAAGGCGGCACGATCGTCCGCGTCCGCATCGCCTTCGGCGGCATGGCCGCGACGCCGAAGCGCGCCCGCGCCGTCGAGGCGGCGCTCCAGGGGCGGCCCTGGCAGGCGGCAACCGTCGAGGTCGCCATGGCCCGCTTCGCCGACGATTTCGAGCCCATCGACGACATGCGCGCCTCGGCCTGCTATCGCCTGCGCGCCGCGCAGAACATGCTCGCCCGGCTCTACGCCGAACGCTCGGGCGTGCGCACCGCCATCCTGGAGATCGCACCGTGAGCCGAGGACGCCGAATTTTCTGCGAAAATTCGCGCCCCCGCCCGACCGCCGGCGCCATGATGCGTCGTTCGGGACGGTGCGGGACGGCACATCCCGGGCGACGCCGAATTTTCGCAGAAAATTCGCGACCGGCCCGTTCTACCGGTGCGGAAGGCCGCGCGCCATGACCGCCGCCCGGCCGCTCCCCCACGACGCCGCCCTGCGCCACGTCACCGGCGAGGCACGCTACGTCGACGACATCCCCGTGCCGCAGGGCACCCTGCATCTCGCCTTCGGCCTGTCGGAGATCGCCGCCGGACGCTGGACGGAGCTCGACCTCGACGCCGTGCGCGCCGCGCCGGGCGTCGTCGCGGTTCTGACGGCGGCGGACCTGCCCGGCCACAACGACGTCTCGCCCGCACCGACCTTTCACGAGGAAACGCTGTGCTCGGGCGACATCCACTATGCCGGGCAACCGCTCTTCCTCGTCGTCGCCGAGAGCCACCTCGCCGCGCGCAAGGCCGCGCGGCTGGCCCGCGTGACGGTGCAAGAGGCCGAGCCGGTGCTCACCATCGAGGAGGCACTGGCCCGCGACTGGCGCTTCGAGGACGGCCCGCGCGTCTATGGCCGGGGCGACCCCGAGGCCGCCATCGCCGGGGCCGCGCATCTGATCGAGGGGTCGATCGAGATCGGCGGGCAGGAGCACTTCTATCTCGAGGGGCAGGCGGCACTGGCCCTGCCGCAGGAGGGGGGCGACATGGTCGTGCATGCCTCCTCGCAGCATCCGACCGAGATCCAGCACAAGGTGGCCGAGGCCCTGGGCGTGCCCATGCACGCGGTGCGGGTCGAGGTGCGGCGCATGGGCGGCGGCTTCGGCGGCAAGGAGAGCCAGGGCAACGCGCTGGCCTGCGCCTGCGCCGTCGCCGCGCGCCTGACCGGCCGGCCCTGCAAGATGCGCTACGACCGCGACGACGACTTCGTCATCACCGGCAAGCGCCACGACTTCCGCATCGACTATCGCGCGGGGGTCGACGCCGAGGGGCGAATCCTCGGCATCGTCTTCGAGCAGTTCTGCCGCTGCGGCTGGTCGATGGACCTCTCGCTGCCCGTGGCCGACCGCGCGATGCTGCATGCCGACAACGCCTACTGGCTGCCGGCCGTGCGGATCGTCTCGCATCGGCTGCGCACCAACACGCAGTCGGCGACCGCCTTCCGCGGCTTCGGCGGGCCGCAGGGGATGCTGGGGATCGAGCGGGTGATGGACCACGTGGCCCACGCGCTCGGGCGCGACCCGCTGGAGGTGCGGCGCATCAATTTCTACGGTGCGCGGGCCGAGGGCGCGGAGGGGGGCGAGCCCCCCGTCGGCCCGTCCCGGGCCGCCCCCCCCCGGAGTATTTCGGCCAAGATGATGGGGGAAGAGGGTGCGGCAGCCGATCCTCATCTCGACCTGACGAGCCGGGGAGCGGCGGAGGCGGTGGCGCCGCAGGCGGCGCCGCGGCGCGAGGTTCCGGGCTGGACGACGCCCTACGGGCAGGTGGTGGAGGATTTCACCCTGCACGACATGGTCGCACGGGTGGTGGAGAGTTCGGACTATCGCGCGCGGCGGGCGGCTCTCGCGGAATGGAACGCCGCCGAGCCCGTGCTGAAGCGGGGGATCGCGCTGACGCCGGTGAAGTTCGGTATCTCCTTCACGCTGACGCATCTGAACCAGGCGGGCGCTCTGGTGCACGTCTACACAGACGGCTCGATCCACATGAACCACGGCGGCACCGAGATGGGGCAGGGCCTGTTCCAGAAGGTGGCGCAGGTGGCGGCCGACCGGTTCGGGGTGCAGGTCGAGCGCGTCAAGATCACTGCAACAGACACCGGCAAGGTGCCGAATACCTCGGCGACGGCGGCCTCGTCGGGGTCCGACCTGAACGGGATGGCGGTCAAGGCGGCCTGCGACGAGATCCGCGGCCGCCTGGCCACCTTCGTGGCCGAGCGGCAGCAGGCCGACCCGGCATCGGTGCGCTTCGAGGGGGGCCGGGTGCATGTGGGGGCCGAGAGCTATCCGTTCGAGGAGGTGGCGCGCGACGCCTGGATGGCGCGCATCTCGCTCTCGGCGACCGGCTTCTACCGCACGCCCAAGGTGGAGTGGGACCGGATCGGCGGGCAGGGCCGGCCGTTCTACTACTTCGCCTACGGGGTCGCGGTGACCGAGGCCGCGATCGACACGCTGACGGGCGAGAACCGGCTGCTCCGGGCCGATCTGCTGCACGATTGCGGCACCTCGTTGAACCCTGCGCTCGACATCGGCCAGATCGAGGGTGGGTACGTGCAGGGCGCGGGCTGGCTGACGATGGAGGAACTGGTGTGGGATGCGCGCGGCCGCTTGCGGACGCATGCGCCGTCAACCTACAAGATCCCGGCCTGCTCGGATGCGCCGCCCGTGTTCAACGTCGCGCTCTGGGACGGGCGAAACCGCGAGGAGACGATCTATCGCTCCAAGGCCGTGGGGGAGCCGCCCTTGATGCTCGGGATTTCCGCGCTGATGGCGCTGTCGGACGCCGTGGCTGCCTGCGGGGGCCCCGGCGCCCCCTACCCTGCGCTCGACGCGCCGGCCACGCCCGAGCGGGTGTTGGCGGCGGTCGAGCGGGTTCGGTCCGCATGAGCCTTGACGTCGCCGCCCTGCGCGCCGCGCTCGCCCGGCACGGCCGGGTGGCGCGCGTGGTGGTGGCCAAGGCGCAGGGATCGGTGCCGCGCGAGACGGGGGCGGCGATGCTCGTCTGGGACGGCGGGCAGGAGGGCACCATCGGTGGCGGCGCGCTCGAATGGGAGGCGGCGCGGCGGGCGCGGGCGGTGCTCGCGGGCGCCGCGGCCGAGGGGCTGGCGCGGCGGCCGCTCGGCCCGGGTCTGGGCCAGTGCTGCGGGGGCGCGGTAACGCTTCTGACGGAGTTGATCGAGGGAGCGCGGCTGGCCGAGATCGAGGCGGCGGGCGCCGTCTGGGCGCGGCCCGTCGGTGCGGCGGGCACCGCGCCGCTCGCCGTGGAACGCCTGCGGGCACGGGCACGTCGGGGGACGGAGATGCCGCAGGCGCAACTCGTGGAGGGCTGGATGGTGGAGCCCCTGCGCGCCGCCGCCCATGGGCTCTGGCTGCACGGGGCGGGGCATGTCGGGCGTGCGCTGGCCGGCGTGCTGGCCCCCCTGCCCGACTGGCGCATCACCTGGGTCGACACCGGGGCGGAGCGCTTCCCGGCCGAGATGCCGCATGGCGTCGACATGCTGGTGGCGGCCGAGCCGGCGAGGGCGGTGGCCCACGCGCCCGAGGACGCGCATCACCTGATCCTGACCTACTCCCACGCGCTCGACCTCGCGCTGTGCGACGCGGTGCTGCGGCGGGGCTTCGCATCGGCCGGGCTGATCGGCTCGGCCACCAAGTGGGCCCGCTTCCGCAAGCGCCTCGCCGGCATGGGCCATGCACCCGGGCAGATCGCGCGCATCGCCTGCCCGATCGGCGACCCCGCCATGGGCAAGCACCCCCAGGCCATCGCCATCGGCACCGCCGCCGCGCTGATGCGCGCGGTCGGTGCCGAGGCTGGGGCCGGCGACGGCACCCGTCCCGACGCTCGGGCGGAGGGCGGCGCGTGAGCGCGCTTCTGCAGGTGCGCGGCCTGTCAAAGGCCTATCCGGGCGTGGTCGCCAACAAGGACGTGGACCTGACCGTTCAGCAGGGCGAGATCCACGCGCTTCTGGGCGAGAACGGCGCCGGCAAGTCGACCCTCGTCAAGGCGATCTACGGGTTGGTGAAGCCCGACGCCGGCACGATGGCGCTGCTGGGCAAGCCTTACGCCCCGCCCGAGCCACGGGCCGCGCGCCGGGCGGGCGTGGCGATGGTGTTTCAGCACTTCTCGCTCTTCGACGCGCTGAGCGTGGCCGAGAACGTCGGGCTCGGCATGGAGACCCCGCCACGGCTGCGCGTGCTCGCCGCCGAGATCGCTCAGGTGAGCCGCGCCTACGGCCTGCCGCTCGACCCCGCCGCGCGGGTGGGCGACCTGTCGGCCGGCGCGCGGCAGCGGGTCGAGATCGTGCGCTGCCTCCTGCAGGAGCCGAAGCTGCTGATCATGGACGAGCCGACCTCGGTGCTGACCCCGCAGGAGGTGGAGATCCTGTTCGCCACTCTGCAGAAACTCGCGCGCGAAGGCACCTCGATCCTGTACATCTCGCACAAGCTGGAAGAGATCCGCGCGCTCTGCAGGCGGGCGACGATCCTGCGGCGGGGCCGGGTGGTGGGCACCTGCGACCCGCGCAGCGTGTCGACCGCGCAGCTCGCGGAGCTGATGGTCGGCACCTCGCTCAAGCGGCCCGACCGCGAGGGCCGCAACCGCGGGCCCGTGGTGCTGGCGCTCAAGGACCTGTCGGTGCCAGCGCCGGGGCGGTTCGGCACCGCGCTGTCCGGCATCCGGTTGACGGTGGAGGGCGGCGAGATCGTCGGCATCGGGGGCGTGGCCGGCAACGGACAGGACGAGCTCCTGGCCGCGCTGTCGGGCGAGCTGCCGGTGGGCCCGCGGATGATCGAGCTGGAGGGCGAGGAGATCGGCACCCTCGGCCCGGTGGCGCGGCGGCGCCTCGGGCTGCTCGCGGCGCCCGAGGAGCGGCTGGGCCACGCCGCCGCCCCCGACATGAGCCTGACGGAAAATGCCGCGCTGACGGGCTGGATGCGCGAGCCGATCCTGCGCCGGGGCTTCCTCGACTGGAAGGCGGCGCGCAGCTTCGCGCAGAAGGTGATCGAGAGCTTCGACGTGCGCACGCCGGGGCCGGGCACGGCGGCGCGGGCGCTCTCGGGCGGCAACCTGCAGAAATTCGTGATCGGGCGCGAGGTGCTGCAGCGGCCCCGCGTGCTGGTGGTGAACCAGCCGACATGGGGGGTCGACGCCGCGGCGGCCGCCGCCATCCGGCAGGCGCTGATCGACCTCGCGCGCGGGGGCGCGGGCGTGGTCGTCATCACGCAGGACCTCGACGAGATCCTCGAGCTGGCCGACCGCTTCGCCGCGCTCAACGCCGGGCGGCTGACGCCGCCGGTTCCGACCGAAGGGCTGACGATGGAGCGGATCGGCCTGATGCTGGGCGGCGCGCATGACATGGACGTGGCCCGCCCCGACGAGGCTCACCAGATCATGGAGAGCTACGATGCCCCGGCCTGACGACCGCACCGCCAGGCCGGTCGCGCCGCCCCCCCGGCACGCGCGCCCGCGCCGGCGCCGCGTTCCCGGCTTCTTTCTGTTTCAAATACGCACAGGCACGACGAGGCCGGCCCGCCCGGCACGGGGGCGACGATGATCGCGCTCGAGCGGCGCCCGGCCCCGTCGGCGGTGTGGCGCTGGGCCACGCCGCCGCTGGCGGTGCTGCTGACGATGGTGGCGGGCGGCGCGATGTTCGCGGCCCTCGGGCAGGATCCGCTGGTCGCCATCCGCACGATCTTCTGGGATCCGCTTTTCGCCGAACAGTTCGCCAGCTACGCCCGCCCGCAACTCCTCGTGAAGGCCGGCCCGCTCATCCTCATCGCCATCGGCCTCGCCATGGGCTTTCGCGCGGGGGTGTGGAACATCGGGGCCGAGGGGCAATACATCGTCGGCGCGATCTGCGGGGCGGCCGCCGGCCTCGCGCTCTACCCCGCCGACACGCGGCTGATCCTGCCGCTCATGGCCCTCGCCGGCGCGCTCGGCGGCTGGGCCTGGGCGATGATCCCCGCACTGCTCAGGACCCGCTTCGGCACCAACGAGATCCTCGTGTCGCTGCTGCTGGTCTACGTGGCCGAGCAGCTCGTCGCCGCGATGGCGCTCGGCCCCTTGCGCAACCCCGACGGCGGCGGCTTTCCCGGCTCGCGCAACCTCGCCCGGTGGGACAGCTCGGCCAACCCCGAACTCATCGTCGGCACCGGCATGCACTGGGGGGTCGTCGCGGCCTTCATCGCGGTGATCGCGGCCCACGTCATGTTCACGCGCCACCTCGCCGGCTTCCAGATCCGGCTGATGGGCGAGGCGCCGCGGGCGGCGCGCTTCGGCGGCGTGCGGGCGGGGCGGCTGGTGATCCTGTGCTTCGGCGTGTCGGGGGCGCTGGCGGGCCTCGCGGGGCTGTTCGAGGTGACGGGGCCTGCCGGCCAGCTCAACATCGATTTCGGCGCCGGCTACGGCTTTACCGCGATCATCGTGGCCTTCCTCGGCCGGCTGCACCCGATCGGCATCCTGCTCGCGGGGCTGCTGATGGCGCTGACCTATATCGGCGGCGAGCTGGCGCAGCTGACGCTCGGGCTGCCCGCCGCGGCGATCCAGGCATTCCAGGGGATGCTGCTGTTCTTCCTGCTCGGCGTCGACGTCTTCACCAACTACCGGCTGCGCCTCGGTCGGCGAAGGATCGCGTGATGGACCTCTCCTCGATCAACTCGCTGCTGCTGCTGGCCTCGCTGATGGTCGCCTCGACCCCGATCCTGCTCGCGGGCTTGGGCGAGCTGGTCGTCGAGCGGGCGGGCGTGCTCAATCTCGGCGTCGAGGGGATGATGATCACCGGCGCGGTCTGCGGCTTCGCCATCGGCTTCGAGACCGGCTCGGCCCTCTGGGGCTTCGCTGCGGCGGCGGCGGCGGGCGCGGTGCTCAGCCTCGTCTTCGGCGTGCTCACGCAGATTCTGATGTCGAACCAGGTGGCGACCGGCCTCGCGCTGACGCTGTTCGGCCTCGGCCTGTCGTCGCTGATCGGGCAGGGCTATGTCGGCGAGCGGGGCGTCAACGTGCCCGACGTGCCGCTGGGGCCGCTGGCCGATCTGCCGGTCGTCGGCCCCATCCTGTTCCGACACGACGCGGTCGTGTATCTCTCGCTGTTCCTCTGCCTCGCGATCTGGCTCTTCCTCTACCGCTCGCGCGCCGGCCTCGTGCTGCGCTCGGTCGGCGAAAGCGCCGAGGCCGCGCACGCGCTCGGCACCAAGGTCGTGCGCATCCGACTTGCCGCCATCGCCTTCGGCGGCGCCTGCGCGGGGCTGGGCGGCGCCTACCTGTCCCTCGTGCGCGTGCCGCAATGGACCGACGGGATGACCTCCGGGGCGGGATGGATCGCGCTGGCGCTCGTGGTCTTCTCCTCCTGGCGGCCGTGGCGGCTTCTGCTCGGCGCCTACCTCTTCGGCGGCCTGACGGTGCTTCAGCTCAACCTGCAGGCGGCAGGCGTGAAGCTGCCGGTCGAGTACTTGTCGATGGCCCCCTACATCCTCACGATCCTCGTGCTCGTGATCATCTCCTCCGGTCGGGGGCGGGCGGCGCTGGGAGCGCCGGCCGCCCTCGGGCGGAGCTTCCACGCGGCTGCCTGAGCCGCCACCAACAGGGAGAGACGACCCCCATGCTACGACGCACCTTCCTCGCCTCCACGGCCCTCGCCGTCGGCCTCGGCACCGCCCTGGGCACCGCGGCGCTCGCGCAGGACGACCCGCTCAAGGCGGGCTTCATCTATGTCGGCCCGATCGGCGACGGCGGCTGGACCTACACCCACAACGAGGGACGCCTCGCGCTTGAGGAAGAGTTCGGCGACGGCATCGAGACCGTCTACCAGGAAAGCGTGCCCGAGGGCGCCGACGCGATCCGCACCATGACGCAGATGGCGCTGTCGGGCGCCGACATCATCTTTGCCACCTCGTTCGGCTACATGGACCAGGTGCTCGAGGTGGCCGAGCAGTTTCCCGACGTGAAGTTCGAGCACGCCACCGGCTACAAGCAGGCCGACAACGTCGCCACCTACTCCGCCCGCTTCTACGAGGGGCGCGCGGTGCAGGGCCACATCGCCGGCTCGATGACCGAGTCGAACATCGTGGGCTACATCGCCTCCTACCCCATTCCCGAGGTGATCCGCGGCATCAACTCGGCCTACATCCACGCCACGAAGGTCAACCCCGATGTCGAGTTCCGCGTCGTCTGGGTCTACACCTGGTTCGACCCCGCCAAGGAGGCCGACGCCGCCACCGCGCTGATCGAACAGGGCGCCGACGTGATCCTGCAGCACACCGACTCGACCGCGCCCCTGGCCGCGGCCGAAGCGGCGGGCGGGGTGATCGGCTTCGGCCAGGCCTCCGACATGGCGGCGTTCAAGCCTTCCCCCCGCGTCTCGTCGATCCTCGATGTCTGGGGCCCCTACTACATCGACCGCGTGCAGGCGGTGATGGACGGCACGTGGGAATCGGGCGACACGTGGCACGGCATCGGCGACGGCATGGTGGGCATCGGCGAGATCACCGAGGCGGTGCCCGCTGACGTGCGCGAGGAGGCGATGGCCCTGAAGGAGAGCATGGCCTCGGGCGAGTATCACCCGTTCACCGGGCCGCTCAACAAGCAGGACGGCAGCGTCTGGCTCGCCGAGGGCGAG
Source organism: Rhodobacteraceae bacterium HLUCCA09 (assembly GCA_001314685.1). Classification (GTDB taxonomy): domain Bacteria; phylum Pseudomonadota; class Alphaproteobacteria; order Rhodobacterales; family Rhodobacteraceae; genus HLUCCA09. Next base: position 11,482 of record LJNT01000157.1, read on the forward strand.
ACCGCCGACGACGGCACCCTGCTCGGCATGAACTTCTACGTCGAGGGCCTGACGGGCGACATCCCCGAGTGACCTTTCGCGCGGGGGCCCGTCCGGGCGGGCCCCCGCGACCGACCGAGCCTGCGGGGCGCCATGGCGCGCAGCGACCTGGCGGGGCCGGCAGGCAGCCCCGCCCCGCGCCCCCGGTAACCGGCGCGCTCACGGATGACCGGACCGCCCCACGCACCGACCGCGCAATGCCCGCCAGTCGGAGTTACCTTACCGCGCACCGTGTCCAGCCCGAGCGCCGCCGAAGCGCCGCCCGCGTCGCGTCGAGCCGCGCCCCGGCGGCCTCCGGCGCGCGGGGTGCGGAACGGGTCCGCCGGCGCTAGAGCGCGCCCAGGCCGAGCGGCAGCACCCAGCGCACGCCGCGCGCCATTGGCACGCCCGCGGCGCAGGCGGGCGGCGCAACCGCACCGACTTGCCCCCGTTCGGCCGCGAGCGTGGCGGCGAGGCACGACCAGTCGGGCGTTTCTCGCTCCGCGACCCCTGGCCACGCCCCGTGATTGATGAAGACGATCTTGCGCGAGCCGCCCGGTGCCAGCCGCACCGCGCGCACGAGCCCCGCGTCGCCCGTGCAATCGTCGCCGCAGAGCGCCGCCATATCGGGGATGTAGCGCAGCCTGCCCCAGTCCGAGACCGAGACCACTGTGAAGGCCGCCGACCCTACCGGCAGCGCCTGCTCCGTCCCCAGCGCGGCGTGGAGCGAGGGAGCTTCGTCACCGAGGACAGCCACCCCCGAGGGCGGCCCGCCCCGGCCGAGGGCGAGCCAGGCGATGCCCGCGACCGCCGCCACCGCCACTGCCCCGAAGCCGATCCATGCCACCAGGCGCATTTCGCCCCTTCCCCGCTACTGCCGCGCCATATCGAGCGGGGCTTGACCTGCGTCAAGGAAGCCTGCCGCGCCCGGGTCCACGGGAGGGGCGACCGCCCCAGGAAGGAGCACCCGATGGACTGGCCCGCCTCCATGACCGACATGCGTACCCAACTGCGCGCGCTCAACAAGGCAATCCCCGACGCGACACGCGAGTTCGGCGAGTTGTCGAGCACGGTGAAGCATACCGGCGCCCTCTCGGTGCGCGAGAAGGAGTGGGTCGCCCTCGGCATTGCCATCGCCATGCGCTGCGAGCCCTGCATCGGCTTCCATGTCGAGGCGCTGGCCAAGGCCGGCGGCACCCGCGAGGAACTGGCCGACGTGCTCGGCGTCGCGCTCCAGATGGGGGGCGGGCCGTCGCTGATGTACGCCGCCAAGACGCTGGCCGCGTGGGATCAGCTCGCCGGCGAGCAGGCCGCCGCCGAATAGCGCCGCGGCGCGGTGCCGCAGGCGCGACGGACACATCGGCCCCCGGCGCGTTCGTGCATCGGACCGAAAACGGAAAAACACCATGGCCTTGATGCTTCGTCGAGTCAGCGCCGCGCGCGCGTTCGCGGCGCTGCCCTTCGCCGCCCTGCCCCTCGCCGCGCAACCGGCGGAGCCGGGGGCGCATTTCATCCTCAACGGGGATCTCGATGGCGATGGAGACGTGACGCTCGCCGAGGCGCGGCAGAAGCGCGGCGAGTTGCACACGATGTTCGACCAGAACGACGACGGCGCGCTCGACGCCGACGAATACGCCATGTTCGACGAGGTGCGCGCGGCCGACATGGCGGCGGACAGGGATGGCGGCCCGGCGATGCGGCAGGTCTCGGCCGGCATGGCAATGGCCGGATGACCACCGGCGACTTCGGCCCGCGCGCCGGGCGCGGCATGGGTCAGGGGCAGGGCCCGCTCCGCCAGCAGAAGCGGCCCGCCCCTCACCGCGTCAGATGGCCGCCCCAGGGTTGCCGTGCCGGTATCGCGCCTCACGGTGATGTGCGCGAAAGGAGTTGCCATGACCCGCCAAACGACCGCCGCCCTCTTCGTCGCACTCGCCTGCGGGGCAGTCGGCGCCGCACACGCCCAATCCTCCGACCTGGAGCGATTCGAGGCCGCGGCAGAAGCGATGTCGGCTCAGATGTTCGCCCTCATCGCCGAGGAGCGCCCCGCCGTTGCCGGCGCCCTTCCCGAGACGGAGTGGGGCCCTGCCTTCCGCAAGGCGGGCGCCTGCGTGCTCGATCGCATCCGCGCCGAGACCTCGGACGAAAACGTCAATCGGATGCTTGGCGAGCTCGAAGGGCTCGCCGCCTCCGACTTCGCATCGCTGGCCGAGATGCAGGCAGCCAACGAGTCCACCGGACCCGGCCTGCCCCAGGATCGGATGGTGGAGATCAACGCCGCCTGTGGAATGGAGGCGGCAATGCGCCAGCGGATGGTCGAATCGGGATTTCTCGAGGCGATGCAGCAGGGCCAGCAGGGCGGCTGAGCCTCACCTGGCCGGCAGCACGACTGCCATTCCCACGCAGCCCCGCTCCGCGAGAGCGCCGCCCGCGATACGCCCTGCAGCCTATACGCCCGAACGGCGGCACGCCGGGCCGCCGCTCCGTGATGCGCCGCTGCCCCGCGTTGCCGACCCGGCCGACGCGGAACGATGCGCCAGGGGGCGCACCGCGCACCGACCTCGCTACTCCGCCGCCGCCTGCGCCCGCGGCGTGGCCACGTCGGCACGGATGCGCGCGTTCTGCGGGTCGTAGGGGCTGTCCTCGGTGACCTCGGCGTCCCACAACCGGTCGAACATTCTCACCTGAAGGCGCGTGCCGGGCGCAGCGTAGTCAGGGCCGACATAGCCCATGCCGATCTGCTTGCCGAAGGCGACCGAGTAGCCACCCGAGGTGAGCCGGCCGACGCGGGCGTCGCCGAAATACAGGGCCTCCCGGCCCCACGGGTCGGCATCCTCAGGGCCGTCGATCAGGACGGTGACGCATTTCGAGCGGATGCCCGTCTCTTCCATCGCCGGCTTGCCGCGGAACTCCTTGGAGAGGTCGACGAAGCGGTCGAGGCCCGCCTCGAGCGGGGTTGCGTCGCGGCCCAGTTCGTGTCCGAAGGCGCGGTAGCTCTTCTCCTGCCGCAACCAGTTCTGCGCCCGCGCGCCCACGAGCTTCAGCCCGTGCGCCTCGCCCGCCGCCATCAGCCGGTCGAACAGGTGGTTCTGCATCTCGACGGGGTGGTGCAGCTCCCACCCCAGCTCGCCGGTATAGGCCACGCGGACGGCCATGACCGGCACCATGCCGAGCTCGATCTGCCGCATCGACAGCCACGGGAAGCGCTTGTTGCCCAGCCGCGTCGCCGGGTCGGCATCGACCACCAGTTCCGACAGCAGGTCGCGCGCGCGCGGCCCGGCGACGGCGAAGACGCCCCATTGCGTCGTCACCTCGTGCGCCATCACGAAGGCGCCGCCCGCCGACATGAAGTCCTCCGCCGCCTTGCGCAGCTCGTCGCCGTCATAGGCCGCCCAGGCGCCCGCCGACACGAGGAAGTAGTCGGTCTCGGCCAGCCGGACGACGGTGTATTCGGTGCGGGTGGTGCCCGCCTCGGTCAGCGCGTAGGTCAGGTTGATGCGCCCCACCTTCGGCAGCCGGTTGCAGGTGAACCAGTCTAGAAAGGCCGTCGCGCCCGGCCCCGTCACCCGGTGCTTGGCGAAGGCGGAGGCGTCGATCATGCCGACGCCCTCTCGGATCGCCTCGGCCTCCTGCCTGGCATAGTCCCACCAGCCGCCCCGGCGGAACGACCGTGCGTCGTGGTCGAAGCCCTCGGGCGAGTCGACGGGGCCGAAATAGTTCGGCCGCTCGAAGCCGTTCACCTGCCCGAACTGCGCGCCGCGCGCCTTCATCCGGTCGTGGCAGGGGGCGGTGCGCAGGGGCCGGCACGCCGGGCGCTCCTCGTCGGGATGGTGGAGGATGTAGACGTGGGCATAGGCCTCCTCGTTCTTGCGGGCGGCGTAGTCGGTCGTCATCCACGGGCCGTAGCGGCGGGGATCGAGGCTGGCCATGTCGATCTCGGCCTCGCCCTCGGTCATCATCTGCGCGAGGTAGTGGCCGGTGCCGCCGGCGGCGGTGATCCCGAACGAGAAGCCCTCGGCCAGCCACATGTTGCGCAGCCCCGGCGCGGGGCCGACCAGCGGGTTGCCGTCGGGCGTGTAGCAGATCGGGCCGTTGTAATCGTCCTTCAG
>LJNT01000004.1:0-6451 GCA_001314685.1 Rhodobacteraceae bacterium HLUCCA09
GCCATGATGACGAAGTCGATCGGGCGCCGCGGCTCCCACCCCTCTGCCGTGGCGGCGATCGGCGTCAGCGCCAGCAGGCCGGCGCAGGCCGCGCCGAGCAACGATCGTTTGGTGATGGGCATGAATGTCCTCCCTGGTGTCCAGCCGGCGGAGAGTGCCGCCGCGCCCTTGCGCCGCATGCGACACTTCCGCACCCCACCTTCGAGTAACTAAATTTCGTGACGAAAAGTGCAAGGAATATTTTCTTGCAGCAAGGGCTATCCTGTTGCCCCTGGGGCAAGCGGTAGCGGGCACTCCGGCCGGCCGGGCGGGCGGGGCTCTCAGTGCACCAGCACGACGGGCAGCGCGGCGCGGTCGACCACGGTCTGGGTGTTACCGCCGAACAGCGTCTCGCGCTCGTGGCTGTGGCCGTAGGCGCCCATGACCAGCAGGTCGGCGCCGACCTCGGCCGTCTTCTCCAGCAGCGCCGCCCCGGGGTTGCGCGCCTCGAAGCGCAGGGGCTGCGCAGTGACGCCCCGCAGGGCGTAGTACTCGACGAGCTCCTCGGTGGTGGCGCCGTGCGGCTCGCCCCGCCCGCCGGCGAGGATCGTCACCTCGTCGGCCGCCCCGGCGATGTCGAGCGTCAGCGCCACGGCGCGCGCGGCCTCGAGCGAGCCGTTCCACCCGACTGCCACGCGCTGCCCGAGCGTGTCTGGCATGCTGCCCTCGCGCGGGCACATCAGCACCGGCCGCCCGGTCTGGAACAGCGCGGCCTTGAGCGCCGAGACACCGAGCTCGCGGTCGCGGGCGGGGCGGGCGACGACGATCAGGTCGGCCAGCCGCCCAAGATGCTTGATCGCGTCGGGCATCCGCTCCTCCTGCTCGATCACCTCGACCGTCGCCTCGCCCTGGCGCTGGCCCGACTCGGTCAGCCCCAGTCGCCCGGCGAGGCCGTGCAGGTCATCGCGGACCTTGCGCTCCTGCTGCTCGGCCAGTTCGTGGGCCTGCGACATGATGGTGCCGCGCGCGAAGGCGGGCAGAAGCGTGGAATAGGGCAGCAGCTCCTCTGGCTGCGCCCGGCAATGCGCCACGACCACATGCGCGCAATGGCGCCGCGCCAGTGCCGCGGCATGGCCGAGCACGGCATCCACCAGCGTGTCGCCGCGCACCGGCACCAGAATCTTCTTCAGCATCTCTCGCCCTCCCTTGACCCGGCGGCTCGTGCCGCCGGTGCCCCATCTTGCCGCGCGCAGCTGCGGCTTGGCACCCCTCTTGGCGATATTGGCGCGGCAGACCCGCCGCCGCCGCGGCACTCTTTCGTGACGAAAGGGTGACAGGGCGGGCACGGGGCGTTATGTCAGCGATGCTGCCGCTGCCCCCCTTTCGAGGCCTGCCCATGTCTGCCGACGGTCCCGCGTCCGACGACCCGCACAGCCGCCTGCCGCCCGCCCATCCCTTCGACGACGACAAGCTGCGCGAGGAATGCGGCGTGTTCGGGGTGGTGGGGGCGGCCGACGCCGCCAACTTCGTGGCGCTCGGGCTTCATGCCCTGCAGCACCGGGGGCAGGAGGCTGCCGGCATTGCCGCCTACACGCCCGAGAGCGGCTTCCAGCTGGCGCATCGCTTCGGCTACGTGCGCGACAGCTTCACCAACCCCACGCTGATGCGGACCCTGCCCGGAGAGCTGTCGATCGGGCATGTCCGCTATTCCACCGCCGGTTCGAAGGGGCAGACCGCGATCCGCGACGTGCAGCCGTTCTTCGGCGAGTTTTCGATGGGCGGCGCGGCCATCGCGCATAACGGCAACATCACAAATGCCGCCGCGCTGCGACGCGAGCTGATCGACCGCGGCTCGATCTTCCAGTCGTCGTCGGACACCGAGTGCATCATCCACCTGATGGCGCGCTCGCTCCAGCGCGACGTGCCGGAGCGGATGAAGGACGCGCTGCGCCGGGTGGAGGGCGCGTATTCCATCGTCGCCATGACGCGCACCAAGCTGATCGGCGTGCGCGACCCGCTGGGCGTGCGCCCCCTCGTGCTGGGGCGGCTCGATCTGGGCGGGCGCCCCGGCTGGGTGCTCTCGTCTGAGACCTGCGCCCTCGACATCATCGGCGCCGAGTTCGTGCGCGAGGTCGAGCCGGGCGAGATGGTGGTGATCACGGCCGAGCAGGGGGTGCGATCGTTCCGCCCCTTCGAGCCGAGCGCGGCGCGGTTCTGCATCTTCGAGCATGTCTACTTCTCGCGGCCCGATTCGATCCTCGGGGGCCGGTCGGTCTACGAGACGCGGGCCGCGATCGGGGTGGAGCTGGCGCGCGAGGCGCCGGTCGAGGCCGATCTCGTCTGCCCGGTGCCCGATTCGGGCACGCCCGCCGCCATCGGCTTCGCCCAGGAGAGCGGCATCCCCTACGGCATGGGGATCATCCGCAACCAGTATGTCGGGCGCACCTTCATCGAGCCGACCGAGCAGATCCGCAACATGGGCGTGCGCCTCAAACTCAACGTCAACCGCGCTCTGATCCGGGGCAAGCGGGTGGTGCTGGTTGACGATTCGGTGGTGCGTGGCACGACCAGTCGCAAGATCAAGGAGATGATCCTCGACGCAGGTGCGGCCGAGGTGCATTTCCGCATCGCCAGCCCGCCCACGGCGTGGCCCTGCTTCTACGGGGTCGACACGCCCCGGCGGGAGAAGTTGCTCGCCGCCACCATGTCGGAAGACGAGATGCGCGACCATCTCGGCGTCGATTCGCTGCGGTTCATCACGCTCGACGGGCTCTATCGCGCGGTGGGCGAGGCTGGCGGGCGCGACCCGGCGCGGCCGCGCTACTGCGACGCCTGCTTCTCGGGCGACTACCCCGTCGCGCCGTCCGACATGATCGAGCAGGGTTTCCGCCCTCGCGCGGCGGCCGAGTAGGGGGCCCCTGCCGTCGGGCGGGCAGTGCGCCCCAGCCGGTCGCTTCCCGCCCGGCCGCGTCTCCGCTCGCCGCGCCGACACCCCAGCCTTGCGCGCTGACCCGCACGCGCCGCCAGGCACGGTAGAGCGGGGCTGTCGCCCGGCAGAAGCCGCCGGGCGCCGGGGCGACTGGCCCGCCCCTGGGCGCGCGCACCTGCCGTGCACCACGGGCGGCGCCGAGTTGCGGCCCGTCAGGCGCAGAGTCGCCGACCCGGACGGCCCCGTCGGCAACCCTTCGCCGCACCGCGGCAATGCCGCTTTCCCCCGGCCCGCCACCTCGATAGCCCCGCCACTCGCCACCCCTGACGCGAGAGGCTCATGGCCACCACCGACACGCCAGCCGCGCCCCTGGCCACCCTGCCAGGCGCCCTCGATCTCGACCGACTGACCGTGATCGGTGTCGCCGGCGCTCCCGGTGCGCTGCGCGCCCTCGTGCGCGAGCCGCGGGGCCGCGTGCGCACCGTCACCGCGGGCGACCGGCTGCGGCCGGGCCGGGTGCTCCGGGTAGAGCCGAGGGGCGTCGTGATCGAGACGCGGCAGGGGCCGCCGGCGCTGCTGCCGCTGGCCGCGCCGGGCTGACGCGCCGCCCCTGACCACCGAGACCCCTGACCACGGAGACCCGCATGAGCAGCCAGGACGATCCGACGACAGCGACCGGCGCCGAGCGCGCCGCCCGCCTCGCGACCCTGCCGCGCGCCCTGGCCCTTGGCGAGACGCGGCTGATCGGCACGATGGGCGCGCCGGGCCGGCGCCGGGCCCTCGTGCGCGAGGCGGGCGGAGCGGTGCGCACCGTCGCGCGCGGCGACATGGTGGAGGGCGGCCGGGTCGTGGAGGTCGAGGCCGACGCGCTGCGCCTCCATACCGGCGACCTTGTCGCGCGGCTCGACCTGTCGGGCACCGGGGAGGCGATGGCCTCTTCGCCCCGTCCGAGGGCGAGGCCCGACCTCGGACCGGCCGACCCCCTGTCAGACGCGCGCCCCCGACCGAGGCCCGAGTCGGGGCCGGGGCCGGGGCCGGGGCCGGACGGCACGGTGGGCTGACCGCACGGGACGTGCGTCTGACAGGGGGAACGTGGGCGGGGCGTGTCGCGTCTCGCCTTCGCACGGTCTGCCCAGTGCCGATCCACGCCGCGCTCCATGGTGTGCCATGCGCCCCGGAGGTGTGCCATGCGCCCCGGAGCGGGGGGCGACTCCACCGCAGAGACCGGGCGCGGCGAGCGTGATGCGCCCGGCCGCGCGCATCGGGCAGACCAGGTCGCCGCCCGCACGCGCCGCGCCGAGGCTGCCGGCCGGGTGCGTTCCCGGCCCGCCCCGGGCCTTGACCTCGCGCGCGCGCCGGCGCAGGGGAGCGGCCCATGACCGACACGCCTCCCTCCGCCCCCAGGCTCGCCCTCGTCACCGGCGCCTCGCGCGGTCTCGGCGCCGCGATGGCCGAGGCGCTGGCGCCCGAACACCACGTCCTCGCCGTCGCCCGCACCGTGGGCGCGCTGGAAGAGCTCGACGACCGCATCAAGGCGCGCGGCGGGCAGGCGACGCTCGCCCCCCTCGACGTGACCGACGACGGCGCGATGCAGCACCTCTGCCGGTCGATCTTCGAGCGGTGGGGCGGCGTCGACCTGTGGGTGCACACCGCCATCCACGCCGCGCCGCTGACGCCCACGCCGATGATCGACGCCAAGGACTGGGAAAAGAGCTGGCAGGTCAACGTCGAGGCCACGCGCCGGCTGATCGCCTATGTCGCGCCGCTGCTGATCGCGCGCCAGGAGGCGGGCGCGGCGCCGCGGGCGCTGTTCTTCGGCGATTGCCGCGCGGGCATGGCCTATTTCGGCAGCTACGGCGCGAGCAAGGCGGCGCAGATGGCGCTGGTGCGCTCCTGGGCGGCCGAGACGGTGCGCACCGGCCCCGAGGTGCGGCTGCTCGAGCCGCGGCCGATGCGCACCGCCATGCGGGCCCGCTTCCACCCCGGAGAAGACCGCGCGCCGCTCGCCGCCCCCGCCGATGAGGCCGCCCGCCTGCTCTCCGGGCCATGAGCGCGGGCAATGTCCTGAGGGTGACCGCGACGCTTCCCCGGCAGGTCGCGCCGGGGTAGAAGGCGGTCAACGAGGCCAGATCGAGCAGGGCCCGACATGATCCGATGTATCCTCGCCGTGGCGCTCGTTCTGGGGCTGTCGCTGCCTTCGTCCGCGCAGGAGGTCGCTGCGGCGGCCCGATTCGACGCCGCGCGCTCGGCCATCTCGGCAACGCAGGAGGGCCTCGCGCTCTCGCTCGCCCTCTCGCGCGCGGTGCCGTGGCGCGTGCGCGCGCTCGCCGGCCCGCCGCGCCTCGTCGTCGATCTGCGCTCCTCGGCGCTCGGGGCGCACGACGCCGGGGCGTTGTCGCCTCCCGCCGCCGTGACGGGCCTGCGCGCCGGGCCGCTCCGGGCCGACTGGTCGCGGCTGGTGATCGACCTCGACCGTCCGCACGAGGTGGTGACGGCGGGGATGGCGACCGACGACGGCGCCGCCCGCATCGACATCCGCCTGCGCCCCGCGACGGCCGAGGCGCTGGCCGCGGCCCCCGACTGGGCCAGCCCCGCCTTCGGCGCCGAGCCCGAGACTCTCGCGCCCCCGCCCCGTCGCGAGCGCGGCGACGAGCGACCCGTGGTGGTGCTTGATCCCGGCCATGGCGGGATCGACCCCGGCGCGGTGCGCGACGGCCATTTCGAGGCCGACATCACGCTGGCCTTCGCGCGCGAGCTGCGCGACGCGCTGCGCCGCGACGGGCGCTTCCGCGTGGCGCTGACCCGCGACGCCGACCTCTTCGTCTCGCTCGAGGGCCGGATCGCGGCGGCGCGGCGGGCGGGGGGCGACGTGTTCGTGTCGATCCACGCCGATGCGGTGGCCGAGGGCGTGGCGCGCGGCGCGCAGGTCTACACGCTGTCCGACGAAGCGTCGTCGCGCGCGGCGGCCGAACTCGCCGAGCGGCACGACCGGGCCGACCTGCTCGCCGGCGTCGACCTGACCGAGCAGGACGACCGGATCGCGCGGGTGCTGATGGACATGGCCCGCACCGAGACCGAGCCGCGGACCGAGGCGCTGGCCGGCACGCTGGTGGAGGCGCTGCGCGGGGCGGAAATCCGCCTGCATGCCCGCCCGCGCGAGAGCGCCGCCTTCGCCGTGCTGAAGGCGCCCGACATCCCCTCGGTGCTGGTCGAGATCGGCTTCATGTCGACGCCTGCGGAACTCGACAAGCTGCTGTCCGAGGAGTGGCGGCGCAAGGCTGCCGAGGCGCTGGCCGATGGCCTCGGCCGGTGGGCCGAGGCCGACGCGGCCCGCGACGCGCTGCTGGGGCGCTGAATGGCGGCGGAGGGCGGCGCGCGACCGGCTTGCCCTTCAGGAACGGGGCCGCCGGCGCCGGCCACCGCTGGAGGCCCGGGCGCGGCGCCGGTAGGAGTCGCACCCATGATCGACGCATGTCCCACCCGCCGCCGCGCGCTGGCCCTCGCCGCCGGGGGCGCTCTGGCGCTCGCCGGGTGCGGCGGGCG
>LJNT01000004.1:6458-23340 GCA_001314685.1 Rhodobacteraceae bacterium HLUCCA09
CGCCCCTGCCGCAGCGGCCCGCGGCCGAGACGCCCGCCGCCGCGCTCCGCCCCGACGCGCTGCGCGTGACAGGCGCCGACGGCATGCCGCTCGCCGCGACCGCCTGGGCGCCGGCGGGGCGGCCGCGTGCGGTGATCCTCGCGCTCCACGGCTTCGGCGAGACCGCGCCCAACACCTTTGATGCCGCCGCGCGGCATTGGGCGGGGCGGGGCATCGCCGTCACGGGATACGACCATCGCGGCTTCGGTCGGAACCCCTCGCGCCGGTCCTGGCCCGGGGCAGAGGCGCTGGTGGCCGACGCGGTGGCCGTCTCGCGGCAGGTGCGGGCGCGCCATCCCGGCCTGCCGCTCGTCGTGATCGGCCACTCGATGGGGGGCGGCGTGACGCTCGCCGCCGCCGCGGCGGGGCTCGAGGCCGACGCGCTGGTGCTCGCCGCGCCCGCCATCGCCGGGGGCGCCGAGATGTCGCCCGTCTACCGGCTGGGGGGCTGGGCGCTCGGCACCTTCGCGCCCGACCGCCGCTTCACCGGCGGCGACGTGGTGACGCTGGTGCCCACCGACAACCCCGACGCGCTCGCCGCTGCCGCCGCCGACCCGCTCCACTTCGCCGACGCCTCGGGGCGCGAGTTGTGGGGGCTGGTACGCGTCTCCGATCTCGCGGCCCGCGCGGCGCCGCGCGTCGAGATCCCGGTGCTGACCCTGATGGGCGCCAACGACGACTACGTGCGCGCCGAGGGCGTGCGCGCGGTGCACGAGCGCATCCCCGGCGCGGCGCGCTTCGCGGTCTACCCCGAGGGCTGGCACTGGCTCTTCCGCGACCGACAGGCGCCGCTTGTGTGGGATGACGTGGCAAGGTTCGTGCTGGGCCTGCCCGCCCCGAGCTGACAGCGGGACCCCGAGACGGGAGGAACCGGGCTGGCCGGGCCGCATTGCGCCGAGCGGGATCGAGCCGCGAGGGGCGCGGAGGCAGGCGAGCGCCCGCGCGGCGCGGCACCCCGCCGCCCGCGCCTTTTCAGGCGCCCGCGTCAAGAGTATAGTCATCAAGACCCAACAGGATTCCTTTCATGATCCGCTTTCTCTTCTCGGGCTTCGGCGCCCTTTTCGCCATGCTCACGACCGGCGCGCTCTTTGCGGCGCTGATGGTGCTGGCCGTCCTGTGGATGTACGGTCGCGAGCTGCCCGGCCACGAGGAGCTGGCGAATTACGAGCCCAAGACGATCAGCCGCATCTACTCGACGGAGGGGCAGATCATCGACGAGTTCGCGGTCGAGCGGCGTCTGTTCGTGCCGAGCGAGGACATTCCCGACCTTGTCAAGCAGGCCTTCATCTCGGCGGAAGACAAGAATTTCTACACGCATGCCGGCTACGATCCGCGTGGCATGGTCGCCGCCGTGCTCGACATGGCGCAGGGCGGCGGGCGCCTCGACGATCACCCAGCAGGTGATGAAGAACTTCCTGCTGTCGGGCGACCGCACGGTCGAGCGCAAGCTGAAGGAGATCATCCTCGCCGCCCGCGTCGAACAGGCGCTGACCAAGGACAAGATCCTCGAGCTCTACCTCAACGAGATCTATCTGGGGCAGAACTCCTACGGCGTGGCGGCCGCGGCGCAGACCTTCTTCAACAAGACGCTGACGGAGCTCGAGCCGCACGAGGCGGCCTATCTCGCCGCGCTGCCCAAGGCGCCCTCTGACCTGCACCCGGTGCGCGCGAAGGAGCGGGCGACGGCGCGGCGCAACTATGTGCTGCGCGAGATGTTCGAGAACGGCTACCTTGATCGCGCTTCCTACGAGGCCGAGCGCGCGATGCCGCTGCGCTCGGTGCAGAACGGCGACTTCGACAGCTTCCGCCGGGCGCTGCCGCCGCGCTCCTTCTTCACCGACGAGATCCGCAGGCAGCTCTCGGGCGAGTTCGGCGAGGAGGAGTTCTTCGGCGGCGGTCTGGCGATCCGCGCGACCGCCGATGCCCAGCTGCAGAAGGCCGCCGAGGAGGCGCTGCGGCGTGCGCTGGAAGACTACGACCGCAATCAGGGCATCTGGCGCGGCACGGGCGAGAGCGTGGCGCAGGAGGCGCTGGCGAGCGAGGCGGCGTGGCGCGAGGCGCTGGCCGATACGGAAGTCGCCCGCGACATCCTGCTCGATGGCAAGTACTGGCACCCCGCCGTGGTGCTCGAGGTGGCCGAGATGTCGCTGACGCTGGGGGTCGAGGACGTGGACGGCACCGTGAGCGTGCCGCGCGAGGATATCCGCTGGCTGCGCGGCGACTTCTTCGACAATTTCGAGGCCGGCGACGTCGTGCATGTCCGCCGCGTGACCGACGAGGGGGGCCAGACCGTACGCTGGTCGCTCCGGCAGGTGCCCGAGGTCCAGGGCGCGTTCATGGCGATGGACGTGCATAACGGCCGGGTGCTCGCCATGCAGGGCGGCTTCTCCTACCAGCATTCGGTCTTCAACCGGGTGACGCAGGCCACGCGCCAGCCCGGCTCGGCCCTCAAGCCGCTGGTCTACGCCGCGGCGCTCGATTCGGGCTACACGCCCGCGACCATCGTCGTCGACGCCCCGATCGAGGTGGACACGCCCGACGGGGTCTGGCGCCCCAAGAACGCCTCCAACCGCTTCTACGGCCCGACCCCGCTGCGCACCGGCATCGAGCAGTCGCGCAACCTGATGACGATCCGCCTCGCGCAGGAGGTCGGGATGGACACGGTCGCCCGCTACGCCGAGGATTTCCGCGTCTACGACGACCTGCAGCCCTTCCTCGCCAACGCGCTCGGCGCGCAGGAGACGACGCTCTACCAGATGGTCGCGGCCTACGCGATGTTCGCCAACGGGGGCGAGCGGGTGGAGCCCACGCTCGTCGACCGGGTGCAGGATCGCTGGGGCGGCACCGTCTACAAGCACGACCAGCGCCGCTGCCCCGAATGCGAGCTCGCGGCCCTCGCGCCCGGCGAGGTGCCGCGCATCGTGTCGGATCGCGGCCGCGCCATCGACGCGATCACCGCCTACCAGCTCACCTCGATGCTGCAGGGCGCGGTGGAGCGGGGCACGGGGCGCAGCGCGGTGGGCTCGGCCGGCCTCGGCGTGCCGCTGGCCGGCAAGACCGGCACCACCAACGACGCCAAGGACGTGTGGTTCGTCGGCTTTTCCTCGAACATCGCCGCGGGCTGCTATATCGGTCACGACCAGCCGCGCTCGCTCGGCCCCGGCGCCTATGGCGGCACGCTCTGCGCGCCGGTCTTCGCCGAGTTCATGCGCGAGGCGATCGCCAAGTACGGTGGCAGCGACTTCGAGGTGCCGCCGGGGGGCTTTTTCGTCAAGATCGACCGCCGCTCGGGCACGCGTCTGGCCGACGACGCCTCGGGCCCCGACGTGGTCGCCGAGTATTTCCGCGATGGCGAGCAGCCGGCCTTCGGCATCGCGCTCGACGGCGGCTTCCGGATGGGCAACGACGTGAAGCTCTTCGCCGCGGGCGAAGACCCCACGACGAGCCGCGAGGTGACCAACTCAAGGGGCGAGCGCGTGCGCATCGCGCCCAAGGCGTCGTTCGGCTCGCTCTCGTCGGGCGGCCTCTACTGACCCGCGGCGCCGCGCCCGCCCCGCGCCGCGCTTGAAGGCGCAGGGCGCGAGGCCTATACCCCGTCTCTCATCCACCCGAGCGAGGGAGCCCGACCATGCGCGCCGAGACGCAAGCCACCGTCGAGAAGGTCCGCAAGTCGCTCGACCTCTTGGGCCAGCGGCTGGGGCTGGAGACGGCCGAGCATCGGCTGGAAGAGTTCAACGCCCGCGTCGAGGACCCGACCCTGTGGGACGACCCCGCCGCCGCGCAGAAGCTGATGCGTGACCGGCAGGCGCTGGTCGACGCGCTCGGCACCTACCGCGAGATTGCGCAGGATCTCGAAGACCAGGTCGACCTGATCGCGTTGGGCGAGGCGGAGGACGACGCCGAGGTCGTCTCCGAGGCCGAAGCCGCGCTCAAGGCGCTGGCCGAGAGGGCCGCCGCCAAGGAGATCGAGGCCCTGCTCGACGGCGAGGCCGATGCCAACGACTCCTTCCTCGAGATCAACGCCGGCGCCGGCGGCACCGAAAGCTGCGACTGGGCGGCGATGCTCGCGCGCATGTATGTCCGCTGGGCCGAGAAGCGCGGCTACAGGGTGGAGCTGCAGGCCGAGAGCGCGGGCGAGGAGGCCGGCATCAAGTCGGCCACCTACAAGATCTCGGGGCACAACGCCTACGGCTGGCTGAAGAGCGAATCGGGCGTCCACCGGCTCGTGCGCATCTCGCCCTACGACAGCTCGGCGCGGCGCCACACCTCGTTCTCGTCGGTCTGGGTCTACCCGGTCGTCGACGACAACATCGAGATCGAGGTGAACCCCGCCGATATCCGCGTCGATACCTACCGCTCGTCGGGCGCGGGCGGGCAGCACGTCAACACGACCGATTCGGCGGTGCGAATCACGCACATCCCCACCGGCATCGTGGTGACGAGTTCCGAGAAGTCGCAGCACCAGAACCGCGACATCGCCATGAAGGCGCTGAAATCGCGCCTCTACCAGATGGAGCTCGACCGCCGCAACGAGGCGATCCAGGCGAGCCACGAGGCCAAGGGCGAGGCCGGCTGGGGCAACCAGATCCGCTCTTACGTGCTGCAACCCTATCAGATGGTGAAGGATCTGCGGACGGGGCACGAGACCTCAGACACGCAAGGGGTGCTCGACGGCGACCTCGACGCCTTCATGGCGGCGACGCTGGCGTTGCAGGTCTCGGGCAAGTCGCGCGCCGAGGCGGCCGCGGAGTAGCGCCGCGATCGCAGGGTTCGGCGGGCTGCGCCCGTCGCCCGCTCGCCCGCACCGGGCCTTGCATCGGTCAGCCCGTGCCGCTCTCGCGGGGCTGGCGGTGCCAGAGCGGCGGGGGCAGGGCGCGACTCTCGCGATCGAGCGCCTCCTCCGCCTCGGCCAGCGCGCGGTGGAAGGCGGGGCGGTCGATCTCCCGAAGCACGCGCCGCGCCCAGAGGCCCCGCAGATAGGGCCTGTCCTGCGCCGCCAGCACCGCGAGCACCGACCGAAGGTAAGGGCGGTGCCGATGCCGCTTGCGCCAGACGCGCGCGAAGGAGCGCGCGTCGAGCCGCCCCAGCGCTGCGGCGCGCACCAGCGGCCAGGTCAGGCCCATGTCGGCCAGCGCCTGCTCGGTCTGCCAGCCAACATGCGGGGTGCGGAAATGCTGGCCGCGGGGCCCGAACAGCGCGGCATGCATCGCGTCCTCGCTGACGGTCGGGTCATAGATCAGCGACACGCGCTCGGCCGCCTCGACCATCGCCGGCGCATAGCCGTAGCGGCCCGTGAAATCGAGCCGTCGCGCCCCCATGAAGCGGTGGTCCCACACGGCGCGGGCGGGGTCGAGCGTGGCCTGCGGCCGGATCGCCAGCACCGCCGCGCCGGGGGCCGCGACCGAAAAGGCGCAGGCGGCATAGCCCTCGGCCCCCGCTCCGAAGAACAGCACGCGGTCGAACAGGTCGAAGAAGCCGTCGTCCACCAGGTCGTCGAAGAAGGCATAGACCTCGTCGTCGCGGAACCACGTCGTGCCCTCCGAATAGAGGCAGAGCTGCGACCAGCCCTCGCGCCCGGCCAGCCGCAGGCCGGCGGGCAGCTTCTCGCCCTCCTGCGCGCGAATGTCTTCGGCATTCTCGAAGGTGACGAGCAGAACCTCCTGATCCTCCTCGGTGTAGAGGGCGCCGTGGCGGTCGGCGAGCCGCGCGTGAAAGCCGTGCTCCATCGCGTGGGAGTCGAGCCGCGCTAGCCAGGCTGCCGTCGTCGTCGTCATCGTGCCTCCGCTCGGGGTCCCTTTCACCTTACCGCAGCTTGGTAAACCGGGAATGGGGCGGAATTGGGAGCGCGCGGCGGCGCGCGAGCCATCGACGCAAGGTCATGGGCGGCGCAAGACGAGGGTGCCGTCGCGCGTGAGGTCTGCGTCGGGGGCGAGGCCCGCCCCCGATGCGGCCTCGGCCACGGTCTCGCGCATCTCGGCCGCCTCACCGCTCTCGACGGCGAGGGCGCGCAGGGTGGGCAGCGCCGGAAGACGGGGCAGGGGGCCGGCCGTTGCGTCGGCGAACAGCAGGACGGGAGAGAAGTCGGAAAGCCGCTCTGCCTCGAGAAAAATGAGGCGCGGCAGGCCATTGAGCCGGGCGATTGCCGCGATGTGCCCGCGGCGCGCAGGGTCTGGCTCGACGATGGCAAGATGCGGCAGGCCGAGCTTGCCCGCAAGGAGCGCGACGACATGTCCGCATCCCGTGCCCACCACGGCCGCCCGGTCTTCGGCCCGGGCGAGGGCGAAGACGGCCCCGGTCAGGCCGGGCTGCCAGGTGCCGGCCTCGAGAGCTGTCGCCGTGCCGTCGTCGATCACGCCGGTGTCGCGGGGCAGGTGCATGCCGCGCCAGCGCAGCGGCGGCGCGCCCGGCGCGTGCGCGCCCATGCGCCGGGACTCAGCCGAAGGCCTGCAGACCGGTCTGCGCCCGCCCGAGGATGAGCGCGTGGATGTCGTGGGTGCCCTCGTAGGTGTTGACCGTCTCGAGGTTGGCCATGTGGCGGAAGACGTGGAAATCCTCGCTGATGCCGTTGCCGCCGTGCATGTCGCGGGCGACCCGTGCGATCTCGAGCGCCTTGCCGCAATTGTTGCGCTTCATCAGGCTGATCGCCTCGGGCGCGGCCGTGTGCGCCTCCATCATCCGCCCGAGCGCGAGCGCGCCCTGCAGGCCCAGCGCGATCTCGGTCTGCATGTCGGCGAGCTTTTTCTGGAAGAGCTGGGTGGCCGCCAGCGGCTTGCCGAACTGCTTGCGGTCGAGCCCGTAGGCGCGGGCGGCGTGCCAGCAGGCCTCGGCGGCGCCCATCACGCCCCAGGCGATGCCGTAGCGCGCACGGTTGAGGCAGCCGAACGGCCCCTTCAGCCCCTCGACGCCCGGAAGGAGCGCGTCTTCGCCGACCTCGACGCCGTCCATCACGATCTCGCCGGTGACGGAGGCGCGCAAGCTGAGCTTGCCGCCGATCTTGGGCGCGCCCAGCCCCGTCGCCCCCTTGTCCAGCACGAAGCCCTTGATCTTGCCATCATGCGCGTCGGACTTGGCCCAGATCACGAAGACATCGGCGATGGGCGAATTCGAGATCCACATCTTGGAGCCGGTGATGCGATAGCCGCCGTCGATCTTCTCGGCGCGCGTCTTCATGCCGCCGGGGTCGGAGCCGGCATCGGGCTCGGTCAGGCCGAAACAGCCGATCAACTCGCCCCTGGCGAGGCCCGGCAGATACGTCCGCTTCTGGTCCTCGGTGCCGTAGGCGTGGATCGGATACATCACCAGAGACGATTGCACCGACATCATCGAGCGGTAGCCCGAATCGACCCGCTCGACCTCGCGCGCGATCAGCCCGTAGGAGACGTAGCCGGCACCCAGCCCGCCGTATTCCTCGGGGATGGTCACGCCGAGCAGCCCCGCCTCTCCCATCTCGGAAAAGATCGACGGGTCGACCGTCTCGCCCGCGTAGGCGGCGGTCACGCGCGGCTGCAGGCGCGACTGGGCGAACTCGTGCGCGGCATCCCGCAGCATCCGCTCGTCCTCCGTCAGCTGCGCCTCGAGGCCCAGCGGATCGTCCCAGACGAAGGGGGCGAGGTTGGGGCGGTCGGCCTGCGCGGCCGCGGCGACGGGCGTCTCGACGTTCATGGCATCTCTCCTCACGCTCGGCCCTGATCTATGGCAACGGTGGCCGGGGGGCAACGCCGCCCGGTTCGCTCCTTGGGCCGGCCTCCGGCAAGTGCCTGCGCGCTTGTCCCGCCGGCCACGGCGCTATCTCGTGTGCGGCACACCACCGCAGGGAGAGAGACATGATCCGCACACCCCTCACCGCCACGCTCGCGATCGCCGCCGCGGGTGCCCTCGTCACGCCGGCCGCGGCCGAACTCGTCATGCAGGATTTCGACTACGAGGTCGGCGGCGTGCCCATGCAGGGCCATGTCGCGCGCAACACCGCCGTCGAGCCGCGCGGCACGGTGCTGATCGTCCACGACTGGGACGGGCTGACCGACTACGAGGAACAGCGCGCCGGGATGCTGGCCGCGCTCGGCTACACCGCTGTCGCGATCGACGTCTACGGCCGCGACAACCGCCCGACCTCGATGGAGGAGAACCGCGCGCGCTCGGGCGAGCTCTACGACGACCGCGAGTTGTTCCGGGAGCGGCTGGCGGGCGCGCTCGAGGCGGCGCGGGGGCTCGACGGCGTCGGCGACGACATCGCGATCATGGGCTACTGCTTCGGCGGCGCCGCCGTGCTCGAGGCGGCGCGCGCGGGCATGGACGTCGACGCCTTCGTCAGCTTCCACGGCGGGCTGCCCACGCCCGAGGGCCAGAGCTACGAGGACGCCTCGGGGCCGGTGATGTTCTTTCACGGCTCGGCCGACCCGGTCTCGGGCCCCGGCGACCTCGCGCAGGTCATGGCCGAGATGCTGGAGGCCGACGTCGAGCACCAGGCCCACATCTATGGCGGCGCGCGGCATTCGTTCACCGTGTGGGGGTCGAACGACTACGATCTCGAGGCCGACACTGCCTCGTGGAGCGCGCTGCAGGCGTTCCTCGCCGAAGAGCTCTGAGGGCTCAGCCGTCGCCCGCAAGCCGACGTGCCAGCGCCTCGATCATGTCGGCGCCGTCGTGCGGGGGCGGCGTTCCGGCATCCTCGGCGCGGACAAGGGTCAGGACGAGGCCGAGCACCGCGGCATGGATCGCGGCGGCATCGGCGCGGCGCGTGTCGCCGTCGCCGTCGCCGTCGAGACAGGCGGCAAGGTCGGCGAGAACCGGCGCGGCGATCTGGCCCGGCCGCGAGTCGACCGACCCTGAGGTGGCGGGCGGCGTGAGGTAGACGAGGCGGAAGCGGTCGAGATCCTCGAGGTGGAAGCCCGCCACCGCCTCGACGAAGGCGCGCACCGCCTCGGGCCCGCGCCGCCCGCGCAGAGCGGCGCGCGCCGCCCCCGCCTCGGCGGCGACATCGGGCAGCAGCGTCTCGGCCAGAAGGGTATCCTTGGTCGGGAACCAGTAGATCACGGCCTGTTTCGACTTGCCAAGACGCCTGGCCACCGCGTCGAAGGTCAGGCCGCGCGGCCCCTTCGCGCGCAGCACGTCGCGGGCGATGCGCAGGATGCGCTCGCGCGTGTCCGCCCTGCCTGCCTCTGCCGACATGATGCGCTCCCGTGGCTGCCTACCGGCGGTAGGCTAGGCGCGCACGCCGCGTGCAGGCAAGGACAATGGTGGGTAAGACGCAAAAGCCCCGTCGCGGGTGCGGCGGGGCCAGGGGCTGGGCGGGCCGTGACCCGCAGGATGCCGGCTCAGGGCGTCATTTGGCGATCGGGCCGATCATCATGACCATCTGCCGCCCTTCCATCTTGGGCATGTTCTCGACCTTGCCAAGGGTCTTCACGTCTTCGGCCACCCGTTCGAGCAGGTCGCGCCCGAGGTTCTGGTGGGCCATTTCCCGGCCGCGGAAGCGCAGGGTGACCTTCACCTTGTCCCCGGCTTCCAGAAAGCGGGTGACGTTGCGCATCTTGACGTCGTAATCGTGGCTGTCGGTGTTGGGGCGGAACTTCACCTCCTTCACCTCGATCGTCTTCTGCTTCTTCTTGGCCTCGGCCTCGCGCTTCTGCTGCTCGTACTTGAACTTGCCGAAGTCCATGATCTTGCAGACGGGCGGGGTCGCGTTGGGCGAGATCTCCACCAGGTCGAGGCCCACCTGCTCGGCAAGTTCGAGCGCGCGCTCCGGCTTGACCACGCCGACATTCTGGCCGTCGGGGCCGATCAGCCGGATTTCGGGGGCGCGGATGCGTCCGTTGACGCGGGGGCCGGTGTCGCGCGTGGGAGGCGCGTTGTGAGGTCTGCGGGCTATGGCGATCATCCTTCGGTGGTTGGGGAAAAGTGCGCGGAACATACCGATTTCGCGGAGTCCTTTCAAGGCGGGACGCGCGACGCCGCACCCTCGCCCGCTGCGCTGTCACGGGCCGGCGCCGCTGGTCCGTCGCCGTGCGCGTCACGCGGCCCGGCCGGGGCGCCCGGAGGTGGCGCCGGACGATCGGGCGTTTCCCGTGCGCCGGGCCCGTGGCAAGGGAGCGGGGCGGTCCGCGCCGGGCGAGTCGCCTGCTTCTCCGGCCAGGCCGCGATGTGTTTTTTGTCGGCCGGAGGCCCGCCATGACCCGCGTGACCGCCCTCATCATTGCCCTCGTCGCCATCGCCACCGGCGCGTGGCTCTACTGGGACAGCCTTGACACCCCCCCAGAGGGGCCTGCCGGGGCACCTGCCGACGCGCCCTCCGAGGCGCCCTCCGCCCCGGCGGAATAGGCGCCCCCCGCGCACACCCGGACCGATCCCGGCGCGCGACGCTCCTGTCACATCAGGGCGCGCCCGACGCCGGCGATACTGCTCGTGCCGCGCGGCAGAAGGATGGAGCGATGAAGACCTGCGTGTCGGCAGGGATCGGCGTCGTGGCGCTCGGCGCGGCGACATGGCTCCATGACGGACGCACGCCGGAGGCCCGGCGCACGCCAGGGCCGACCGAGCCGACTGGACCCGGCCGAGGGCCTTGTCGAAAAGCCCGAGACCATGCCCCGGGGGCACGGCCGACGCCGCCTGCGCCCTCGTCGAGGAGGGCGGCATCGACGAGCTTTCGGCGGGGCTGGTGGAGGAATAGACCGCCACGGGTGCTGGCGGCATCGCACGTCTGCAAGGCACCGCCCTTTTGGGGCAGAGCAGACGATGTCAGCCCACGAAGGCCTTTTCCACCACGTACTCGGCAGGCTCCGAATTGGCGCCCTCGCGCAGTCCGTGGCCCTCGAGGATCGCCTTCATGTCGAGATTGAAGGGCAGCGAGCCGCAGACCATCGCGCGGTCGGTCACGCGCGAGAGCCCGCCCTCGATGCCGAGATCGCCGAACACCGTCCCGTCCTCGAGCAACGTGGTGATCCGGCCCATGCGGGGGCTCTGCTCGCGGGTCGTGGTGGGGTAGTAGACCAGCTTGTCGGCGAAGCCCTCGCCGATCAGTTCGCCCAGCACCTCGTCGCGCCGCACCTCGTCGACCAGGCGCCGGCCGTATTCCAGCTCGGCCACTTCGCGGCAGGTATGGGTGAGGATCACCTCGTCGTAATCGTGGTAGGTCTGTGGCTCGCGGATGAGCGAGGCGTAGGGCGCGATGCCGGTGCCGGTGGCGAAGAACCACAGCCGCTTGCCCGGCAGCAGCGCGTCGTGGACGAGCGTGCCCACCGGCTTGGGCTTGAGGATGATCTCGTCGCCCGGGCGGATGTGCTGCAGGCGCGAGGTGAGCGGGCCGTCCTGCACCTTGATCGAGTAGAATTCCAGCTCGTCGTCCCAGTCGGGGGAAGCGATGGAATAGGCGCGCAGCAGCGGGCGGGTCTTGCCCGTCTGCGGGTCTGTGTCGCCCATCAGCCCGATCATCACGAACTCGCCCGAGCGGAACCGCAAGCTGCGCGGCCGCGTCGTGCGGAAGGAGAACAGCCTGTCCGTCCAGTGCGCCACATGGGTGACGGTGACGGTATCGGGCCAGTCGATCCTCGCCGGCTCGGCCGCCGGCGCGACAGGGCGCGGCAACTCGGCGAGGGAGGAAGAGGCGGCCGCGAGGGCCTCTGGCATCTGGTCTTCGGGCATCCCGTGTCTCGCTCGTGGTCTTCGCGCTCCGTGGCTAGCGCGCGCCCGTCATGCCGGCCTTGATCTGGGTCAGGCGGGGCGCGCGACAGGCCGGACAGGCACTTGCCTGACCCAAGACGTGACTTTTCGGGCGCAAAGGGTCAAGCGCGACCCATCGCCCCCACGCCGCCCTGCCGATGCACCCGTGCAAGATCCATGGGCCGAGGTGCCCGCGGCGCGGCCTCGACCAGCGCCTCGGTCAGACGGACTCGGCCGCGTCCCTGATCGAAACCGGGCCATGCGGGCCGAAGCGCACCTCGACGAGCCGAACGGCGCTCCGCCGCGCGCCGCGCGGCCCGGCGCCCACGCACTCGGCCTCGAGCAGGCGGATGTCGCCATGCGCCTCGTCCTCGATCAGCTCCGCCTCGGCGAGGTCGGACGTCCAGCCGCCGGCCTCGGTCAGGAACACGCAGCGGCCAGCGGGACCGGACTCGGCGACCACGACGCTGGGTCGGAAGGAATGGGGCATCGGCTCGTCTCCTCTTCGGACTGCCAAGGTCTGACCACCCGTGCCCGGACCTGCGCCGCCTGTGGCAGCGCTGCACCGGGCACCCCCTGATCGGTGCCCCTTATAGAACGGATTCCTTGAGTCGCGCCAGAGGAAGCTACAAATGAAAACGCTTGTTCTGCGCTGCGGCATGATTCGGAGCGCAGGTCTTGCCCCCGGGGAGCCAGCGACATGCCCGTTCGCCTCGACGCGATGGACCGGAAGATTCTCGCCGAACTGCAACGCGATGCGGGGCAGTCGCTCGACGAGATCGCGCGCGCGGTGGGCTCGTCGAAGACGCCGGTGTGGAATCGCGTACGCAAGCTGCGCGAGGCGCGCGTGATCCGGCAGAACACCGTGCTGCTCGACCCCGAGGCGCTCGGGCTCGAGGCGTGCTTCTTCGTGCTGATCCGCACCGCGGCCCACGAGGCGGAGTGGCAGGCGCGCTTTCTCGAGGCGCTGCGCACCCGGCCCGAGGTGCTCGAGGCGCACCGTCTTGCGGGCGATATCGACTACATCGTCAAGGTGCGAGTCCCCAACGCGCGCGCATACGACCGCTTCTACCAGGCGCTGATCGGCGAGGTCTCGATCCACACGGTGACGGCGCTTCTGTCGATGGAGGAGATCAAGGCCACACCCAACCTTCCGGTGGTCGAGTTTGGCAGCTGAGGTGTCTGCCTACCCGCGGTAGGCAGCCTTGATCCCCCGCCGGAGACGCCCACCTTTCCCGGACCCGCCCGGCAAAGAGAGAGGGATTCCATGCTGCCTCGTGTCGTCCTCGCGCTCACGCTCGCCGTCGCCGTCGCCGTCACTGTCGCCGTGCCCGGTCTTCCGGCCCTCGCCGAGACGCGACAGACCGCCGCGACGCCGGTCGAGATCGATGCCGTCGTCACCGGGCTCGACGCGCCGTGGGCCGTGGGCTTCCTGCCGGGCGGCGGCCTGCTGATCACCGAGCGCGACGGGCGCCTGCTGCATGTCGGCCGCGACGGGACGCGCGGTGAGGTCGCCGGCGTGCCCGAGGTGCGCGCGGCGGGGCAGGGCGGTCTGCTCGATCTGCTGGTGCCCACCGACTTCGCCGAGCGGCGGGAGATCTTCCTCAGCTTCGCCAAGCCCCAGGGCGGGCGCGAGGGCACCGCGGTGGCCCGCGCGCGTCTCTCCGACGACGCCGCGCGGCTCGAGGACGTGACGGTGATCTGGGAGATGGCGCCCGGCTCCTCGGGCGGGCGGCATTTCGGCTCGCGCCTCGTCGAGGGCGAGGGCGGCACGCTCTTCGTCACCGTGGGCGACCGGGGCGACCGGCCCTCGGCGCAGGACATGCGCATCGAGAGCGGCAGCATCGTGCGCATCAGGCGCGACGGCACGATCCCCGCCGACAATCCGCTCGTGGGGCGGCAGGGCGCGCGGCAGGCGCTGTGGACATGGGGCCACCGCAACCCCCAGGGCATGGCGCGTGACGGGCAGGGCCGGCTCTGGGCCGTGGAGCACGGCGCGCGCGGGGGCGACGAGGTCAACCTGATCGAGCGCGCGACGAATTACGGCTGGCCGATCATTAGCTACGGTCGCCACTATTCCGGCGCGCGGATCGGCGAGGGGACCGAAAAGGAGGGCATGGCGCAGCCGGCCCATTACTGGGATCCCTCGATCGCCCCCTCCGGCATGGCCTTCGTCACCGGCGGCCCTTTCGCCGAGTTCTGGGGCGGCGACATCTTGGTGGGCTCGCTCAACTCCGGCCTGATCTCTCGGCTCGATGTCGAGGACGAGGGCGTGCGCGAGGTGGAGCGGATCGCCACGCCCGAGACGCAGCGGGTGCGCGACATCCGGCTCGGCCCCGACGGGGCGATCTGGTTTCTCTCCGAGGGCAACGGCACGCTCTACCGGATGGCGCCCGCTCCAGGCGGCTGAGCGGTGCCAAATCCCTTCGCGAAGGGATTTGCAAAAGCCTTCTCCAAGGCTTTTGCGTCGCCGTGTCAGGCTGGCGCCCTGGCCCCGGAATGGGCGCCGCGCTCGCGGTAGGGGGTCGTCTCGTACATCGCGCGGTAGCACTTGGAGAAGTGCGAGGGCGAGGTGAAGCCGCAGGCGAGCGCCACGTTGATCACGCTCATGTCGGTCTGCAGCAGCAGGTTGCGCGCCTTCTGCAGGCGCAACTCCATGTAGTAGCGCTTGGGGGAGCGGTTGAGGTAGCGGCGGAACAGCCGCTCGAGCTGGCGCGTCGAGAGGCCCACGTCGCGCGCCAGAAGGGCGGGCGAGATCGGTTCCTCGAGGTTCTGCTCCATGATCTGGATGACCTGCCCGAGCTTCGGATGGCGCACGCCGATCCGGCTCGGGATCGACAGGCGCTGCGTATCCTGGTCGGTTCGGATCGCGGAGTAGATGAGCTGGTCGGCCACGGCGCCGGCCAGCTCCTCGCCGTGGTCGTCGGCGATGAGCTTGAGCATCAGGTCGATCGAGGCGGTGCCGCCGGCGGTCGTCATGCGGTTGCCGTCGACCACGAACACGGACTTGGTCAGCGTCACCTCGTCGAACTCCTCGGTGAAACTGTCCTGGTTCTCCCAGTGGATCGTGGCCCGCCGGCCATCGAGGAGGCCCGCCTTGGCCAGCGTGTGGCCCGCGGTGCACAGGCCCGCCACCGGCAGCCCCCGTCGGGCCTCGCGCCTGAGCCAGGAGATGACCCGTTTGGTGGTCGCCTTCTGGATGTCGAGGCCGCCGCAGATCATCAGCGTGTCGTCGCGCGTGATCTCGCCCAGATCGCCGTCGAGCACGAACTCGGTGCCGTTCGAGCAGCGCACCGAGCCGCCGCCCTCGCCCAGGCTGATCCACGAATAGAGGTCGCGGCCCGCCATACGGTTGGCGATGCGCAGCGGCTCGATCGCGCACGCGAAGGAGAGCAGCGTGAACTCCGGCAGCAGCACGAAGACGAACCGGCGCGGCTTTGTCCCCGCGCCTTTCGCGGAGACGGGCTCGGGGGCGGTGCGGTGCAGCTGGTCCATGGGTCCGCGATCATGTCTGGCACCCAACCCAATGCAAATTCGGGACAGCGCCGCAATACCTATCGTATCACTTTCATGACGATGGAGCACGCGGCGCGGCAGGGCGCCCCGCGACGCGGCGATTTGCCGTGGCGGTGCGTGGCGCCAGCCGCTATAGAGCGCGGCGCGACCGCCACCGCGAGGGAGGGAGACCGACATGTCCGCCGCACCGCAGAACGCCCCGACACAGACCGTCCGCTGGAGCAAGTCCGGCTGGCGCGCGAAACCGCGGGTGCAGATGCCGGACTACCCCGACCAGGCGGCGCTGGCGCGCGTCGAGGCGCAGCTCGCCAAGTATCCGCCGCTCGTCTTCGCGGGCGAAGTGCGCCGGCTGAAGGGCGAGCTCGCCAAGGCGGCCCGCGGCGAGGCGTTCCTGCTGCAGGGCGGCGACTGCGCCGAGAGCTTCGCCGAGTTCTCGGCCGACACGATCCGCGACACCTTCAAGGTGATGCTGCAGATGGCGGTGGTGCTGACCTACGGCGCCAAGGTGCCGGTGGTGAAGGTCGGCCGCATGGCCGGCCAGTTCGCCAAGCCGCGCTCGGCGGCGACCGAGACGGTGGGCGGCGTCGAGCTGCCGTCCTACCGGGGCGACATCATCAACGACATCGAGTTCACGCCCGAGGCGCGCGCGCCGCGCGCCGAGAAGATGCTGCAGGCCTACACCCAGGCGGCAGCCTCGCTGAACCTGCTGCGCGCCTTCTCGACGGGCGGTTTCGCCGACATCCACCGGGTGCACGCCTGGACGACCGGCTTCGCCGCCGAAGACAAGGCGCAGCAGTATCGCGACGTCTCGAACCGGATCGCCGACGCGCTCGACTTCATGAAGGCCGCGGGCCTCGACGCCGACAACATCGAGGCGCTCGCCTCCGTCGATTTCTACACCAGCCACGAGGCGCTGCTGCTCGAATACGAGGAGGCGCTCGCCCGTGTCGACTCCACCTCGGGCCTGCCGGTGGCGGGCTCGGGCCACATGCTCTGGATCGGCGACCGCACCCGCCAGCCGGGCGGCGCGCACGTGGAATTCGCCCGCGGGGTGCAGAACCCGATCGGCCTGAAATGCGGCCCCTCGATGGAGGCCGACGACCTCAAGCGCCTGATGGCCACGCTCAACCCGAGCAACGAGGCGGGGCGGCTGACGCTGATCTCGCGCTTCGGCGCGGGCAAGGTGGCCGAGCACCTGCCGCGCCTGATCGAGACGGTGCGCGCCGAGGGCGCCGAGGTGGTCTGGGTGTGCGATCCGATGCACGGCAACACCATCAAGTCGGCGACAGGCTACAAGACGCGCCCCTTCGAGCGGGTGCTTTCGGAGGTGCGCGAGTTCTTCGCCTGCCACCGCGAGGCGGGCACCATCCCCGGCGGCGTGCATTTCGAGATGACGGGCAAGGACGTGACCGAGTGCACGGGCGGCCTGCAGGCGGTCTCGGACGAGAACCTCAGCGACCGCTACCATACCGCCTGCGACCCGCGGCTCAACGCCACGCAATCGCTCGAGCTCGCCTTCCTCGTGGCCGAGGAGCTGTCGCAGCGCCGCGACGCCGCCCGCGCCGCGGTCTGACCGGCGCAGAGTGACCGGCGCAGAGTGACCGGCGCAGAGTGACCGGCGCAGAGTGACCGGCGCAGAGTGACCGGCGCATTCCTTTTCGGTGGGGCCCCG
>LJNT01000115.1 GCA_001314685.1 Rhodobacteraceae bacterium HLUCCA09
CCATACCCGCCTTGCCTGCGCCACGGCAGCTTGCCACCGCCTGCAGCGCCAGAAAAAGGGGTAAGGCCCGAATGAGCGGACGACCCGAATGAGCGGTCCGGCCGACCCCGACAGCCCCGTTCCCGAGGCCGAGGTGCAGCCCGCCCGCCGCGCGCTGTGGGAGCGGGTCTCGGTCGTGTGGCTGGTGCCGCTGGGCGCGCTGCTGATCGCGCTGGCGATGGCGTGGCAGGCCTACTCCGACCGGGGGCCCACCATCGAGATCACCTTCCAGAACGGCTCGGGCATCGCGGTCGGCGAGACCGAGCTGCGCTACCGCGACATCGCGGTGGGGCAGGTCGAGCAGGTGGGCTTCACCGAGGGGCTGGGCCGCGTGCTCGTGACTGTCCGCCTCGACGAGGAGGTGGCGCCCTATGTCGACGAAAGCGCCGAGTTCTGGGTGGTGCGCCCGCAGGTGACGGCGCAGGGCGTGCAGGGCCTCAACACCGTCCTCTCCGGCGTCTACATCGAGGGGAGCTGGGATGGCGACCAGGGCGAGTTCGTCACCCGCTTCGAGGGGCTGCGCGAGGTTCCCGTCGCCCGCCCCGACATGGACGGCACGCGCATCGTGCTGCGCTCCGACGACGGGCGGGGCCTGACCGAGGGCGCGCCGATCCTGTATCGCGGCCTCGAGGTGGGGCACGTCGGGGCGCCCCGCATCGCCACCGACGGCATCACCGTGCTCGCCGACGCCTTCGTCGAGGCGCCGCATGACGGTCTGCTGACCGATCTCGTCCGGTTCTGGTCGGCCTCGGGCTTTTCCTTCAACGTCGGGCCGCAGGGCGCCTCGCTCGATTTCGCCTCCCTGTCGTCGCTGGTGCGGGGCGGGCTCGCCTTCGAGGTGGTCGTGTCGGGGGGCGAGCCGGTGCCCGAAGGCGCGGCCTTCGACATCTACCCCAACCGCGAGGCGGCCGTCGCCTCGGTGTTCGCCACGAACGAGGCGAACGCGCCCCGCCTCAACGTGACGGCGGTGTTCGAGGACAACGTGGCCGGCCTGTCGACAGGCGCCGCCGTCACCCTTCGGGGCCTCGAGATCGGCGAGGTGGTGGATCTGTCGGCCACCGTCGACCCCGAGCGCTTCGGCGACGGGCGGGTGCGGCTGGTTGCGACGCTGTCGATCCGGCTCGACGACCTGACGATGGGCGATGTGGCCGAGGACGGGGCCGAAGAGGCGCGCGAGGAGGTGCTCGACTTCCTCGCGCAGCGGGTGAGGGAAGGGTTGCGCGCCCGGCTGACCAACGCCTCGCTTTTCACCGGCGGGCTGAAGGTGGAGCTGGTCGAGCTCGACGATACCGGTTCGGCCGCGCTCGACCGCGGGGCGCAGCCGTTTCCCGTGCTGCCCACGGCGCCCGCCGAGGTGCAGGACGTGGCAGGTGCCGCGCAGGGCCTGATCGCCCGGGTCGAGGCGCTGCCCATCGAGGACGTGCTCGACAACGCGGCGGGCTTCCTCGAGAGCGCCCGCGCGCTGGTCGAGGACGGCGAGATCCAGCGCGCGAGCGGCGAGGTCGTGGGGCTGGTCGACGAGATCCGCGCCGTCGTCGGCAGCGAGGCGGTGCAGGCACTGCCCGAGCAGCTGGGCGGCATCGCCACCGACCTGCGCGCAGCGCTCGCCGACCTGGAAGAGCGGCAGGGCGTTGCCCGCGTGGTCGACGCCGTGGAGCGGGCGGGCCTCGCCGCCGAGGAGGTCGGAACGGCGACCGAGGGCGTGCCCGAGCTGGTGGAGCGGCTGACCGGCGTCGCCGCGCAGGCCGAGGACCTGGCGCTGAAGGAGCTGGTCGACGCGGCCGGCGCTCTGGTGACGGACGCGCGCGGCCTGATCGGCACCGAGGCGGCGCAGGCGCTTCCGGGGCAGCTCTCGGAGACGCTCGCCGCGCTCGACCGTGCGGTGGGCGAGGCCGAAACACTGCTGTCGCGGGTCCGCACCGAGGACACGGTGGCCCGCGTCACGGTCGCGCTGGAGCAGGCCGGCACCGCCGCGGGCGACGTCAGCGCGGCGGTCGAGGGGGTGCCCGCGCTGATCGAGCGGATCGACACCGTCGCCGCTCAGGCCGAGGGGCTCGCGCTGCCGGAGCTTGTGGCGCAGGCCGATGCGCTCTTGTCCGATGCGCGCGCCATCGTCGGCACCGAGGCGGCGCAGGCGCTGCCCGGCCAGCTCGGCTCGGCGCTCGATTCGCTCGGCGCCGCCACCACCGACGCCCGCGCCGTGCTCGCCCGGATCGAGTCGGAGGGGGCGGTCGACCGCCTTAACGCTGCGCTCGATGCCGCGGCCGAGGCGGCCGAGGACGTCAGCGTCTCGGTCGAGGGCGTGCCGGAGCTGGTCGAGCGGCTCGACGCGGTGGCGGCGCGCGCCGAGACGCTCGAGGTCGAGGCGCTGGTGGGCGAGGTGACGGCGCTGGCCGAGGCGGCGCGGCAGGTGCTCGGCACCGAGGGCGCGCGCGCCCTGCCGGGCCAGCTGGGCGACGCGCTGCGCGAGGTCGAGGCGGCGCTGGCCGAGCTGCGCGCGGGCGGCACGGTGGAGAACGTCAACGAGACGCTCGCCTCGGCCCGCCGCGCCGCCGACGATGTGGCCGCGACGGCGCAAGACCTTCCGGCGCTGGTCGACCGGACGGCGTCGGTGCTGGGCCAGGCCGAGGCGGTTCTGGCGACGCTGGGCGAGACGGGCCGCCTCAACCGCGAGGCGCAGGCGGCGCTGCGCGAGGTCAGCCGCGCGGCAGAGGCCGTGCGCTCGCTCGCCCGGCGGCTCGAGCGCAACCCGAGCGCGGTGCTCACGGGGCGCTGAGCGGAGGGCGCCGCCGCCGCGCTCACTCGGCCGGCAGCAGCCCCACCCCGGCGCGCTCGAGCGCGGCGCGCAGGGCGGCCCCCGGCGGAGCATCGACCACCACCGAGGCGAGATCCCGCAGGGGGGCGACCGTGGCGAGACCGGGACGGTCGAACTTCTCGCTGTCGACGAGGAGATGCGCTTCGCCGCAGCGGCGGATCATGGCCCGCTTGATCGCCACGAACCCGCGCACCGCCTCGACCGGGCCGTCCGCGGTCAGCCCCGAGGCGCCGATCATACAGCGGTCGGCCCGGTGCCGCTCCAGGAAATCCACCGCCTCGGTGCCGATCGTCGCCGCCTCGTCCGGCAGGTAGTCGCCGGGGCAGAGGATCACGTCGGCGTCGGCGTGGCCCAGCGTCATGGCGATGGGCAGGCTGTTGGTCATCACGGTGCAGGGCGTGCCGCGATAGGCGAGGAAACGGGCGAATTGCAGCGTAGTCGAGCCGGAATCGACCATCACGGTCTCGCCGGGGCGCACGAGCTCGGCCGCGCGCCGACCGATCCGCTCGCGCTCGGCCACCCGCGCGGCGCTGCGCTCGTCGAGGCCGGGGTAGCGGCCATGCGCCCGCGCCGTCGCCCCGCCGTGCGAGCGCGAGACGAGCCCCTCGGCCGAAAGCGCCTCGACGTCGCGGCGCACCGTCTCGGCCGAGACGCCGAAGCGCCGCGCCAGTTCGCCGATCCGGACGTGCGGGCGCAGCCGCAGCTCCAGCACGATCTGCGCGCGGCGCTCGTCCTTGCGCAGGCGCGGATGCACCGGCTCGCCGTCGGAAATCGCTGTCTCGTCCATCGCCGTCACACCCCTCGCGTGGAGAAATTGTGGGAAATCCCAATCATTGCAACACTTGTTGTTGATTGGCGGGCGCACTGGCGGCATAACTGCGCTGTTTCCAAAGTCGGGCGGTATGATCCCGGCGAGGCGGGAGGTGCGGCAAGGCGATGCGCATGTGTCGAGACTGGCATCAGACGGCGGCGCTCCCCATCGCGCGAGACAAGAAGGGCCGGCTCACCGTCCTGATGATCACGTCGCGCGACACGGGCCGCTGGATCGTGCCCAAGGGTTGGCTGATGGACGATGCCAAGCCCTGGCAGGCCGCCGAGATCGAGGCGCTGGAAGAGGCCGGCGCCAGGGGCTTCGTCGGCCGGGAGGGTATCGGGGAATACTCCTACGACAAGCGGCTCGACGACGGATCGGTGTTGTGCTGCCGGGTGCGCGTCTACCCGATGCGGGTCGAGAAGCTGAAGCGCACGTGGAAGGAGCGCGGCGAGCGCAAGCGGCGCTGGTTCTCGCCCGAGGCCGCCGCGCGCCGCGTGCAGGAGCCGGAGCTCGCCGCGCTGCTGCGGCGGCTGGAAAAGGAGGCGCGCAACGCAGACTCTCCTCTCGGGCGCCTGCTCGATGCGGGCTAGCCCCGCCCGCCCGGCGCCGCGCGGCGTGCCTTCGGGAAGACGCGACGGCACGGCGGCGATACGCTGCGGCACGCGCCGAAGCGTCGTAAATTCGTGATGTTGCGCGGTGTACAGGGGGCGCCGGAGGCGGGTCCGGGCCCGTCCGTGCAGGATCAGCAACAGCCAAACAGGGAGGCTAACAATGAAATACGCAGTATCGACGCTCGCGGTGGCCGCGACGCTCGGCTCGACCGGGGCGGCCTTCGCGCAGACCGAGATCCAGTTCTGGCACGCCTTCACCGGGCGGCTGGGCGAGCTGCTGGCCGAGCAGGTCGAGGGCTTCAACGCCAGCCAGAACGACTACGTCGTCGTCCAGAGCCACAAGGGCAACTATTCCGAGACGCTGAACGCCGGCATCGCCGCCTTCCGCGCCGGCGAGCAGCCGCATGTCATGATGGTGTTCGAGGTCGGCACCGCCACGATGATGGCGGCCGAGGGCGCGATCAAGCCGGTCTACGAGGTGATGGAGATGGGCGGGCAGGAGTTCGACCCCGGCGCCTACATTTCCTCGGTGACCGGCTACTACACCACGTCGGACGGCCGGATGCTGTCGATGCCCTACAACTCGTCGACGCCCGTCCTGTGGGTCAACCGCGACCTGCTCGAGGCCAACGGCGTCGACCCCGACACCGACCTGTCGACGTGGCAGCAGGTCGACGCGGTCGTCGATCAACTCGCCGAGGCCGGCCTCGATTGCCCGATGACCACCTCGTGGCAGAGCTGGATCCACCTGGAGAACCTGTCAGCCTACCATGACGTGCCCTTCGCCACGATGGAGAACGGCTTCGGCGGCACCGACACCGAGCTCGCCTTCAACGGTCCCGTGCAGATCCAGCACATCGCCCAGATCGGCGAGTGGGCGGACGAGGGCAAGTTCGTCTATGCTGGCCGCCGCAACGAGGCGGGCGGCAACTTCCGCGGCGGCGAATGCGCGCTCTTCACCGAAAGCTCGGCGGGCTATGCCGGCATCGCGGCCGAGGCCGAGTTCGACTTCGACGTGCGCCCGCTGCCCTACTGGGAGGGTGTCGAGGGCGCCCCGCAGAACACGATCATCGGCGGCGCCTCGCTGTGGGTGATGGCGGGCCACGACGACGCGGAATTCGCGGGCGTCGCGGAGTTCTTCAACTACCTCGCCTCGCCCGAGATCCAGGCCAAGTGGCACCAGGACACGGGCTATCTGCCGATCACCTCGGCCGCGGGCGAGCTGACCCGAGAGCAGGGATTCTACGAGGAGAACCCGGGCACCGACATCGCGGTGATCCAGATGACCGCCAAGGCGCCGACGGCCAACTCCAAGGGCCTGCGCCTGGGCTCGTTCGACCAGATCCGCGGGATCATCGACGAGGAGCTCGAAGGCGTCTGGGCCGGCGACAAGACGGCCGAGGAGGCGCTGAACTCGGCGGTCGAGCGCGGCAACCAGTTGCTGCGCCGCTTCGAGCAGGCCGCGAACTGAGCCGATAATTTCGGACCGCGCCCCGGGGCTTGCCCCGGGGCGCGCTTGCGTCGACAAGCCGAGGTCATGGAAAAGCGCGTCACCTTCAAGGGGATCTGGCTGCCGCTTCTGCTGGTGGCACCGCAGATCGTCATCACGGCGGTGTTCTTCTTCTACCCGGCGGGGCAGGCCGTCTGGCAATCTCTGTTCATCCCCGACCCGTTCGGCCTGTCGATGCAGTATGTCGGGCTCGACAACTTCCGCTTCCTGTTCGACGATCCGTTCTACCGCGCCTCCTTCGTCACCACGGCGGTCTTCTCGATCCTTGTCACCGCCGTCTCGATGGGCGTGGCACTGTATCTGGCGGTGCTGGCCGACCGGCTGATCAAGGGCTCGGGCACCTACCGGACGCTGCTGATCTGGCCCTATGCCGTGGCCCCGGCCGTCGCCGGCGTGCTCTGGCTGTTCATGTTCAACACCCGCGTCGGGGTGGTGACGTGGTATCTGGGCCTGCTCGGCTACGACTGGAACCACGTGCTGAACGACGGCGAGGCGATGGGCCTCGTGGTGGTCGCCTCGGCCTGGGGGCGGATCAGCTACAACTTCCTGTTCTTCCTCGCCGGGCTGCAGGCGATCCCCCGCTCCGTGATCGAGGCGGCGGCGATCGACGGCGCCCGCTTCTGGACGCGATTCCGCACCATCGTCTTCCCGCTGCTGTCGCCCACGACCTTCTTCCTGCTCGTGGTCAACATCGTCTACGCCTTCTTCGAGACGTTCGGCGTGATCCACACGATCACCTCCGGCGGGCCACAGCAGGCCACGACGATCCTCGTCTACAAGGTCTATTCCGACGGCTTCGTGGGGCAGGACCTCGGCTCGTCGGCGGCACAGTCCGTCGTGCTCCTGGTGCTGGTGTCGATCCTGACCATCATCCAGTTCCGCTACATCGAGCGGAGGGTGCATTATTGACCGACCGCGACCCCCTCGCCGCCGAAGTCGCGCCGAAGCGCGGAACGGGCCGCCCGGCCCGTCCCCTGCCCGACGGCATGGTCGAGCGGCGCGGCGCCGGCCTCTGGCTGACCCATCTGGGGCTGATCGTCGGCGTCGCCTTCATCTTCTTCCCGATCTGGCTCGCCTTCGTCGCCTCGACGGTCGAGCAGCAGGCGATCGTGCGCCCGCCGATGCCGCTGCTGCCCGGCGACCAGTTGTGGGAGAACTACTCGCGCGCGCTCATCTCGGGGATCAACGCGCCGGTGGCGCTGATGCTGGCGAACTCGGCGGTCATGGCGCTGGGCATCGCGCTGGGCAAGATCGTCATCTCGCTGCTCTCGGCCTTCGCCATCGTCTATTTCCGGTTTCCCGGGCGGCGCGTCTTCTTCTGGCTGATCTTCCTGACGCTGATGCTGCCCGTCGAGGTGCGGATCGTGCCCACCTACGAAGTGGTGGCCAATTTCGGCATGCTGAACAGCTATTCGGGCCTGATCCTGCCGCTCATCGCCTCGGCCACGGCCACGTTCCTGTTTCGGCAGTTCTTCATGACCGTGCCCGACGAGCTGGCCGAGGCGGCGCGCGTCGACGGGGCGCGGCCCATGCGCTTCTTCTTCGACATCCTGCTGCCGATGAGCCGCACCAACATGGCCGCGCTCTTCGTCATCCTCTTCATCTACGGCTGGAACCAGTATCTGTGGCCGCTGCTGATCACCACCGACCCGTCGATGAACACGATCGTCATGGGCATCCGCCAGATGTTCCCCAGCGGAGACGACATCGCAAACTGGCCCGTGATCATGGCGACCTCCATCCTCGCCATGATCCCGCCGGTGGTCGTGGTGATCGGCATGCAGCGGCTGTTCATCCGCGGCCTCGTGGAAAGCGAGAAGTAACCATGGCCACCGTCACCCTCGACAACGTCCGCAAGGCCTTCGGCAAGACGCAGGTGATCCACGGCGTCGATCTCGACATCGCCGACGGCGAGTTCATCGTGATCGTCGGCCCCTCGGGCTGCGGCAAGTCCACCCTGCTGCGGATGGTGGCGGGGCTGGAGAGCGTGACCGAGGGCGAGATTCGCATCGACGGCGCCCGCGTCAACGAGGCCGAGCCGATGGACCGCGACATCGCCATGGTGTTCCAGAACTACGCGCTCTACCCGCACATGTCGGTCTTCGACAACATGGCCTACGGGCTGAAGATCGCCGGCACGCCGAAGGACGAGATCGCCCGGCGCGTGGCGACCGCGGCCGGGATGCTGCAGCTCGAGCCCTACCTCAAGCGCCGCCCGCGCGAGCTGTCGGGCGGGCAGCGGCAGCGGGTGGCGATGGGCCGCGCCATCGTGCGCAAGCCCGCGGTGTTCCTGTTCGACGAGCCGCTGTCG
Source organism: Rhodobacteraceae bacterium HLUCCA09 (assembly GCA_001314685.1). Classification (GTDB taxonomy): domain Bacteria; phylum Pseudomonadota; class Alphaproteobacteria; order Rhodobacterales; family Rhodobacteraceae; genus HLUCCA09. Next base: position 8,101 of record LJNT01000115.1, read on the forward strand.
AACCTCGACGCCAAGCTGCGGGTGCAGATGCGGCTCGAGATCAAGACGCTCCAGCGCGAGCTCGGCGTGACCTCGCTCTACGTCACCCACGACCAGGTCGAGGCGATGACGCTGGCCGACCGGATGGTGGTGATGAACGCGGGCCGCGCCGACCAGATCGGACGGCCGCTCGACGTCTACTCGAACCCGAAGACCGAGTTCGTCGCGGGCTTCATCGGCTCGCCGCCCACCAACTTTCTCGACGCCGCGCGGCTCGGGCGCAGGGCGAAGGGCGCGCGGCTCGGCATCCGGCCCGAGCATGTGCGGATCGTGCCGGAGGCCGAGACGGATCTCGGCGGCACGGTGGCCTATGCCGAGCCGCTGGGCGCGGAGACGCTGATCCACCTGCGCACGCTCGACGGGCAGGCGATCACCGTCCGGCAGGACGGCGCGCACCCGATCCCCGAAGAGGGCGCCACCTGCGGCATCGCCTGGGAGCCGCGGGACGAGATGCACTTCGCCGAGAGCGGCCAGCGCGTCTGACCCTGCCTGCGCGCCCCTACTGCCGCTCCGGACGCTCGGTGGCGAGGCCGCGCGGGATCTTCCGCTCGCGGTCGTACATCGGCAGCGCGCAGGTCTCGGCCGGGCGGACCTCTCCGTCGCCGCAGGCCACCTCCAGCGCGGTGCCGGGGCCGAGAGCGGGGTCCTCGAGACGGACGATCGCCACGCCGCACATCTGGTAAGGCGACCACGCCGTCGAGCAGACCCGGCCCGCGGGCACCCCGCCATGCCAGAGCGTGTCGCCGATCCGGGCGACGCCGCCGGGAATGCGCAGGCCCCATGTCCGCTGGCGCCGGTCGGCGGCCCCGAGCGCGCACTTGCCGATGAAGTCGGGCTTGGCCAGGTCGACCATGCCGCCGAGGCCCGCGGCGAAGGGCGTCACCGAGGCGTCGAAGTCTGAGCCGGCATTCAGCAGCCCCGCCTCGATCCGCCGCGCGCCGCCGATGGCGACGGGCATCATGCCGTGGGGCGCGCCGGTCTCCAGAAGCCGCGCGCCGACCGCCGCGATGTCGATGCCGGGGCCGAGATAGACCTCCCACCCCAGTTCGTTGGTGAAACCGGAGCGCGTGACGACCACCTCCTGGCCCGCGATGGTGACGCGGGCCGCGTCGAAATAGCGGAAGCGGTCGGGGTAGGGGCCGTCGATGGCCTCGGCGAGTATGCGCAGCGACTCCGGCCCCTGCACCTGGCTGATCCAGATGTCGGGGTCGAACACCTTCACGTCCATGCCGCGGGCATGGGCGCGCATCCAGTCGGTCAGGTCGCCGTCGGCCTGCCCGTACCAGAACCGGTCTTCCGCCAGCCGCACGAGAATGCCGTCGAGCATCATGCCGCCGTCGTCATAGCAGGCGATCTGGTAGCTGCAGCGGTCGACCCGCGTCTTGCCCACGTCGCGGGTGAAGACGAGGTTGAGCAGGCGCACCGCGTCGGGGCCGGCGATCTCGATCGGCAGCTCGGCGGTGTGCCGCAGGATCGCGTTGCGGCGCAGGCGCCAATACGCCTCGTCGGCCGGCACCGCGCCCATCGACATCGCCGTGAGCCGCCGGTTGTAGAGCGTGTAGCGCGGATCGAAGGGCAACTCCTGCCGCGCGAGCGGATGCGCCCGCATGGTGTTGCCGAACTCGCCGGGCCGGTCGCCCCCGTCGCCCATCGGCAGGACGGCGAAGCTCAGGTCGCGCTCGAGAATCGTCATCGTCATTCCGCGTCTCCTCCCACGGTCGGCGCCCCCCCGCGCCATGACGTCTCCAGGCGTCCCCCCGCCCATCCAGGCCTGCGTCGCGGCCGCGTTCCGGTCGTCCATCCGTCGCCGCCCCAAGGGGCGCAGGCGGCCCTGACCGCAGGCACGAAGCTAGCGCCCGGCGTCGCGCACGCAGGCTCATGCACGACGACGTGGGGTGTCATTGCGACATTGAAAGCGGCACGCCGATCACGATTTCAGCGCCGAGAGAACGCGTCCCCTCCGGACGCACGCGAGACGGGCCCGCGCCGGCAGAGACGGCGCCCGCGGAGGCGGCCGGCGCAACCGCCGAGGCACCGGCCTTTGCCGAGGGACTCGACGACCCCGCGATCCCGCTGGACGACCTGCGCCTGCGCCTGCGCCTCGTGCCGCTGACGGTCGACGAACTGACCGCGCTGGCGGAGGCGTGGCGCGCCAATGCCCGCGACGCAACGCTTGCCGTGGTCGAGCAGAGCCTCGCCGTGCGCGCCGCCGACGGCGCGGCGAGCGAGGCCGATGTGGAGCGCCGCACCGCGCTCATGGAGGCGCGCGGCGCCATTTTCGAGCGCTAGGCCGCCGTGGTGTCGAGCCTCGAGGCCAAGGGCGGTGACGCCGCGCTAATCGCTTCGCTTCGCATCTACCGATCAGCAATTGCGCTCGAGGAGACGGCCACCCTCGAGCGCGAAGAGATCGTGTCGAACGTGCTCAACTGGCTCGTCTCGCCCGAGGGCGGGATCCAGCTCGCCCTGCGGGTCGCCGTCACCCTCGGCTCGCTCCTCGGCCTCCTGATCGTCGCGAAGATCGTGCGCGCCTGGGCGCGGCGCACCTTCGACCGGGTGCCCAACCTCTCGAAGCTCCTGCGCGGCTTCCTCGCCATGGTCGTCTACTGGCTGGTCATCGCGGTGGGGCTCATGGTGATGCTGGCCGCGCTGGGGGTGAACATCACGCCCCTCTTCGCGCTGGTCGGCGGCGCCTCGTTCATCGCGGCCTTCGCGCTGCAGGACACGCTGGGCAATCTCGCCGCGGGGTTGATGGTCATGGTCAAACGCCCCTTCGACGAGGGCGATTACGTCACCGTCGCGGGCGTGGGTGGCACGGTGCAGAAGGTCTCGGTCGTCTCGACCACGGTGACGACGCCCGACAACCAGGTGATCGTGATCCCCAACCCGAAGGTCTGGGGCGACGTCATCATCAACACCACCGCCTCGGAGACGCGGCGCGTCGATTTCGTGTTGGGCATCGGCTACGACGACTCGATCAAGCTCGCGCAGGAGACGCTGGAGCAGGTGATCGGCAACCACCCCAGGGTGGCGCCGACGCGGTCGGGCCAGTCGAGATCCTCGATCACGGCGATCGCGGGCGCGGGCACCTTTGCCATGGCGCGGTAATGGTCCATCCGCCGGGCGCGGATCGTCTCTGCCGCCTCCTCGGCTGGGGCGAGGTCAGGTGCCCGGCTTATTCCACGATCGCCAGCCTGCAGCCGGGCATCAGCTCGTGCATCAGCTCGTGGCGCGAGGCGGGGCAGGGCACCTCGTGCCGTCCGCAGAGGATCGGCGCCGGGCCGTGAACGGCGCGCAGCGTCTCGGTCTGGTCGGGCCGGTCGCGCAGGGCGCGCGACCGGCGCACGAAGACGCCCGTCCCCAGCTCCTCGGCCATCTCCATGCACAGGTCGAGGATCGCCTGCCGCCCCGGCCCGTCGGCGAGGTAGGTGGGCTTCCTCTCGTCGCGCATCACGCGGCGCAGGTCGCCCGCTTGCACCGCCTCGATCTGGGGGACGCGGCGGGCCTGCACCTCTGCCGTCTCGGCCAGCGGGTTGGTATCCATCAGCGCGAAGCCGTCGACGCGCTCCGGCGCCTGCCGCAACACCTCCATCGCCATGATGCAGCCCATCGACAGGCCCACAGCGCGAAGCGGTAGGGGGCATGGGCCAGCACTTCGGCCGCCAGCGCCCCCATCGGCTCGTGCCCGCCGACGGGCGCGCAGTGGATCGCGTGCGCGCCCGACAGCGCCGCGATCTGCGGCGAGACGAGGCCCGCGTCGCACATCATGCCGGGCAGCAGGACGAGGGGCGTCATGCCGAGGCGAGCCTCGCCCCCTCGGCCAGCGACGCGAGCTTGGCATACGCGATCTCGGGATCGACCGCGCCGAAGCCCGCGAAGGTGCCGAAGCCGCAATCCGACCCCGCGATGACACGGTCCGCGCCCACGATGTCGGCGAACCGCTCCAGCCGCTGCGCCACGATCCGCGGGTGCTCGACGAAGTTGGTCGTGGTGTCGACGACGCCCGGCACCAGCACCTTGTCGTCGGGGATCTCGGCCCGCCGGTCGCGGAACACCGTCCACTCGTGAGCGTGGCGGGGGTTCGACGTCTCGAACAGGACAAAGCGGGCGCGCGCCTTCATCAGCGTGCCGAACACCTTGTCCATGTCGATGTCGCAGACATGCGGGCCCTCGTAGTTGCCCCAGCAGATGTGGATGCGCACGCGCGCCGGGTCGATGTTGCGCAAGGCGTGGTTCAGCGCCTCGACGTGCCCCTCGGCGATGGTCACGAACTCCTCGTCCGAGAGGTCGGTGAACAGCATGTGGCGCGACAGGGCGAGGTCGGGGCAGTCGAGTTGCAGGTCGAGGCCGGCGGCGACGATCGCCTCGTACTCCCCCTGCATCGCGTCGGCGAGCGCAGCGAGGTAGGCGTCGCGGGTCGCGTAGTGGTCGTTCTGCAGAAAGAGCGAGATGACGCCGGGGGAGGCCGCGTTCATGAAGCCGCGTGTCGTGCCGTGCTCGGCCATCGCCGCGGTGAGGTTGGCGATGTCTTTCTCCAGTTCGCCCTGGCCCTTCGAGCGCACCTCGCCCACGCACGTCGGCCGCGCGTATTTCGGCGTGCCTCCCGACTCGGCGATGCGCTTGAGGAAGCTCGGGAACAGCTTGAGGTCGGCCGGTGCGTTGCGCGGGCTGTCGCCGGCGAAGCCGGTGTAGCGATCCTTGACATAGGTCGCGTAGGAGATCTTCGAGGTTTCCCCGTCCGACACGATGTCGATGCCGGTCTCGACCTGCCGGCGCACCGTCTCCGACACGGCCCGCGCCATGCAGGCGTCGAACGCGGCCGGGTCGTAGGGCTCGCCCCTCTCGCGGGCGAAGATGAAGTCGACCACCTCCTGCGAGCGGGGGAGGGAGCCGACATGGGTGGCGAGAATGGGCATGGTCGTCTTTTCAGGTCTTGCGCGCCATCAGCACGCTGTGGCGGTCGGTTTCGGGGTCGTCGGCAAGGAAGCCGGTCAGGCGCAGGCCGTTCTCCTCGAGGCAGGCGGCGTAGCCCGCGGGCGAGAGCGAGGCGTGGTAGACCGGCTCGCCGCCCACGGTGCCCTGGGCTTCGCCAGCCTCGGGCCCGACAGTGAGCAGGAGCGAGCCGTTCGGCGCGAGGTGCCCCGCCATCCGCGCGATGCAGGCGCGCTGATCGCGGGGAGAGAGGTGAAAGAAGCTGTCCCACGCGATGAGGCCGTCGAACGTCTCGCCGAGGTCGAGCGTGCGCATGTCGGCCTCGCGCCAGTCGCCGTCGGGCCAGCGGGCGCGGGCGATCTCCAGCATGGCGGTCGAGAAGTCGACGCCGGTCACGTCAAAGCCCTCGGCGATGAACCAGCGCGCGATGGGCTCTCCGGCGCCGCAGCCGAGATCGAGCACCCGGCCGCCCGCAGGCAGGCGCGCGGCGAAGCGGGCGAGCCAGCGGGCCTCGAACAGCGCACGGGAGCGCTGCGCGTCGTAGGCTGCTGCCTGCCGCTCGTAGACGCCGCGGATGGCGTCGGGTGAGGCTTTCAGCCTCGCCATGTCAGCCCCCCCAATGTCAGCCCCGCCGTGCCGGGCCGGCGGGGTCGTCGATGGCGACGACGTGGTAAAGCGCGGCCTCGCCGGTCATGCCGGGCACGGCCGCGTGCGGCAGGGCCTCGGGCAACGGCATCGTGTCGCCGGGGGTGAGCTCCACCTCGCCCGCCGTGCCCCAGCGCCCCCAGAAGAAGCGCCAGCGGCCGGAAAGCACAAAGACCACCTCGGCCGTGCGGTGGCTGTGCAGCGAGTTGCGGCAATGGGGCGGCTGGCCCGCCGCGCCGATGTTGAAGCCGTGTGGCAGCTGGATGTGCACTGTGCTGGTCGGCGGCCTCGGACACGCCGCCGCCGATGATGGTAAAGTTCTCCTTGCTGTCCGATCCCGGCGTGTGCGCGTCGATGAAGGCGGTGCGGCAGGGCGCGAGCTCGCCGTAGCGCACGATCCGCTCCTCCATCTCGGGCGGCGTCACCTCGACGGTCCGGTCGAGCATGTCGGTCTGCATGTCTCTCCTCCTGGTCTCCGGGCCGCGCGCAGCTTATCCAGCGCCTCGGGGGAGAAGTAGTTCTCGAGGTGGGCGACCACGAGGCCGATGATGCGCGACCGCCCGGTCATGAGCGAGCGTGCCAGCACGTTGGGCCGGTAGCCGAGCTCGGCCGCCGCCTTGCGGACCTTCTCGGCGGTCGCCTTCGACACCGAGGCGCGGGGTGTGAAGACACGGCTGACCGCCGACCGGCTGACCCCGGCGACGTGCCCGGCGGAGACCTTTTCCGACATCACTCCGCCGTCCACCCGCCGCCGATCATCAGCGCCGAGCCGGTAACGAGCGCCGCGGCGTCGGAGGTGAGGAAGACGACCGCGCCCATCACCTCTTCGACCTCGCCCACGCGGCCGAGCTTGATCTTGCTCTCGATCCACGCGCTTGTCGGGGTCGGCCAGCGTCTGTTCGCCGGGCGGGGTGCGGATGAAGGTGGGGCAGACCGTGTTGATCCGGATGCCGATGCCGCCCCACTCGATCGCCATGGCCTTCACCATGCCCTCGAGCCCGTGCTTGGTCGCGCAACAGACCGAGCGCTCCGGCCCGCCGACACGTCCCATCCGGCTGGAGGCGTGGATGATCGAGCCGGGCCTGCCCGCCTCGTGCAGCGCGCGGGCCGCCTCGACCGACAGGAAATGCGCCGCCCGCAGGTCGACCGCCATCACCGCGTCGTACTCGGCCGGGTCCGTCCCGAGCGCGGGGCCGTGGCGGGTTGGGGCCGGCAGAGTTCACCACCACGTTGCAGGGGGGCGCGAACAGGCCGGGCAGCGCGGCGATGTCTGTCACGTCGCAGGCGCGCGGCTCGGCCTGCCAGCCCGCGCCGCGCATGGCGTCGGCCGCCCCTTCCAGCGGGCCGGCCCGGCGGGCGATGAGGGTCGCCGCCGCACTTGAGGTATTCGATCGTCATGTCTCTTTCCTCCAGGTCGCTCCGGGCTACCCGGCTCGCCTTCCTTACCCCGCCACCGCCCCGCGGTCAGCCCGCTGACGATCTGGCGCTGGAAGATCAGCACCAGCGGGAACAGCGGCGCGATGATCGAGACGGCGGCCGAGCCGACCACCATCGGGATCGATCTTGCCAAGTCCGTTTTCCAGGTCGACGGCTGGGCTCCGGCATCCGCCTTGTTCTCCTGGGCGAAGATCGTTTTCAGCATCGCGGCCACGGCTGTCCGCTGCTTGGCCGGGGCATGGGCGAGCGCATTCCTCATCCAGTGAACGCGACAGCGTTGGTGCGTGGCGTTGAAT